>JBOFLG010000240.1:0-29708 GCA_051657745.1 Dermatophilaceae bacterium | reverse complement strand
TGCCCTTTTCGTCGTATTTGGCGCCGTCGCCGGCGAAGTAGTACCTCGGCCCGAAGCGGCTCCAGTACGTCTCTCGGTACCGCTCGGGGTCGCCCCAGATGCCGCGCAGCATCGACGGCCACGGCCTGGTGAGCACGAGATACCCCACCTTCTCGGCATCCGTGAACGGCTGGCCCTCGTCGTCGAGGATCTCGGCCGCGATGCCGGGGATGGGCCGCTGCGCCGACCCGGGCTCGAGCGTGGTGACCCCGGGCAACGGGCTGATCATGATGGCGCCGGTCTCGGTCTGCCACCAGGTGTCGACGATCGGGGCGCGGCCGTTGCCGATGTGGGTGCGGTACCAGAGCCAGGCCTCGGGGTTGATCGGCTCGCCGACGCTCCCCAGGACCCGCAGCGACGACAGGTCGAACCGCGCCGGGATGTCGGCTCCCCACTTCATGAAGGTGCGGATGGCGGTGGGCGCGGTGTACAGAATCGTCACGCCGTACTTCTGCACCACCTCCCACCAGCGGCCCTGGTGCGGGGTGTCCGGGGTGCCTTCATAGATCACCTGGGTCGCGCCGTTGGCCAGCGGCCCGTAGACGAGGTAGCTGTGCCCGGTGACCCAGCCGACGTCCGCGGTGCACCAGTACACGTCGGTTGCTGGATGCAGGTCGTGGACAACGGCGTTGGTGTACGCCGTCTGAGTGAGGTAACCGCCGCTGGTGTGCAGGATTCCTTTCGGTTTTCCGGTCGTGCCGCTGGTGTAGAGGATGAAGAGGGGGTGCTCTGCATCGTGCGGCTGCGCCTCGTGAGTGTCGGGCTGACGCTCCACGAGGTCGTGCCACCAGACGTCGCGGCCGTCGACCCAGCCGACCTCGCTCTCGGTCCGGCGCACGACGAGCACCTTCTCCACGGTGGTTGCATCGGAGACGGCCTCATCGACGGCTGGCTTCAGCGGGGCGGCGCTGCCCCTGCGGAACTGGCCGTCGGCGGTGACCACGACCCTGGCGTCGGCGTCGGCGATGCGGGTGCGCAGCGCCTCGGCGGAGAACCCGCCGAAGACCACCGAGTGCGGGGCGCCGAGCCGGGCGCAGGCCAGCATCGTCACGACGGCCTCGGGGATCATCGGCAGGTAGATGGCGACCCGGTCGCCGGTGCCGACGCCGAGCTCGACGAGGGCGTTCGCGGCCTGGCACACCTCGCGCTGGAGGTCGGCGTAGGTGAGTGTGCGAGTGTCGCCCGCCTCGCCTTCGAAATGGATAGCGACCCGCTCGCCGTGGCCGGCCTCGACGTGCCGGTCGACGCAGTTGTACGCGACATTGAGGGTGCCGCCGACGAACCACTTCGCGAACGGGGCGTCGCTCCAGTCGAGCACGGTGTCGAAGTCGGTGGCCCAGGTGATGCGGTCCCGGGCCTGTTGCGCCCAAAATCCCTCGTGGTCGGCCGCCGCCGCGTCGTACAGGCCCGCCCGCCCGTTCGCGTAATCGACGAATGCGGCCTCCGGGGTGAAGTCCATGTCGTGTGCCTGGCTGGACAGGCTGGCGTCGGTCACGGCGGCGTTCCTCCTGGGGTCAGCGGGTGGACCCAGCAAAGCGGCATCCGGCCGCTGCAGCAACTGTCCGGGCCGGCCGGGCGCCGGGCGAGCGCTGGCACGCGCCGAACGGCATCCCCTCCGTGAGTGGTTCGGGGGTCGGCGCGGTCAGTGCCCAGGCGTCGGCGTTGACTCCTGGCCGCTGCCCGGGAGCAGCCGGCCGCCGAGCTGCCACCGGCCGCCTCGGCCGGCGACGATGACTGCGAGCAGGGCCAGGAGAACCGTGGGCAGGATCAGGTGCTGGCCCCCATCGACCCGCCCGGCCGTCAGCAGTGCGCCGATCATCGTCGCGGCCAGCAGAATCGCCGGCACCGGCATGGCCACGCCGGCCGCGAGGGCCACCCCGGCGGCGATCTCAATGATGCCGGTTGCGGTCACGGCGAGTTCCGGGGCGGGCACGCCCCATCGCTCGAAGAGCTCGACCTCCTCGGCGTGGATGGTGAACTTCATGATGCCGGGGAGGATGAAGAAGAGCCCGACGGCCACGCGAAGCGCCCCGATGAGGATCGGAACGGCACCGGTACGTCCGGATGGTCGAGGCGTGGAGACGGACATCGGGGTCCTTTCGGCCGGGATGATGATCGGGGCCTGATCGTAATGACGTGATCCCGGGGCCTGCATTCGCCGGCACGGCACCGTTCGGACTCGGAAAGGTCACCCTGCAGAATCGTCCAATTGGACGATTCTGCAGGGCGTGGGTTGACCCAGGGTCAAGGTCGAGCCGGTGTCGAGCCCAGCGGTGATGACAGGTACCGGCCCGGTGGTGACAGGTACCGGGCCCGGTGATGACAGGTACCGGCCCGCCCGGGTGCGCCGTGGGCGCGACCCGGGCGGGCATGTGTCAGAGAGTCAGTGGTGGATCGTCGGGGCGACTCCGTGCCCGGTGAGGCTGCGCACCTCCATCTCGGCGTACTTCTGTTCGCCCGGCTCGTTGCTCGTGACCGAGCCGAGCCAGCCGAGGAAGAACGCGAGGGGGATGGAGACCAGGCCGGGGTTGTCGAGCGGGAACCAGGAGAAGTCGACGCTCGGCGGCAGCATCGCCAGGTTTGCTCCGGTGGCTGGGTCGACCTTGCCGGAGACGACCGGGCTGAACACGATCAGGCCGATCGCGCTGGCCAGCCCGCCGTAAATCGAGAACAGCGCCCCGCGGGTGGTGAAGCCTTTCCAAAACAGCGAGTACAGGATCGTCGGCAGGTTCGCGCTGGCGGCCACCGCGAACGCCAGCGCTACCAGAAACGCGACGTTCTGGTCCTTGGCGTACATGCCGCCGACGATCGCGACCGCGCCGATGGCGACCGCGGCGATGCGGGCCACCCGCACCTCCTGCTCCTGGGTCGTGCGGCCCCGTGTGATGACTTCCTGGTAGAGGTCGTGGGCGAAAGTCGCCGAGGTGGCGATGGTCAGGCCGGCCACCACCGCAAGGATGGTGGCGAACGCGACCCCGGAGATGATGCCGAGCAGCACCGACCCCCCGAGCTCGTAGGCGAGCAGCGGAGCGGCCGAGTTGGCCTTGCCCGGTGCGGCGGCGATGGCCTCCGGGCCCACCAGTGCCGCCGCGCCGTAGCCGACGACCAGGGTGAGCAGGTAGAACCCGCCGATCAGCCAGATCGCCCACTCCACCGACTTCCGTGCCTGCCTGCTCGTGGGCACGGCATAGAAGCGTTGCAGCACGTGCGGGAGGCCGGCCGTGCCGAGCACGAGCGCCATCGACAGCGAGATGAAGTCGATCTGGGTGGTCAGGCTGGTGCCGTACCGAAGCCCGGGGTCGAGGATCGCCTCACCCGTGGCCGACTGGTCGACCGCGGCCTCGAACAGGCTCGACAGGTTGAACGAGTACGTCCCGAGCACCCAGACCGAGATGACCGCGGTGCCGGCGATGAGCAGCACGGCTTTGATGATCTGCACCCAGGTGGTGCCCTTCATCCCCCCGATCAGCACATAGGCGAGCATCACCACGCCGACCACCGCGATGACGAGGTTCTGCGCGGCTTCACCACTGACCCCGAGCAGCAGCGAGACCAGGGCCCCGGCGCCAGCCATCTGGGCGAGCAGGTAGAAGAACGACACACAGATCACCGAGATGGCCGCAGCGATACGTACCGGCCGCTGCCGCAGCCGGTACGAGAGCACGTCGGCCATGGTGAACCGGCCGATGTTGCGCATCAGTTCGGCAACCAGCAGCAGCGCCACCAGCCAGGCCACGAGAAAACCGATCGAGTAGAGAAACCCGTCGTAGCCCTGCAGCGCGATGGCTCCGGCGATCCCGAGGAAGGATGCCGCCGAGAGGTAGTCGCCGGCGATGGCGATGCCGTTCTGGCGGCCGGAGAACGCACCCGCGGCGGTGTAGTACTGCTCGGCGGTCTTCTTGCCCGCGGCGACGCGCACGACGATCGCGAGGGTGACGACGACGAAGGTGGCGAAGATGGCGATATTGAGGGCGGGGGAGCCGACCAAGGTCGCCTCGGCCGCGGGGAGCGCGAGGGCGGGCATGCTCAATGCTCCGTCGCGCCGTCGAGGCGGGCGCCGAGCCGGTCGGCCATCGGGTCGAGTTCGCGGCCCGCCCACCGGGCGTACCAGAAGGTGATGGCGAACGTGGTGGCGAACTGACCGAGGCCGAAGAGCAGGCCGACGTTGATGGCGCCGGCCACTTCGGTGCCCATGAAGCCGGGAGCGAAGGTGGAGAGCAGCACGTAGACGAAGTACCAGGCAATGAAGAAGGCGGTCATCGGGAAGACGAAGCCACGGAACCTCCGGCGCAACTCCTGGAATTCCGGGGTGGACTGGAGGGCGAGGTAGGGGTCCTCGGTGGGTCTGCGGGCGTCGTCGCTCACGGGTCACCTCCGATAGGTCGCACCCGGGGCCTGCGCCCCCGGGATCACCCCGTCAGCGTGGGCTGCGGATGACGCAGCGCGACAGGGGTGGCGGGGCTTCGCGCGCCAGGCGGGTTCCGAGGGGCGGCGTGCGGGCGGCATCCGTGCGGCGAATGGCACCGACGGTGAGCCGAGCGGCATCCGACCTGACTCGTGGGGAGGCGGGCGTGCTGGGTCGGCATCCTGATCGCGACGACTCATCACGCTGAACGTCGGCCATCGTCTGGACGGATTCCGCCGGTCAGGTGGCGGGCGGTCGGCGGCGTGTGGACCAGTGCCAGGGGTTGCCGTCCGTGTCACACTCGGCCCATGACCGCGCTGCCGGATCACCGCACCCCGCTCACGGCTGCCGAGTACGCCGTGCTGCCGGCGGATCACGAGGCGCGGTACGAACTTCAGGAGGGCTGGATCATGATGTCCCCGCGACCCACGCCGCGGCATCAGCGGGCGAATCGCGAGTTGGTCGGACAGTTGGTGCCCCAGCTACCCGACTACGAGGTGTTGCCAGAGGTGGACGTCGACCTCCAGCTGGCCCCCCCCAGTCGGCCCGGCACGGTCCGCGTTCCTGACGTCGTCGTGGTGTCGCGCAACGCCTTTGCCCGCGCCGACGACGACGGCTCGCTGCTCACCGCGAGTGACGTCCTGCTGGTGGTCGAGTTTCTCTCTCCCGGCTCGACCCGGATCGACACGCTGGTCAAGCACCAGGAGTACGCCGAGGCCGGAATCGGACACTACTGGATCATCGACCTGCACGACGGCCCGTCGCTCGTGGCGTGCCACCTGGCTGGCGAGTTCGGCTACCAGGACGCGCAGCCGGTCTGCGGCACGTTCACGACCGACACACCCGTCCCGCTGCGTATCGACCTTGATACGTTGCTGAGCTGAGCCTGGCGAGAAAGCTCCGCGGGCGTCATCCGTCGCGCCCGGAGCGGGCCAGGCCGACCCGCTCCGGGGTGTGCAGGCGCACCAGGATGCGCGTGGTGTCTGGGGGCACCCGTTCGGGGGTGGCCAGCGAGACCAGCACCGCCACCAGCAGGGCCAGCGGCGCCGCCCACGCCGCCGGCGTCTCGAGCAGCGCGCCCGGCCAGCCGTCGAGCGGACCAACCGCGATCGCGACCACGATGGCCCCGCCGGCGGTGCTGCCACCCACGACCAGGCCGGCCATGGCGCCCCAGGTCGACAGCCGCCGCCACCACACCCCGAGCACGATCAGTGGCGCGAACGTGGCCGCCGCTACGGCGAAGGCCAGCCCCACGCTGGTGGTGACGCCGAGCGGCTCCGCTGCTCGGCTGATCGCCCACGGCACGGCCACCGCCACGATCGCCGCGTACCGGAAACCCCGGGTAGCCGGCAGGTCGCCGCCGGCCACCCGGGCCAGCCGTGGACGGATGGCCTGGTCAATGACGCCGGTGACCGACATCGCCAGGCCGGATGCCGTGGAGAGGAACGCCGCGAACGCGCCACCGGCGAGCATCGCCGTGAGCGCACTCGCGGTATCGCCGCTCGCGAACGCGGCAGGGATGCCGAGGACCAGCGAGTCGGCGCGGACGCCCTCCGGCAGCGACGGGAAGACGACCCGGCCGAGCACCCCATACGTCGGCGGCAGGACGTAAAACATGCCGATCAACGCGATCACCGCCACCGTGGTGCGTCGTGCGGCCACGCCGTCGGGGTTGGTGTAGTACCGCACGATGACGTGCGGGAGGCCCATGGTGCCGAGGCAGAGGCCGAGCACCGTCGACATCGCCCGGTAGGTCGCGTGGTCGTCCGCCCCGTCGGAGAAGGTCGGGATGCTCCAGCTCGGGTCGACGGCGGGCGGTGGCGCTCCGAGGCGCCACCACAGCGCGAGCAGGACCCCGGCCGGTACCGCCATGGCGGTGAGCTTCACCCAGTACTGCATGGCCTGGACCAGGGTGATCGAGCGCATCCCACCGGCGCCGACGGCTGCTGCCACCACGACCGCGACGACCAGCCCGCCAGCCCAGTCGGGCGCGCCGGTGACCAGGGTCAGGGTCAGGTGTGCGCCGTGGAACTGCGGCACCAGGTACAGCCATCCGATCACGACCACGAGCACCGAGGACACGTGCCGCACCGCTCGTGAGCCGAGCCGGGCCTCGGCGAAGTCGGGCAGGGTGTAGGCACCCGATCGCCGCATCGGTGCGGCGACCACGACGAGCAGCACGACATAGCCAAGGGTGTAGCCGACCGGCAGCCAGACGGTGTCGATGCCCTGCTCGTACACCAACCCGGCGACCCCGAGGTAGCTCGCTGCCGAGATGTACTCGCCCCCCAGGGCCGAGGCGTTCAGCCGTGGCGACACGGTACGCCCGGCGACGTAGAAGTCACTCGTGCGACGCGAGAGCCGCAGCCCAAGCCCGCCGACGATCAGGGTCGCGACGCAGACCATGGTGATTGCGGCGACCGCGAGCAGGTCGGTCACCGTGGCTCGCCGACCTCGGCAAACGGCGGTTCGCCGACCTCAGCGACGGGTGGTTCGCCGACGTCGGCGCCTGGCGGCTCGACGAGCTCAGCAAAGTCGCTCTCGACCCGGTCCGCCTGGCAGGTGTACCACCGGGCCAGCAGCCAGGCTGCCGGGTACGGGCCGGCGCCGAGCACGATCCAGGCGACCGGTACACCGAACACCGACCAGGTCACGGCCGACGGCACGATCGCGTAGGTCACGGGCACCGCAGCCACACCGAGCACGAGCATCGTCAACACCGTGACCGAGAGTCGCAGCTGCGCTCGCATCAGACCGTCGAGATAGACGCCCCCCAGTTCGGTCTGCTCGTCGAGGTCGCGTGCCACCGGCCGGGTTTGCGCCCGAGCGGGATCGTGCCGCGACCTGCGCACCCGAACCCGGGCCGGCGGCAGTTCACTCGCCCCGCGCACGGGTCAGGCCCCCGGCGGGCGGAGTCCGCCGAGTGGACGCCGGAGCAGCGTGTCGCGGAGCCCCTTGGTGTGCCGCCGGCTCACCGGCAGCTCGACGTCACCGACGAGCACGGCGCACCGGCCGTGGTCGATGCGGACCTCGCGGATGTGTGGCAGGGCGACCAGGGTGCTGCGGTGGATCCGGACGAAGCCATAGTCGGCCCATTCCTCCTCCAGCGTGCCTAACGGGATGCGAACAAGATGCGAGCCGGATGACGTGTGCAACCGCGCGTAGTCGCCGTGCGCCTGGGCGTATCGAACCTGGTTGCGGGTGATGAAGCGGGTGACCCCGCCGAGCTCGACGGGGATGGTCTGGTCGTGGGTGGACCGTGGAGCGCCGGTCGGTGGTGAGTGACCGGCGAATGGGGAGTCGTCGTCATCCGCGAGAACGTCGTGCGGCGCCGTGGACCCGGGCGGGCGCGTCGGGTGCGGCACCCGACTGCCTGAGTGAGGTGCCAGGAGCACCGGTGGGCCGGTGCCGTCCGGGCGATGTCCGGGCGGTTCCTGCGCCGCTGCCACCCGGCGGATCGCCTCGGCCAGGCGGCTCTCGCGGACCGGTTTCATGACGTAGTCGGTGGCGGCGAGGGCGAACGCGTCGACCGCGTGCTGGTCATGTGCCGTCACGAAGACGACGTGGGGCCGCACCGCGAATCGCGAGATCACTCGGGCGAGCGCCAGGCCGTCGAGGCCGGGCATGGAGATGTCGCTGAAGACCACGTCGATGTCGCGCCGGTCGAGCGCGGCAAGGGCGTCGGTGCCGCAGGCTGCGGTGATGACCTCGGCCACCCGGTGGTCGCGACCGAGGAGGTAGCCGAGGTCGGTGAGCGCCGGCAACTCGTCATCGACGACGAGGGCCGTGAGCCCCACACCGATGGAGGACATGGGCAATAAGCCTACGGGGGCGGCGTCATCCACGATGATGCACACCGGGCGCGAACTTCGGCACCCGGAAGCTCGCCTTGGTGCCGGCGCCCGGCGCGGTCTCGACGACCAGCCCGAACACGTCGCCGTAGACCTGGCGGAGCCGGGAGTCGACGTTCCCGAGGCCGAGCGAGTCACCGGCGCGAGCGGCATCCAGGATGCGCCGCACGTGCTCCGGGTCGGTGCCGACGCCGTCATCCTCGATACTGATTTCGGCCTCGCTGCCGAGGTCGGTGGCGGTGATGCTGAGGTGCCCGACGCCGTCCTTCCCGGCGAGCCCGTGGCGAACCGCGTTCTCTACCAGCGGTTGCACCGTGAGGTAGGGAACAGTCACCGGCAGCACCTCCGGAGCGACGAGTAGCGAGATCTGGAGCCGTTCGCCGAAGCGGGCCTGCTCGAGCACGAGGTACCGCTCGACGTTGCGCAGTTCCTCGGCCAACGTCGTGTACGAGCCGCCGGGACGCAGCGCGTACCGGGTGAAGTCGGCGAAGTCGGTGAGTAGTTCGCGGGCGCGGTCGGGGTCGGTGCGGACGAACGACGCGATGGCGGCCAGGCTGTTGTAGATGAAGTGCGGGCTGATCTGAGCCCGGAGCGCCCGCAACTCGGCCTCGACGACTCGGCCCCGAGTGCTGGCGAGTTCGGCGAGCGCGAGCTGGCTGGACACCCACGAGGCGACCTCCTCGGTGGCTCGGGCGAGCCCCGGCGACGGTGCGTCGGTCCACGCGGTCAGGGTGCCAACCACCAGGTCGTCCATGACCAGCGGCGCGGTGACCGCTGCCTGCACCGGGCAGTCGGGGTCGGCGCACCCGGCCGCCTCCGGACCGTGCACGACGGTGCGTCCGCTGGCCCGGGTCTGCGCGCCAAGGTTGTGGGACCGGCTGCGATGGTGTTCCCCGACTCCGCTCCAGGAGAGCACAGTTGACGCGTCGGCGAACGACACTGCACGGGCGCCGAGAATGGACAGCAGGTGCCGCCCGGCGCGCTCGGCGGCATCCGGGGTGAGGCCGTGGACCAGGTGCTCGGAGGCGAGCGAGGCGCGGTGCAGCGTGGCGTAGGTGGCTCGGTCGACGTCGGAGAGAAACCCGCGCTGCCGGCCCCGCCGCAGCAGGCGGAGCCCCGCCCACCCGGCCAGCATCAGCCCGGCGACGAGCGCCGCAGTTGGCCAGTGGATGCCGCCCGTCATAGCGGCCACCATAGGCTCGGCAACGGACGCTGGTCAGTGCGCGATTGAGGAGGTACGAGTGCCCGAGACCGATGACGAGACGCAGTTCGGTGGCTCCGCCGAGTACCGGCAGCCGGTCGGCATCCGACGGCGCGGCGCTGCGGCCGGATGACGACCGCGGTTGAGGCGGTCGCCTGGGCCGGCGCGCGGCCCGGGGTGGCTGCCCAGGTGGAGGCGGCACGGGAGGCGTGCGCGCGGCTCCGGTGGCATCCGGCGCTACGACGCCGGATGCCGGAGGCCGTGATCGAGTCCCGGGTCCGCGGTGCGGTGGCGAGCGCGGGGCTGGAGGGTGCGGTTGTTCCGCCCGGGCTGGTCCGTGACGTGCTGCGTGGAGCCCAGTCGTGGGGGCCCGAGCCGGGCCCGGTCGAGCTCGTTGCCCGCGGCGTCGTGGCGGCCACCGCGGAGTCCGAGCTGGCGGTAGTGCGGGTGCTGGGTGCCCCGCGTCAGGTGCTCGCCCGGCTGCACATGGTGGCTGCGGCCGGGGTGGTGCCTGACTCTGAGTTGGGCCGGCCCCGGCGCGACGGTGAGGGCTGCCTCGAGTTCGGTGACCTGGGGCCGGCGCCCTCGGCTGGCGAGGCAGCCGCCCGGCTCGACGCGGTGGTCGAGGTGCTCATGGCGCTGCCTCGGCTGCCGGTGGTGGTGGCGGCGGCGGTGGTGCACGCCGAGATCATGCACGCGCGGCCGTTCCGGCGGGGCAATGGGGTGGTGGCCCGGGCACTGGATCGGGCGGTCGTGCAGGCCGGGGGGCTCGACCCCACCGGTGTCGCGGTGACCGAGGCCGGGCACGCGGCCGGTGGCAGCGCCCCCTACCTCGGTGCGCTCGCGGCCTATGGCGCCGGGGATGCCGCCGGCCTGGCGGTCTGGATCGAGCACTGCTGCAGCGCCGTTCGCGTGGGTGCGGCGGACGGTGAGCGGGTCGCCGACGCCATCCTGGCGGGGCGCGCGGGCTAACGTCGCCGTACTGGGTGGCACCGTTCGCCGTCGCGGCGGCGGGCTGGTGCGGGGAGCCTGGTGGCCGTCTTGTCTGTCAGTCACCGCAGGAAACACCGAGCGCTCACGCGCGGGCAGTCCACTGATCGACCCGTGGTTGTGGGCTCAACCCATTCCCATGGGCAATGAGATGCACGCCTGTCCGCGGGTCACTTCCCGGCAGGAGGGTGCCTCGGCATTCGTGTTGAGGCGCGATGGCCGGGTCTCGTGATCGCCCGAACGACGGGGCCGGGCCCGAACCACCTGCGCATAACCTACGGATCCGTGTTTTTTTGTGCGTTTTCAGTAATGTTTTCGGCAGGTAGCTCCCTGGGCTTGCGCGCGGCGCCGGCATGGGACACGATTGACCTACTCGCTCCCCTTCGGGGTTGAGCGAACGGCGGACCGGCTTCTCCCCCCCGGAGCTCGGCTCGCCGACGGCCCCGGTTGTCCCCCCGACCGGGGCCGTCCTTATGCCCGGATTCTGCTGGCCTCTCGGGCTGCCAGTTCCGCTGTGGTTCAGGCGCATTACCCCCTCGGGGAGCCCTCGGCGACGACTGCGCTACCCCCGGCTTGCTTCGGTCCGAGCCTCGCGTGGGCCGAACCCGGTGCGCCTCGTCCACAGGCTGGCGGCCTGCGAGAGGTTGTCCACAGATCCGGACTGGTTGTCGTAGCCCGCTGGTCGCGACCGCCGCCAGCAGCAGATCGTCGGTTCATGCACCTCAACGTCCCGCTCGTTCTCGTTGGCGCCTCGGGCGGTCTTGGCACCACCTCTCTTGCGCTGGCCGTCGGCCGCCGGCTGGCGGCCACCGGCCCGCCCGCCGTGGTCGTCGACCTCGACCTCGACGGCGGTGGGCTCGATGTCGCCGCCGGGGTCGAGCACCTCCCGGGGCGTCGATGGCCCGCGTTTGCCGGCTCGCGAGGTCGGGTCGATGCCGATGCCGTGCTGCGTTCCCTCCCGGCTGACGGCGGATGCCACGTGCTCTCCGCCGGGGGCGGGGCCGCGCAGCAGGTGGATGACGACGCGGTGCGTGACGTGCTCGCGTCCCTTCGCGCAGGTCCAGCCCGGGTTGTCGTCGATCTCTCTCGAGGCAGCCGGCTGCTGCCCGAGGTGGCGGGCAGCGACGCACGTGTGGTGGTGGTCGGGGGCCTGCGCACCCGAGCGTTGGCCGACACCGGCGTCCTGCTCGATCGATTGGCAGACGACGCCGCGTTGGGTCCAGTGCCGGACCCATGGCTCGTGACCCGCGGTGGCCGACCGGGCGGAGACGTTCTCGGTGACATCGCTGAGCACCTCGGCGTCATTCACGTGCACCACCTCGGTGACGACGCCCGGGTCGTCCGCGACGCCGAGCGGGGCTCATGGCCTGGAACCGGCCGCGATGCGGTCCGCCGCGCCGCCGATGCCGTGGTCGAGGCGTACAACGCACGGATGACGACGTCGTGAGCGCCGCCGCGGGAGCGACCCCAGAGATCCGCGATGCGATGGTCCGTGCGATCCGCGGGGGCCAGCGGCCGACGGCCAGTTCGATCGCCCGGGTGGTGGCCGCCGGGGAGGTGCTTGGCGACCGCGGCGGCGAGCGTGCGGCATCCGCCCTCGCGGAACGACTCGTCGGGCTCGGTCCGCTGTCACCACTCGTCGCCGATGCCGCCGTGACCGACGTCCTCGTCAATGGTGACGGAAGCGTCTGGGTCGACCGCGGCGCCGGGGTGCAGCGCAGCCCCGTGACGGTGCCACCGCCTGAACTGCGACCGCTCGCAGTACGCCTCGCCGGCCTCGCTGGTCGGCGGCTCGACGACGCCCAGCCGTGGGTCGACGGCATCCTGCCGGGCGGGGTACGCCTGCACGCTGTGCTGCCGCCGCTCGCTGACCGCGGTCCGCATGTGAGCCTGCGCCTGGCACAGCAGCGACCCGGAGGTGTCGACGCGCTCATCGCGAACGGCTGCGTGCCCGCCGGCGCGGCCGATCTGCTTCGTGGCCTCGTTGATCGGCGGGTGTCCTTCGTCGTGACCGGCGGTACGGGTGCCGGTAAGACCACCGTGCTTGCGGCCCTGCTCGGCGAAGTACCTTCCGACCAGCGGGTGGTCGTCGTCGAGGATGTCCGTGAGCTCGACCCCCGGCACGCACATGTGGTCCGGCTCCAGGGCCGGTCGGCCAACGTCGAGGGGTCCGGTGAGGTGTCGCTCGGGGTGCTGGTGCGGCAGGCGCTACGGATGCGGCCCGACCGCCTGATCGTTGGCGAGGTGCGTGGCGCCGAGGTGCGCGAGCTGCTCGCCGCGCTGAACACCGGCCACGAGGGTGGGGCGAGCACGGTACACGCCAACGCCCCAGAGGAGGTGCCGGCCCGGTTCGAGGCGCTCGGGGTGCTGGCCGGGCTGCCCCGCGATGCGGTCCATGCTCAGTTGCGTGGCGCGGTCCGAGTAGTCGTGCACGTCGTTCGCGCGGGCGCCGTGCGTCGGGTTGACCGGCTGGGTGTGACCCGTCCAGAGCGCGGCGGTTCCGGGCGGGTCGAGGTGGTCACCGGCGCCACGGTCGTCGCGGCCGGCCTGGTACCAGGCCCAGGTGCGGCTCAACTGCTCGACCTCATTCCAGAGGCCCGGGAGTGCGCATGGCTGTCCCGATAGCGGCACTCGTGGTGCTCTGGCTCCTCATCGTCGGGGTGGCCCTGGCGTGGCCGCCCCGAGCGAACCGTATCGACATCCATCGGCGGTCGCTCGGCCTCAGGTCCTACTGCGAGGTTCTCACCCATCGCCGTCGATCTCGGCGTGATCGATCACGCGGTGACGGCGCGTGGGTCGCGGACTTTGCCGAGGTGGTGACGGTCGGCCTTCGCGCCGGCCTCGATCTCGGCGCGGCGGCGACCGCCGCAGCAGGTACGCCCGGCGTCGTCGACCGTGCTCCATGGCTCGGCCCACGGTTGGTCGAGCACCTCGCGTCCGGCCGGGGCATTGCATCCGGCCTCGGGCTCGACTCGTGGTCCGAGCACCCGCGGGCTGAGGGTTCGCGCCACACCCAGCACCTGCGGCGGTCACGACCGTCGCCCACCAGTGACCTGACGGGCCTCGCGGCGAGCTGGCGGCTCACCGAGCGAGTTGGTGCCTCAGCGGCTGAGGTCAGCACTGCAGCTGCCGCTGGAGTGCGTGCCCGGGTCGCCGCCCAGCAGCGCGCATCGGTGCTGCTCGCCGGCCCTCGCACCTCGATGTGGCTGCTGACCGCGCTCCCACTCGGCGGTCCCCTCGTGGGCACACTTGTGGGGTTCACCCCTGCAGAGCTCTACGGGTCGCGGGCCGCTCATGCTGCCGCCGGAGTCGGTCTCATCCTCACCGGCGCCGGCTGGCTGTGGTCGTCGCGGGTACTTGCCCGCGCTGCCCGCCCGAGTCGTACTGACGGGACACTGGGATGACGCCGGAGTCGGCTGCGCTGCTGCTCGCCCTGATAGTGGCCGTGGCGCTCGTGCTACCCGAGCGGGTCCGGTCGCTGCCCGCAGCCGATCTCGCCCTCTCGCCTCGGGCCGCCTGGGCACCCTCGGTCGATGACGGTCCGGCCACGGTCGACCAAGCCGCTTCCGTCATCGGCTTGCTCGCCGCGACGCTGCGCTGCGGCGCAGGCCCGATCGAGTGTCTCGAAGCGGTCGCTGAGGTCGACTCGACGCCGGCCGGCCGCGAGCTGGCGGTCGTGGCCGCAGCTCACCGCTGGGGCGAGGCGCCCGATGTCGCCTGGGGCCACGTCGGTCCAGGGTGGTCGGCGGCGGCGGTTGCCTGGCACGCGGCAATCTCGGCCGGCGCTGCCCCGGCTGGTCTGCTGACCGAAGCAGCGGCTCGGATGCGCGACGCTGAGGCACGCCGCCTCGATGCGGCGGCCCACCGAGCTGGCGTGTTGCTTGTGCTGCCTCTGGGGCTGTGTTTTCTCCCCGGCTTCGTCGGGACCACGGTGGCGCCGGTCGTGCTGCGGCTCGTCAATGCCATGGGTTCCTGAGCACCTCACATCCCTGCGCCGGTGACCCGATTACGACGAAGCCTCCGGTGCCGTTGCCGGTGACGTTTCCGGGTGCCCGGTCACCGGTAAACCGTTACGCCGGTGCGCCGTTCACGGTCAATTGGCGTGTGCCGTCCGCCCGGTTGAACGCCCGACTCGCCGACTATCAGGCCGGATTGACGACGACGGCGACGATGGGAGGAGCCTGCCGACTGGGCCGGCGGTCGGCGCCGGACGGTGGTGGCAGACGTCGTCTTCGCGACGTCCTGCTCCCACGCCCGCTTCTCCCGCTGCCGACCACGGTCACCAACGTCGTCGGGGTCCTGCCTATCTCGACGCGCCTGACATCTCTGGAATCCGGGCTACGTGACCCCCTTTCTGGCATCCCCACTGACCGTGAACGCACGGCACGCTCTCCCGGGTCCGCCACGCTCAACGGCGGGGCCCACCGGACCACGCCGAGGTCGGGGCCCGCGGGGCCACGCCGAGGTCGAGGCCCACGGGCCCGTCCTGACAAGGCTGGACAGCACGGCCTGGTTCCTCCACAGGGAGCGGCGGAAACAGTGGTCGTCCACAGATCCGGTACGCCGCGGCGGTCGGGCTGTCGGGTTCGGCTGGCGGCGGCCGAGAGTGGTCGTCAACGGGTGCGAGCGACGCGCCCACCATTGAGGAGGTTTCTCATGAACCGACGACTGTCCGGCCAGCTTCGGCGGGTGACACACCGAGTGCGCACCCTCGGTGAGGAAGGGATGACGACCGCCGAGTACGCCGTGGGCACCGTGGCCGCGGTGGCCTTTGCTGCGATCCTGCTCGCCATCGTCCGCTCCGGCCCGGTGAAGTCGGCATTGAGCGGCATCATCGTCGGCGCCATCGGCACTGGTTCATGACGCCGGCACGCCGCGAGCGCGGGATGGCTACCGCGGAACTGGCGGTGGCCATCCCGTCGGTCGTTGTCGTGCTCGCGGTGTGTCTCGCTGCCGTTGACCTCGGGATCCGCCAGGTGCAATGTGTCGATGCCGCGGGAACTGCGGCCCGGCAGCTGGCCCGGGGCGATTCCGAGCCAGCAGCTCGTCAGCAGGCTGGATCCCGGGTGCCCGACGGCTCGCGGGTCACGGTCGTCAGAGGCGATGGTCAGGTCACGGTGCTAGTCGAGGCCCCGGTGCCGGCGGTGCTCGCGCTGCTCGGCTCCGGGGCCCGGGCTCACGCTCGGGCCACCGCGCGCCTCGAACTGCCATGATGTGGCGCGAGCGCGGCGGTCGGCGCGGCTGGCCGGCCGGCGTCGGAGGTGGTGCTGGTCAGCGACAACACTGTCCCCGGGAGCGCAGATTCGGGTCGCTGTCCAGGGAGCGTGGCTCCGGCACGGTGCTCGCTTCGGCTGCGCTGGCCGTGGTGGTGCTGACCGCCGTGGTTGCGCTGATCCTGGCGGCGGTGGTGCGCGACGGGCGTGTGGCTCGGGTAGCGGCCGACCTTGCGGTGCTGGCGGCTGCCGCTCCGCTGGCGGTCGGAGAAACCGCCGATTGTGCTGCCGCAGTCGACGTCGCCACGGCGAACGGTGCTCGGGTCGAGTCGTGCACCCCCCTGGGTGACGGCAGCGTCCTGGTCGCTGTCACCGCACCACGTGGTGGGGTCGGTTCCTGGTTGCCGCTGCCCGCGACCATGCGTGCTCAGGCTCGTGCCGGGCTGGCACCTCCCGCGGCGCGTAGTCCCTGAACGCACAGGCCCGGCCCGGCGCAACGCCGCCGACGAGTAAACCCGAGTAGTGAGGGGCCGCCGTCGGTGTGCCTGGGTGTGCGTCGGTGTGCGTGGGTGTGCGTGGGTGTGCGTCGGTGCGCGCTCGGTGTGCGTGGGTGCGCGCTCGGTGTGCGTGGGTGCGCGCTCGGTGTGCGTGGGTGCGCGCTCGGTGTGCGTGGGTGCGCGCTCGGTGTGCGTCGGTGTGCGCGGGATGCGAATCAGGGCGGATGCGCTGACCGGTCAGGGGCGAGCGGTGGGCGGCGAAGGAGGCGGCGGCGGGGTGGACAGCAGTTCCGGGTACCCGGAGCCAGCGTCATCCGGGGCTGCGGGTGACTCGGCCGCTGAGACGCCGCCCGGCCCGCCCGAGCGCTGCTCGGCCTCCGAGCGCAGCCGGCGCTCCTCGGCGAGTTCGGCGTCGCGGGCGGCGATTTCGTTTCGCAACCGCTGCTCCTCGGCCACTCGTCGTGCCTCGGCGGCGCGGGCCGCCTCGGCGGCATCGGCGCGGCGCCGTCTGACGCGACGCAGCCCGCTGCGGAGGACGGCCCAGCCGAGCCAGAACACCGAGATCACCACCATCCCGGTGATCAGGAGCACCAGCGGCGGGAAGCTGACCGTCGTACCGAGCACGTCGATGTCGACGGTGTCGCCGATTCGGGCCGTGCCGACAATCAGCACCCCGCCGGCCACCAGGGCAAGAAGAACGAGGACTACTCCGATGAGCACCATGGCCGGGACCCTACCCGCGGGCGGGTCAGTGACGCGACGACCTCTGGGCGTCATTTCGCTTCTCCGAGCGCGAGGTCGAGCACGGTCACCGCACCCGCTTTGTCGAGCGGCTCGTTTCCATTGCCGCATTTCGGCGACTGCACACACGCCGGGCACCCGCGCTCGCATCGGCATCCGGCTACGGCGTCGCGGGTGGCGCGCACCCAGGTCACGAACATCGTGGAGGCGCGCTCGGCGAAGCCAGCCCCGCCAGGGTAGCCGTCGTAGACCAGCACGGTCGGCAGGCCAGTGTCGGGATGCAGTGTGGTCGACACCCCTCCGACGTCCCACCGGTCGCAGGTCGCCACCAGAGGCAGCATCCCGATGGCGGCGTGTTCGGCTGCGTGCAGGGCCCCTGGCAGGTCGGCCGCTGACACCAGGGCCGCCGCCAGTGCATCAGGCGTTGTCGTCCACCACACCGCGCGGGTAAGGAGTGCGCGCTCCGGCAGGTCCAGCGCGTGCCGGCCGCCGATCTCCCCGGTCGGTAGCCGGCGTACGAAGCCGGTCACCCGGGTCCGCACCCGCACCGTGCCGTAGCTCACCTGGGTGCACCCTCGCTGTACGGTCGAGGCGGTGCCAAGCAGGTCGAACCCGCTCACCGACTCCGCCACGGTGCTCCACCCCGGGTCGCCGCGAACCACCTGGGCGGTTCGCCCCGGGAGGTCAAGGTCGGTGACCACCCACGCCTCGCCCTGGTGCAGGTGCACCGCCCCGGTATGCACCTGCGCATGAGCCGCTGCCTCATCGACGGTGCCCACCACTCGTCCGGTGCCGGTCTCGACCACGGACACCACGTCGGTGGTGCCGCGCAGCGACAGGTGGTCGGCCGGCCGGTCCTCGCGCGCCCAGAACCACCCGGTGGGCCGCCGGCGGAGGATGCCGCGCGCCACCAGGGTGTCGAGGAGCGGGGCCGCTGTCGCACCAAAGGTCGAGAGGTCGGCCTCGGTCAACGGCAGCTCGGCCGCCGCGGCGGCAAGGTGCGGCCCGAGTACCTGCCGGTTCTCGGGGTTGACCACGGTGGCCTCGATAGGTGCCCCGAAGAGTGCCTCCGGATGGCGCACCAGGTAACTGTCGAGCGGGTCATCGGCCGCCACCAGCACGGCGAGAGACTCACCGCCCGCCCGTCCGGCCCGTCCCGCTTGCTGCCATAGGCTGGCTCGCCGACCTGGCCAGCCAGCCATCAGCACCGCGTCCAGCCCGCTGATGTCGATGCCTAACTCGAGTGCGTTCGTCGCGGCCAGACCGCGCAGTTCGCCGCTGCGAAGGCGTCGTTCGACGTCGCGGCGTTCCTGCGGGAGATAGCCGCCGCGGTAGGCGGCCACTGTTCCGGTCAGCGCCGGGTTGCGCTCGCCGATCACTCGTCCAGCGCGGGTGGCGAGCGCCTCGGCGCCGGCCCGGCTGCGAGCGAACGCCACGGTCTGGACGTTGTCGAGCACCAGGCCGGCGAGCAGGTCGGCGGCCTCGGTGGTCGCCGACCGCCGAGTGCCGTCGGCGCCGGTTTCGGGTTCCCAGAGCACGAAGGTCATTGGGCCGCGGGGTGACCCGTCGTCGGTGACCGCGCGGACCGGCATCCCGACAAGCGCGCTCGCATGGGCGGCCGGCTCGCTCACCGTCGCCGACGCGAGCACGAACGTCGGCACCGACCCGTAGCGGGTGGTGACCCGCCGCAACCGCCGCATCACCGCGGCGACGTGCGCACCGAATACGCCGCGGTAGACGTGGCACTCGTCGACCACCACGTAGCGCAACGCCCGAAGGAACCGGGACCACCGTCGGTGCCCCGGCAATAAGGAGTGGTGCAGCAGGTCGGGGTTGGAGAGCACGACATGTGCGTGGTCGCGAACCCACCGACGTTCGTCGGGTGGGGTGTCACCGTCGTAGGTTGCGGCGCGCACACCCGGCACCGCGAGCGCGTCGATGCGGGCCAACTGGTCGGCCGCGAGTGCCTTGGACGGCGACAGGTAGAGAGCGGTGGCACCGCGGCCGGATGCCGCGCCGGCGCCGGCGAGCGCCGCATCGAGGAGTGGCACCAGGTAGCCGAGGCTCTTCCCGGATGCCGTACCGGTCGCGAGCACCAGATGTTCTCCCGCTCGCGCGAGGTCGACCGCCTCGCGCTGATGCGACCACGGCCGGCCGAGGCCGGCGCCGAGCAGGGCCGAAAGCAGCGCCGGGTCGAGGTCGTCGGGCCAGCGTGCGAAGCGCGCCTCCCGCGCTGGCACCTGCTCGACATGACGCAGCACCTCCGAGCTCCGCCCGGCCGTCATCCGCGCCACCTGTCGTGCGGGATCTGCCACCTGCCGCGCAGGACCCGCCGCCTGCTGTGCAGGAGAGGTCACGGCGGCTACCGTAAACCCTCGACCCGACTCGTCCGGCCAGGTGTCCTGACCAGCGAGAAACCTCAGGCTGTCAGCCGTGACCACACATCAGGAGAGAAGCCCGTGGAGCTGTCCGTCACCACGTCCCACCGGGATGGCGGCATCAGTGTCGTCGCCGTCGGTGGAGAGGTCGACGTCACCACTGCCGCCCAACTGCGCCAGGCGCTCGATGCCGAGGTCACCACGGGGCGAGTGCGACTTGTGGTCGACCTCGAGGGTGTCACGTTCATCGACTCCACCGGGCTTGGGGTGCTGGTGGGGAGGCTCAAGCTGGTGCGTCACCAGTCCGGTTGGCTGCGCGTGGTGTGTTCTACCGACCGTATCCTGCGGGTCTTCCAGATCACCGGCCTCGACAAGGTCTTCGGCATCCACCGCTCGCTCGACGACGCACTCGCCGCGTGAGGTCGGACCCAGTCACCTTTCAGGTGAGCGGGCTCACGCCGGGTCGGTGAGCGTCGTCACACCTGGTCCCGGTAGGGTTCCGGGCGTCCGTCCCTGACGTCGGCGCCATTGCGCTCCAGGGGCCTCACCAGACCATCAAGGAGGATGGCATGCCCTCGTATGCACGTGCGGCCGCCGACTCGAGCGCCCTTGAGCTCGTCGGCACGAATCTCACCCTGGTCATCACCGTCGCGGTGATCGCGGTGGTCGCGTTGGTCATGGGCGTGGTGTTCCGGCAACAGGTGCTCGCCGCCGACCCAGGCACCGCGAAGATGCAGGAGATCGGCGCTGCCGTGGAAGAAGGCGCGCAGGCATTCCTCACCCGCCAGTTCAAGACTCTCGGCATCTTCGTCGTGCTGGTCTTCGGTCTGTTGCTCCTGCTCCCTGCGGATGACGTCGGCGTGCGGTGGGGCCGTTCGGGGTTCTTCGTGCTGGGCGCGGTGTTCTCCGCTGCGATCGGCTACCTCGGCATGAGTTTGGCGGTCAAGGCCAATGTCCGGGTGGCTGCCGCAGCGCGCACCGAGAACGGCCGCGATGCCGGCATGCGAATTGCGTTCCGCACCGGGGGCGTTGTCGGGATGGCCACCGTCGGCCTGGGGCTGCTCGGCGCCTCGATCGTCGTGGTGCTGTACGAGGGGGACGCACCCAAGGTGCTCGAGGGCTTCGGCTTCGGCGCCGCGCTGCTCGCGATGTTCATGCGGGTCGGTGGCGGCATCTTCACCAAGGCAGCCGATGTCGGCGCCGACCTGGTGGGCAAGATCGAGGCCGGCATCCCCGAAGACGACCCGCGGAACGCGGCCACCATCGCCGACAACGTCGGTGACAACGTCGGCGACTGTGCGGGCATGGCCGCCGACCTCTTCGAGTCCTATGCGGTCACCCTGGTCGCGGCCCTGATCCTCGGGTCGGTGGCATTCGGCGAGTACGGCTTGGTCTTCCCGCTGCTCGTGCCCGCGATCGGTGCGGTCACTGCGCTGATCGGTGTCTTCATCACCAAGGCGCGAGCCGGGGAAAGTGCTCTCACCGCAATCAACCGCGGCTTCTACATCGCTGCTGCGATCTCGGCAGTGCTGTCCGGCGCCGCCGCATACCTCTACCTGCCGTCCAGTTACGCCGACCTCGGGTCCGCCAACGCCCAGATCCAGGCGCTCTCGGGCGACCCGCGGTCAGCGGCCCTGCTGGCGGTGGTCGTCGGTATCGTGCTCGCCGGCGTCATCCTCTGGCTCACCGGCTACTTCACCGGCACCGACAAGCGCCCCACCATGGACGTCGCCCGCACCTCGCTGACCGGCCCGGCGACCGTGGTGCTCTCGGGCATCGGGGTCGGCCTGGAGTCGGCCGTGTACACCGCGGCGATCATCGGCGGAGCGGTCTATCTCGCTTTCCTGCTCGGCGGGGGTGTCACGGCGCTGTCGCTGTTCCTCGTGGCGCTCGCGGGCTGTGGGCTGCTCACCACGGTGGGGGTCATCGTGGCCATGGACACCTTCGGGCCGGTATCCGACAACGCCCAAGGCATCGCCGAGATGAGCGGCGATGTCGATGCCGAGGGCGCGAAGATCCTGACTGAACTCGACGCCGTGGGTAACACCACCAAGGCCATCACCAAGGGCATCGCCATCGCCACCGCGGTGCTCGCCGCGACGGCGCTGTTCGGCTCCTATACCGACGCCTGGCAGAGCGAGGTCAACAAGATTGACCCGCGCGCGCTGACCGAGGAACAGTTGCAGAGTGCGCAGGAGTTCGTCCAGAACGCCGAGGGCGTCATCGCTACGCCGTCCACGCTCGTTGGCCTCATCCTGGGTGCTGCGGTCGTGTTCCTCTTCTCCGGTCTGGCCATTAACGCGGTGACCCGGGCGGCCGGCGCGATCGTCGTCGAGGTGCGCCGTCAGTTCCGCGAGATCCCCGGCATCATGGAGGGCACCGCGAAGCCCGAGTACGGCCGAGTCGTCGACATCTGCACGCGGGACTCGTTGCGGGAGTTGGCCACACCCGGCTTACTCGCCGCGCTGATGCCGGTGGCTGTGGGCTTCGGTCTCGGGATCGGTGCGCTCGCCGGGTTCCTCGCCGGTGCGATCGGGTCAGGTGCATTGATGGCGGTATTCCTGGCTAACTCCGGTGGTGCGTGGGATAACGCGAAGAAGATCGTCGAAGACGGCCATCACGGCGGCAAAGGAACGGACGCGCACGCCGCCACCGTGATCGGCGACACGATCGGTGACCCGTTCAAGGACACGGCAGGGCCGTCGATCAACCCGCTGATCAAGGTGATGAACCTTGTCTCGGTTCTGGTCGCACCTGCCATCATCACGCTCTCCATCGGCCCGGACGCCTCGGTGCCGGTGCGGTACGGCATCGCCGGCGCTGCGCTGGTGATCGTCATCGCAGCCGTCGCATATGCCAAGAGCAAAGACCTCGCCATCGGTGGCGACGCCGACCCCGAGGGCGAACTCACCCCAGAGCCGGTGCCGGGCCCCGCGGTGACCGCACTCGAGGTGGGGCCGGGTTCGGTGCCGACCCCGGCCCGTGAGATCTCTTGACTCGTTCGTGACGCGGCGTGGCGCCACGGCGAGGGGTGCCACGGTCTGCCCCGTAGGCTCGGCGGCACCATGAGTTACGACCCGCCCCGCGCCGACCCCGATCTGGTGGCCCGGCTGCGGGCCGACCTGGTCGGTGCCCGCTTCACCGTCGCCGGTGTCACCGACCTCCTTGGGCCGCTCGCCGCTGCCGCGCTCGACCGGGAACAGGCGCTCCCGGCGCGACGGGCCACCACGGCATCCGACCGGCCTGCCGCGGTGCTCGTCCGGTTGTTCACGCTCGGTGACGCGGTCGACAGTGGTGAGGTGGATGCCGTCCTGCCCACCCTCGGAGCACAGGGTGCGGTCGCCCTCGGGCTGGCCGTGCCGGAGGGGGACGCGGTGGTCGCCACCTGCGACCTGCGGCCGTACGCGGCCGACGGCAGTGACTGGTGGGTCGCATCTGACCTCGGCGAACTGGCTACCCGGCGCCCGCTCTGGCCCGACCATGTGCTCGGCATCGGCGGCGCATCGACGACGCTCGCGTCCTGGACCCCGCGCCCGCGGGTCGCACGTGCGCTTGACGTCGGCACTGGCTGTGGAGTCCAGGCGCTGCACCTGCGCTCGCACGCCGACACGGTCGTGGTCACCGATGTCTCCGAGCGGGCCCTCGGCTACGCCCGGTTCAACGCCGCGCTCGACGGTGCCGCGTGGGAAGTCCGCAGCGGATCGATGCTCGATCCGGTTGCCGATGAGACCTTCGACCTGGTGGTGAGCAACCCGCCGTTCGTCATCACTCCGCGAACCGGCGACGTGCCGCACTTCGCGTACCGCGACGGTGGTGGCGCCGGCGACGACGTCGTGCGCCAATTGATCGGCAGTGTGGCGGCACACTTGGTACCGGGCGGTATCGCCCAGCTGCTCGGCAACTGGGAGGTTCCGCGCGGCTCGTCCTGGGCCGCGCGCGTCGAGGGCTGGCTCGCGGGTATCGGTCTAGACGCCTGGGTCGTGCAGCGTGAGACGCAGGATCCGGCGCAGTACGCCGAGACCTGGGCGCGTGACGGCGGCCACCACCCGGGCACCGCCGATTTCGGCACGATGTACGCCGCGTGGCTCGATGACTTCGCCTCTCGCGATGTCGAGGCTATTGGGTTCGGTGTCGTGACCCTCCAGCGTCCACGCACCGACCGCCCGGTGTTCGTTGACCTCATGGACGTGCCATGGCCGGTCGAGTCACCGATGGGGCACCGCGTCCTCGATGGGGTGCTCGCCCGGACCTGGCTTGCCGAGCATGACGACGATGCTGTTCTCGACACCGCGTGGCGCTGCGCGGATGATGTCCACGAGGAGCGGCACTACCGTCCCGGGGCGAGCGACCCCACGGCGATCGTGCTGCGCCAGGGTGGCGGTCTGCGCCGCCAACTGGTGCTCACCACGGTCACCTCGGCGGTGGTGTCGGTGTGCGACGGTGCGTTGACGGCGCGGGCGGCCGCCGCTGCGGTCGCCGGCATCCTCGGGCTCGACGACGACGCGGTGCGGGACGAGGTGGTGCGTTTCGTCCGCGACGTCGCCAAGGACGGCCTCCTGATCCGGTAACGGCGACCCGCCCCTGGTAACCCGCCCCCCGTCATCCTGCCCCGCCAACCCGCCTCGGTCCCCACCCCTGCCCGGCTTCTCCCGCCGCCCCACCCCGGCTTTTCCGCCCCATCCGGGTTCGCGCCGGTTCGCAAGGGTTGATTTCCCCTGCGAACCGGGCTGTTCCCGGATGGGGCGGAAAAGCGAGGGCAGGGAGGGAGCAGCAATTTGGGAGTGAGCACTCACTCCACTAGGGTCGAGCGGGTGACGCCGCGAGCTGCCGCCCTGCATCCGGACGAACGCCGAGCCGCCATCATTGACGTTGCCCTGCCACTGCTCCGCGAACACGGCGCGGCCCTGACCACCAAACAGGTCGCCGACGCTGCCGGCATCGCCGAAGGGACGCTGTTTCGAGCCTTCGGCACTAAGGATGAACTCGTCAAGGCCTGCTGCGCAACGGTGTTCGACGACACCACGGTGGTCGACGCCATTGTCGCCATCGGCCGCGACCTTCCGCTCGAGGCCCGGCTGACCACGGCGGTCGCCCTCTGCCAGCAGCACATCGGCGGGGTGGTCGAGGTGATGTTCGCGCTCCGGTCGGCGGGCCTAGCGCCCGGCGTCATCCCCGACCCGCCGTACCGCCGCCCCGGTAACCGCAGCGCGAGCGACCACGAGCACCTCGACGCCGCGCTCCGGGGCGTCATCGGTGCTGATGCTGACCTGCTCCGCCTCCCGGCGCAGCGGGTGGTCGATGTGCTGGCCAACCTCACCATGGCCAGCGTGCACCCGTTGTTTCGCGCCCGGTCGCTCACTGCGGCCGAGATCGTCTCGGTCGTGCTCGACGGCACCAGGAAGGTCGGATGACGTCCCTCGTCGCTATCGTTCGTCAGCACCTCGGGCCATACCGGAGCCTTGTCGTCGGGCTTCTGGTGCTCCAGCTCATCGGCACGGTGGCCTCGCTGTATCTGCCGAGCCTCAACGGCCGGATCATCGACGAGGGAGTGGCCGCGGGTAACACCGGCTTCATCCTGTCGGCCGGGGCGGTGATGCTCGGCGTCTCGTTGGTGCAGATCTCCGCGACGGTCGGGGCCGCCCGGCTGGGCGCTGCCGCGGCGGCCGGGGTGGGCCGCGACCTGCGGGCGTCGGTGTTCCGCAGGGTCGGCCAGTTCTCCTCCCGCGAACTGTCCGGGTTTGGCGCACCCACCCTGATCAGCCGCAGCACCAACGATGTCACCCAGGTGCAACAGGTGCTGTCCATGAGCTTGTCGATGCTGGTCTCGGCGCCGATCGCGATGGTCGGCGGCATCGCGATGGCGGTGCGCGAGGATCCTGGGCTGGCCTGGCTGGTCGCCGTTGCGGTTCCCGCGCTCGGCGTCACGGTCGGGGTCGTGGTCGCGCGCATGGTTCCGCACTTCCGCCGGATGCAGACGTCGGTCGACTCGGTCAATCGCATTCTGCGCGAGCAGATTACCGGCATCCGGGTGGTTCGAGCCTTTGTCCGCGAGGAGGTCGAGCGCCAGCGGTTCGGTGCGGCGAACTCCACCTACACGGCCACCGCCCTCGCTGTCGGGCGCCTGCAGTCGCTGGTGTTTCCGCTGGTCATGGTCATCTTCAACGCCTCGACGGTGGCGGTGCTGTGGTTCGGCGCGCAGCGGGTGGAGGCTGGCGCCATGCAGGTGGGCCAGCTCACCGCGTTCTTGGCGTACCTCATCCAGATCCTGATGTCGGTGATGATGGCGACCTTTGTGTCGATGATGGTGCCGCGCGCGTCGGTGTCGGCCGGCCGGATCGAGGAGGTGCTGGACACCGAGTCCTCGGTGCGGCCACCGACGCCGGATGCCGCCCGCCCCCTTCCGCACGGACCGCTCACCGTCGAGGTGCGCGCCGCCACCTTCGCCTACCCAGGCGCATACGCCCCAGTGCTGCGGGAGGTGTCGTTCGTCGCGCGTCCCGGCAGTGTGACCGCGATCGTCGGGTCGACCGGCGCGGGCAAGACCACCCTCGTCGACCTCGTGCCGCGGCTGCACGACGTCACCGGTGGGGCGGTCCTGGTCGGCGGGGTCGACGTCCGTGACCTCGCGCCGCGCGACCTCGGCGACCGGATCGGCCTGGTTCCCCAGCAGCCGTACCTGTTCACCGGAACGGTCGCCTCCAACCTGCGACTCGGCGACCCGGGCGCCACCGACACCGACCTGTGGGAGGCGCTGCGGGTGGCCCAGGCCGAGGAGTTTGTGCGCGCGATGCCGGATGGCCTCGATGCGCCGATCAGTCAGGGCGGCACCAACGTCAGCGGCGGTCAACGCCAGCGCCTGGCCATTGCCCGGGCCCTGGTGCGTCGCGCCGATATCTACCTCTTCGATGACGCGTTCTCCGCGCTCGACGTCGCCACTGACGCCAGGCTGCGGGCCGCGCTGCGGCCGGTGACCCGCGACGCCACGGTGGTCGTCGTCGCCCAGCGGGTGTCCACCATCCGTGATGCCGACCTGGTCGTGGTGCTCGAGGATGGCGCCGTCGTGGGCACCGGCACCCACGACGAACTGCTCACCGGGTGCCCGACCTATCGCGAGATCGTGCAGAGCCAACTGCAGGCGGAGGAGGCAGCATGAGCGACGCCGTGAAGACGGCCGAGGAACGAGCGGCCGACGAGCGGCGCGGACCCACCGGCATCCGGCAGCAGGGGCCCCCGCACGCCGCGATCGGCCAGCCCACCGAGAAGTCCCGCGACTTCGGCCCGTCCGCCCGCCGGGTGCTCGGCCTGCTGCGCCCCGAGCGCCGCACGATCGCGGCGGCGACCGTGCTCGCCCTGGTCAGTGTGGCGCTGAACGCGGTGGGCCCGGCGGTGCTGGGCCGGGCCACCGACATTGTGTTCTCGGGCTTCCTGTCGGCCCGCCTGCCGGCCGGCACGTCGGGCGCGGATGCCGTGGCCGACCTTCGCGCCCGGGGTGAGGACCGCCTCGCCGACGTCCTGGCCGGGGCCCGCGACCTGGTCCCCGGGCAGGGCATCGACGTCGGCGCCCTCGGCCGGGTGCTGCTGCTCGCGCTCGGCATCTACCTCGTGGCGGCGCTGCTCCAGCTCGCCCAGGGCCGGCTGCTCACCAAGGCGGTCAACCGTGCGGTGTTCCGGCTGCGTTCGCTTCTCGAGGAGAAACTGCACCGGCTGCCGCTCCCGTACGTCGACGCCCAACCACGCGGCGAGCTGCTCAGCCGGGTGACCAATGACATCGACAACGTCGCGCAGAGCCTGCAGCAAGTGCTCAGCCAACTGCTCACCTCGCTGCTCACGGTGCTCGCGATGGTGGCCATGATGCTGTGGCTCTCGCCGCTGCTTGCGCTGGTCGCGCTCGTCACGATCCCGGTGACGATGCTGGTCACCGCCGCCATCGGGAAGCGGTCGCAACGGCACTTCGTCCAGCAATGGCGAAGCACCGGCCAGGTCAACGCCACCGTGGAGGAGACCTTCAGCGGGCACGACCTGGTCACCGTGTTCGGTCGGCGCGAGGAGGTGGGCCGCGAGTTTGCCGCCCGCAATGGCGAGTTGCACGACGCCAGTCTGCGGGCCCAGTTCGTCAGCGGCGTGATCATGCCGGCGATGATGTTCATCGGCAACCTCAACTACGTGGCCATCGCGGTGATTGGGGGTCTGCGCGTCGCCACCGGGGTGATGACCGTCGGTGAGGTGCAGGCCTTCATCCAATATTCGCGCCAGTTCACCCACCCGCTCACCCAGGTGGCGTCGATGGCCAACCTCGTGCAGAGCGGGGTCGCCTCCGCCGAGCGGGTGTTCGAGGTGCTCGACGCGGTGGAGCAGACGCCGGATGCCGGTCGGCCAGCTGGCCTCGAACGACCCTGTGGCCGGGTCGTGTTCGAGGACGTCTCGTTCTCGTACACGTCTGATCGGCCGTTGATCCAGCACCTCGACCTGGTCGTGGAGCCAGGCCAGACGGTGGCCATTGTGGGCCCCACCGGCGCCGGCAAGACCACCTTGGTCAACCTGCTGCTGCGCTTCTACGAACTCGATGCCGGCCGGATCACTCTCGATGGGGCTGACATCACCAAGCTCACCCGCCACGACCTGCGCTCCCGGATCGGCATGGTGCTGCAGGACACCTGGCTGTTCGGTGGCACCATCCGCGACAACATTGCCTACGGCCGTCCCGGCGCCACCGACGATGAGGTGCGTGCCGCGGCTCGCGCTACCTACGTCGACCGGTTCGTGCAGTCGCTCCCGGACGGCTACGACACGGTGCTCGACTCCGAGGCCGGCAACATCAGCGCGGGCCAGCGCCAACTCATCACCATCGCCCGGGCGTTCCTCGCCGCCCCGCTGCTGTTAGTGCTCGACGAGGCGACGTCGTCGGTCGATACCCGCACCGAGGTGCTGGTGCAGCACGCGATGACGGCGCTGCGGTCCGACCGCACCAGCTTCGTGATCGCGCACCGGCTCTCCACGATCCGGGATGCCGACCTCATCCTGGTGATGCAGGGCGGCCGCATCGTCGAGCGCGGCTCGCATGCCGAACTGATTTCTGCGGGAGGCGCATTCGCCCGGCTGCACGCCGCCCAGTTCAGCGCAGCAGCATCCGAGCGGTGACTGCGCCCGGCCGGCATCCAAGTGGTGACCTCGGCCGGGCGGCATCCGGCCGGCGGTCAGCCGCTCGGGGGGGCCAGGCGCGGGGCCACCCGGTCAAGTTGGTCGGCCAGGATTCGGCGGAGGGCGCGCGACCAGGTGGCGCTCATGTGGCTGTTGTCGCTGTACACCGCGGTCGTCCCTACCACCGACGGGCACGAGGTCGCCGCGCAGAACCATGGTGTCGGGTCCACCACGGTGGCGCCCGCCGCCAGGGCGGCACGCGCGGTCGCCGATCGGCGTGGCAGGTCGCTGAGTGCCGTGGCCCGTGGGACTGCGCACTTGCGGGCGTCGGACACATTTGAGGCGAGGCAGTCGGGGATGTCGATCGCCGGGTACGGGGTGTCGGCGAGCACGCTCACCGCGAACTGTTGCTGACGCAGCGCACGAATCGTGGTGTCGACACCGCTGGCCCACGCCTGGGTGAACCCTGGGTCCTTGCGCGCGGACCCGGTAAAGGCGCTGAGCAGCACGTGATCTGGACGTTCGGCGGCGATCCGGGCCATCACCTTCTCGCGCCAGACGTAGCACTCGCGATAGTCGCGTTTGAGGATGGTGTTGACCAGTTTCACGTCGTAGAGCGGGCACCCTGACTTGGTCAGCGACACCACGCGCCAGCGGCGCTGCTCGGCGATGCCCTCGAGAGCCGGGAGCCATTGGTAGGCGTGTGAGTCTCCGGCAAGAACGATGGTCTTCACGCCGTTCGGGTCGCCGAACACGCACTCCCCGTTCGGTTTCCGGGCGAGCTCGACGTCGAGAAGTTCGACCATGCAGGACACCCCGTCGCCGGTGCGAGGTTTGGGAGTGTCCTTCGGCGCCTCCTGGATCGACGGCGACAGGTTCGCCGGGACCTCCCGCATGGTCACCGACGCGCCGACCGCCGCGACGATGTGCGCCGGGTCCACCGTCGAGGCGTCGGCCCCGGTACCGCGCGGATCCGGGATGAACACCGCAGCGGCCAGGGTCGACGACGCCGCCACCGAGACGGATATCGCGCCGAGCCCGAGCGTGCGCAGCGGGGCGCGGAGGAGCCACCGGGCGACGCGCACCGGGTTCTCGAATCCGACCAGGCTGATCGAGGCGAGCCAGAGGGTGAGGATGATGGCGACGGTGCGGTGGGCGGGGGTGAGGGTGGTGGTGTCGAGGTAGGCGGGGGCGAGGGTGAGGATGGGCCAGTGCCAGAGGTAGATGCCGTAGGAGGTGCGGCCGAGGCCTTGGG
>JBOFLG010000239.1:0-1609 GCA_051657745.1 Dermatophilaceae bacterium | reverse complement strand
CCAGCGGCGCCGCTCGGGCGTGTGGGACGCGCATACGCACTCCTCAGCAAGCGACGGCACGGAGGACCCGGGTCTGGTGGTGCAGCGGGCGGCCGAGGCCGGCCTCGCTGCGATCGCGCTCACCGACCACGACACCACGCGTGGGTGGGCGGCCGCTGCGGCCGCCGCCCGCCGCACCGGGGTCACCCTGGTCCCCGGGATCGAGGTCTCCACCGAACGGGGCGGCCAGAGCATCCACCTGCTCGCCTACCTGCCGGACCCGGCGCACCCTGAACTCGCCGCCGAACTCGAGCGCGCCCGCGCGAGCCGCAACCGCCGGCTCGACCGGATGGTGGAACTGATGGCGGCGGACGGCATCCCGGTCACCGTGGCGAGCGTGCGTGCCGAGGTCGCCGACGGAGCCACGCCGGGGCGGCCCCACATCGCCGACGCGCTGGTGCGGGCCGGTGTGGTCGGCTCTCGTGACCAGGCGTTCGGCAGCCTGCTCGGGCCGGACAGCCGGTACTACGTGAGCCACTATGCGCCCGACCCGGTGCGTGCCGTCGAGGTCGTCCGGGCCGCCGGTGGGGTGCCGGTGGTCGCGCACGCGTGGTCGGCCACCCGGCAGCAGGTCGTGCCCGACGCGGTCCTCGAGGAGATGGCGGCGGCCGGGCTGGCCGGGCTCGAGGTGCACCATCGCGACCACGACGCGGATGCCGTGCGGCACCTCACCGGTCTGGCCGCGGGCCTCGGGCTGTTCACCACCGGGGCCAGTGACTACCACGGCACCGGCAAGGCCAACCGGCTCGGCGAGCACTCGACCAGCCTGGAGACGCTCGACGCGGTCGAGGCGCAGGCCAGCGGTACGGCGGTGGTGCGCCCGTGAGCGGGGTCGACGTCGACGTGATCGAGCACGTGCTGCTGCTGTCCTGCCCGGACCAGCGAGGCATCGTCGCCGCGGTGACCGCGCTGCTGTTCGAACGCGGCGCGAACGTCGAGGAGAGCCAGCAGTTCGATGACGTCACGACCGACCGATTCTTCATGCGGATCCGGTACTCGGTGCCGGTCGACACCGCCGATGTCGAGCGATGGCGGGAGTGGTTCGCCCCGGTGGCCGAGCGCTACGGCATGGTGTGGTCGATTCGCGACGCGGCCACCCCCTACCGTGCGGTGATTATGGTGAGCCGGTTCGGCCACTGCCTCAACGACCTGCTGTTCCGTTGGCGCAGTGGGGCGTTGAACCTCGACATCCCCGCGGTCGTCTCGAACCACCGCGACCTCGAGCCCCTGGTCCGGTCCTACGGCATCCCGTTTCATCATGTGCCGGTGACGCCGCAGACGAAGGCGGATGCCGAGGGTGCGCTGCGAGCGCTGGTCGCCGAGCACGATGTCGACGTGGTCGTGCTGGCCCGGTACATGCAGGTGTTGTCCGACGGCCTGGCCCGCGACCTCACCGGGCGGGTGATCAACATCCACCATTCGTTCCTGCCCTCGTTCAAGGGTGCCAAGCCGTACCACCAGGCATTCGACCGCGGGGTCAAGATCGTCGGTGCCACGGCCCATTACGTGACGGCGGACCTCGACGAGGGCCCGATCATCGAGCAGGACGTCGTGCGGGTCGACCATCGGA
>JBOFLG010000238.1:0-4313 GCA_051657745.1 Dermatophilaceae bacterium | reverse complement strand
CCGGTCACGTCGTTCCAGCCCAGCGCCGTGGTGACCGAGAACGGTGTGGCGCACCTGTTCGGCGCGGACCAGGCGGCCCAGGCCGCAGCGCTGGTCGACCGGGCCGCCCACCCGCGAGCGCGCGCGGCGTTGTGGGATGCCGCCCGCGCCCGCGCTCTGACCCGCCTGGGCTGAGGTTGCCCGGACGGTAGCGAGCATCGCCCCGGCCCAGCCCGACGGCGTCGACGACGACGCGATTCCGGCACTCACATGTGCTCACCGCAAGGCAACGGATTGAACCGGCCGAGGGGGGACCCTAGCGGTGCTGGAGGAGCAGCACCAGGGCCGTCGGTGACTGTGCGGGCCGCGGCCGGAATGCTGAGGTTGGGGGCATGACGATGGTCGAGACCGCTGCCGCCTATGCCGCTGACGACCTTCGGCTCGACCTGAGGTGGTGGGGTGCCGCTAACTACCTCACGGTCGGGCAGATATATCTGCGCGACAACCCACTGCTTCGGGAGCCGTTGTCGATCAGTGACACGAAGCCGCGGCTGCTCGGGCACTGGGGCACCAGTCCGGGCCTGTCGATGATCTATTGCCTGGTCAATCGGATCATCCGCGAGACGGGCTCGAACTGGCTCTACGTCACAGGGCCCGGTCATGGGGGTCCGGCGCTCGTGGCCGCTGGATGGCTCGAAGGCACCTACAGCGAGGTGTATCCGCACGTCGGCGACGACATCGACGGCATCCGCACCCTGTTCCGTCAGTTCTCCACTCCTGGAGGTGTGCCCAGTCACGTCAGTGTCCAGACGCCGGGCAGTGTCCATGAGGGTGGCGAGCTGGGCTACGCCCTCGCCCACGCCGCCGGGGCGGCGTTCGACAACCCCGACCTCACCGTGGCGTGTGTGGTCGGCGACGGCGAGGCCGAGACCGGCCCGCTAGCGGCGTCGTGGCGGCTGCCGACCTTTCTCAACCCGCGTCGCGACGGCGCAGTCTTGCCCATCCTCCACCTGAACGGGTACAAGATCTCAGGGCCCACCGTGCTCGGTCGAACGTCGGACGCCGATGTCGAGGCGTACCTCTCGAGCCAGGGCTGGGATCCGGTGACCGTTGCCGGGGACGACCCGACCGACGTGTTCCCGGCACTGTTCGTGGCGCTGACTGACGCTCACACCCGGATCCGGGAGATGCAACGCGAGGCACGCCACGTCGACTCCGCGACCGGGGTGGCGGTCGTGCGCGAGCCGGTGCGCCATCGGTGGCCCGCGATCGTGCTGCGTACCCCGAAAGGATGGACCGGCCCTTACGAGGTCGACGGCCGCCAGGTCGAGGGCACCAATCTCGCGCACCAGGTGCCACTGTCCGGTCTCGCGTCGAATCCGGGGCACCTAGCGATCCTCGAGCGGTGGCTGCTTTTCTACCGCCCGGATGAGGTGTTCGACCGTCACGGCCGGCTCCGGCCCGAGCTGCGGGCGCTCGCCCCGGACGGCGACCTGCGAATGTCGGCCACCCCCTACGCCGACGGCGGCCGGCTCCGCACCGAGCTGTCCCTGCCCGACCTTGCCGGGTACGAGGTGCCGGTGCCCGCGCGAGGGTCGATGAGCGCCGGGAACACCGCATCCATCGGAGCGCTGCTCCGCGACGTCTACGCCGCGAACGCCACGGATGACGGAGGCGGTTGCTTCCGGGTGTTCTGCCCGGACGAGACGGCGAGCAACCGGTTGCAGGCCGTCTTCGAGGTGACTGATCGGTGCTTCATGGGTCCGCTCCTGGAGACCGACGAACAGGTGGGTCCAGACGGCCGGGTGATGGAGGTGTTGAGCGAGCACCTCTGCCAGGGCTGGCTGGAGGGGTACACCCTCACCGGCCGGCACGGGCTGTTCGCCACCTACGAGGCGTTCGCGATGGTGTCGGCGTCGATGGCGGTGCAACACGTGAAGTGGCTCCAGCACGCCCAGGAACTGCCGTGGCGGCATCCGGTCTCCTCGCTCAACGTCCTCCTCACCTCGACGTGCTGGCGCAACGACCACAACGGGTTCTCCCACCAGGGTCCTGGTTTCATCGACGCGCTCCTGCCGTTGTCGCCGGGGGTCGTCCGGGTGTGGCTGCCACCGGATGCGAACACGGCGCTGTCGATCACCGACCACTGTCTGCGCAGCACCGACCACGTGAACCTCATCGTCGTCGACAAGCAGGAGCACCTGCAGTACCTCACCCTCGACGAGGCGAACCAGCACTGCGCGGCCGGTGCGGGCGTGTGGGAATGGGCCAGCACGTGCCCGCCTGGTGAGACCCCAGATGTCGTGCTGGCGTGTGCCGGTGACGTACCGACCCAGGAGGCGCTTGCCGCGGCGGAGTTGCTCCACAAACACGCTCCCGGCCTGCGGGTCCGGTTCGTCAACGTGGTCGACCTCATGGCGCTGCTGCCCGAGAACGACCATCCGCACGGGTACTCCGACAGCCAGTTCGAGGACCTGTTCACCCCGGATCGTCATGTCGTGTTCGCGTTCCACGGGTACCCGCGGGCGATCCACCAGCTCGTGCACGGGCGTGCCGCGCCAGGTCGGTTCCACGTCCGGGGCTTCGCCGAACAGGGTTCGACCACAACACCTTTCGACATGGTGGTGCTCAACCGGATGAGCCGGTTCCACCTTGTCAAGGAGGTGGTGCGCCGCGCCTCCCGCCGCGTGGACGGATGGCACGACGTGGTCCGCTGGTGCGACGAGCGGCTCACCGAGCACGAGGCATACACGAGGGAACATCTCGTCGACCTCCCCGATATCGCGTCGTGGACGTGGCGCAGGCTCTTCTCGTGAGGAACGCTGTCGGCAGGCACGCTCGCCCCATGCGGGTTCTCGGCATCGACGGGTCCGAGCGGTGACCGGCCCGGTGACTGGCCCGGTGCTCGTGCTCAACGTGGGGTCCACCTCGGTGCGTCACCATCTCATCGAGGCCGCCACCGGGACGACGCTCGCATCCGGGTACACGCCGGGTCTCGGCGGCGCCGTGATCGAGGATGCCGTGCGGCAGGTCATCGGAGCCGCGGTGCACCAGGAGTCGGCTCGCGGCCAGGCGCCGGTCGCGGTTGTCCATCGAGTCGTTCACGGCGGCACCGCATTTCGCCGGCCGACTGTCATCGATGACGCGGTGGTACAACGGCTCGGCGGGCTCGTTCACCTGGCACCGCAGCACCTGCCGGGGTGCCTCGCCGCCATCGACGCGGCTCGGCACGCCATCCCCGATGTGCCGCAGGTCGCGGTGTTCGACACGGCGTTCCATGCGTCTCTCCCGGCCTACGCCTCCAGCTATGCCGTTCCGGCACAGTGGCGCACGGACTTCGGAGTGCGTCGCTACGGGTTCCACGGTACCTCCTTCGCCTACTCCACCCGACGTGCCGCTGAGCTCCTCGACCGGCCGGTGTCGCAGGTCAACCTTGTGCTGCTTCACCTCGGAGGTGGCGCGAGCGCCTGCGCGGTCCGCGACGGCCGGAGCGTCGATACGTCGATGGGCCTGACCCCGACCGAGGGTTTGGTCATGGGGACAAGGTCGGGTGACGTCGATCCGCTCCTCGGGCCGTACCTCGTCGACGTGGCGGGGATCGACATTGCCGAGTTCGGGCAGGCGCTGAGCGAGACGAGCGGCCTCCTGGGGCTGGCCGGCACGGCATCCTTCGAGGAACTGCTGAACCAACGACGCGGCGGCGACCCGGATGCAGTGCTGGCCTTCGACATCGCGGCGTACCGCATCCGCAAGTATGTCGGGTCGTACGCGGTCGCGCTCGGACGGGTCGACGCGCTGGTGTTCACCGGCGCCGTGGGTGAGCACAGCCACGAGCTGCGCCAGGCGGTCGTCGGTGGGCTCGGCAGCCTCGGCGTCGAACTCGACGACGAGGTGAACCGGCGCGGGGCGGCGCCAGAGCGCCGGGTGAGTGCGCCAGGCAGCCGGTTCGCGGTGTACGTCATCCCGGCTGCCGAGGAACTGGAACTGGTTCGCGCCTGCGTCACCGCCCTCGCGTGAACCTCGGGCCTTGCCGACATCGACCCGATCCACCGACGCGTCGTCGCTGCCGGCCGCGTAACGACGCTTCGTCACGCCAATTTCGTCAACGAGATGTGGGCGACCATCGGCCCTTCGTGAAGGGACCTTCGGCCCTGGACTGGCCGTCGCAACGGCGGTGCACTGGGGGTGTCGGGGTGTTCGTCCCGCGTGGAAGGAGTAGGTCATGGCCGCCACGGTGCTGGTGCTGGGAGCCAATTTCGCAGGGTTAACCGCCGCGATCGGCATCCGCAACGAACTCGGTCCGGAGGCCGACGTCACAGTCATCTCGCCGCGGG
>JBOFLG010000237.1:0-3539 GCA_051657745.1 Dermatophilaceae bacterium | reverse complement strand
CACCGCCTACGACGCCTTTTACCTGGCATTGGCCGAGTCGCTCAGCGTTCCGCTCCTCACCGATGACCGAAAGTACGAGAAGGCTCCGGCGCAGTCGGTCACCATCAGACCTGGTCATAGCGGCTCGTCCGGCGCACGGGTGGGGTGGGGTGCGCACGGCGGCGCCGGGGCTCGACCGGGCGGCCGGCCGGGTGTGGCGACGGCCCGGCCGGCATGGATGACGTCGGGCTCACTGGGTGGGTGGTGTCGTCGCACGCTCGGCCTGGCTGCGCAGGATGCAGAACTCGTTTCCCTCGGGGTCGGCGAGCACCACCCAACCGGTGCCCGGACCGTCCGTCCCCCGGTGGTCGGCGACCTCGGTGGCGCCGTGGGCGAGCAGCCGGGCGAGCTCGTCGTCGCGGGTGCCCTCGACCGGCTCGAGGTCGAGGTGGATCTGGTTCTTCCCAGGCTTGCCCTCGGGCACCTCGATGAAGAGCAGTCGGTGGCTGCCGTCGCGGCTGGCGATCATGCACTCGGGGTGGCCCGGCTCGTTCGGATCGCCCTCGACATCGACGTAGTCGAGCACCCCCTTCCACCACTCCGACAGCGCGTACGCGTCGCGGCAGTCGATGGTCGTGTGTGACACCCGTGCGGTCATGGGCGCCACCGTCGCCAGCGACGGCCGCGGGTCGTCATCCTGGTTCCGCGTCGCCCGGTCCCGCCCGATTCGAGATGCGGCGACACGCAGGGGTGGGTCAGGTCCGGGGGCCTGCGTGGTGCCACATCTCAACGGGGGCGGATGGCGAACGTCACTGTTCGGCAGCCCGGCGAGAGCTGGCGCTCGGTGGGTCAGACGACGATGGCGGCGGGGATGCCGTCGGAAAAGATCTCCGGCGGGTCCGGGAGGCTGCGCGCGACCCCGGCGGCGCGGCGGGCCGCCGACCACGCCACCGCGCAGGCGTCAAGCACGTCATCGGTGGCGTACCCGCGGCCGGCCAGCACCGACGGGCGCGGGATGCCGGCGCCGGCCAGGGCGTCGAGCCGCAGCCGGACTCCGCTCTCGGTGCGTTTGCCGGCCGGTATCGGTGAGCCCGACATCTCGGCGAACGACACCTCGGGGTGCACCTCGATCACCTCCACCGTGGGGCGGGTGCGCAGCCACCCGTCGACCTCGACGATCTTCGACCGCAGCGCGAACGCCTGCGCACCGACGCCCTGACCGCTCAGGGCGCGGTTGACGGCATCCGCCTCGGCCCGGTCGGCGGCGAGGTAGGCCGGCCGGGTGAGGGTGCTGAACACCGAACTGGCCCGGCCCGGAAGCGACCGGCGGGCACGCATGTCGGCTTGGCGAATCGTGCTGTCCGGCAATCCGATCGGGATGTCGATACCGACCACGCGCAGGTCCAGCTCGGCGCGCACCGCCTCGACAAGTTCGCTGATGGTGCGGGCCACGACCACCCGCGGACGAGGCGCTCTGGGCGTGAGCACGGCGCCCACCCAGCCGCCTCGGCACCCGTCCACCCCGAGCACTGGAACGGGGACCTGGAGCGCCGGCGTGGCGGCGCGGGCTGCGGCGGTAGCGGTCGGTGTGGTCGTGGTGGCGGTCGGTGCGGCCGTGTGGGCGTCAGCCGACGGTGCGGCCGCGGGAAGTCGCGTGCGGGCGTCATCCGTCACGAGAAGTGTTGCGACAGAGGTGAGTACGAGGTCGAGGCCGATCTCGAACTCCGGCGCGAACGACCACCCTGGCTGCAGCGCGCGGTCGCGGGCATACTCGGTGAACCACGGGTAGGCCGCAGCGACCGCGTCGTCGAGGATCTGGGCGCCAATCTCGGCGAGGTCACCCTCAGTCTCGAACGGCAGCGCGAGTTCTTGGAGCACGAACCCGTAGAGGTGAGCGTCGAGCAGGGCTGCGGCGCTGCCGGTGGCCGCAAGGTCGAATCCGGCCGTGCGCAGGCAGCCGAGCACCGCATCATGGTGGGCGATGGCGGCCGGGCCGGGGGTGCGCCTGGAGTCCATCAGGCCGACCGCCCAGGGATGCCGCCGCAGCGCCTCCCGCCCGGAGACCGACCGCAGCCGCAGTTCGCCGCGCCAGTTCGTGCCGGCCGCAGGCTGGTGGATCTCGGCGAACACGGCGTCGACCATGCCGTCGAGCAGGTCGTCGCGGCCGCGCACGTGGTGGTAAAGCGACATTGCTTCGACCCCGAGGCTGGTCGCGACCGCGCGCATCGAGGCGGCGGCCAGCCCGCGGTCGTCGGCGAGGGCGACGGCCGCGGCAACGACTCGGTCGCGGGTCAGGCCAGTGCGCGGTGTGCGGGGCATGGATGACGCTCCTTCCAGTTCCCGCTGCGGTTCGTTGGTGCGGCAGCAGTGGCGTGCGGCGGCTTCGGTTGAGTGCAATGGCAGTGAGGTGCAACCGCAGTTGGGGTTGCCGCCGCTGTTGGGGTGCAGTAGCCACAGCGGCCGCAGTGCGTGCGAATCGGTCTGTTGTTGAACGGCTTGCGGCATCTTACGACGTAAGGCTAAGGTGACCGCCACCTCGACAAACTTACACTGTAAGGAGCGCCATGCGAGCCGTCGTCCAGCAGCACTACGGCGGGAGCGAGCAGCTCCACGTCACTGATCTGCCGACTCCTGAGCCGCGTGCAGGCGAGGTGCTGGTGCGAGTACATGCCGCCGCCGTCGACCGGGGCACCTGGCATGTCATGACCGGGCTGCCCCTGGCCGCACGGCTCGGGCTCGGCCTGCGCCGGCCCCGATTCCCGGTGCCCGGCCGTGACCTCAGCGGCGTCGTGGTGGCCCTCGGTCCGGACGTCGACGGCTACGCGGTCGGTGACGAGGTCATCGGCACCGCGAGCGGGTCGTGCGCCGAGCTGGCGGTCGTACCAGTGCGCCGGATGACGCACGCGCCTCGCTCGATCGGCCCCCTGGACGCCGCCGCGCTGCCGATCTCGGGGCTGACCGCGCTGCAGGCGGTGGAGACCGCCCGGGTGGCGCAGGGATCGCGAGTGCTCGTCATCGGTTCGTCCGGCGGGGTCGGCAGTTATGCCGTACAGGTGGCGGCTGCCCGCGGCGGCCGGGTCACGGCGGTATGCGGGCCCGGTGGTGCCACCCTCGCCCGTTCGCTCGGGGCGGCCGAGGTGGTCGACCGGGCCACCGAGCCGCTCGACGCTCGGGGCGCCGGCTACGACGCCGTGCTGGTGCTCGGCGGCACCGCACCGGTGCGGGAGTTACGGGGGCTGCTCGGCCCGCGCGGCACGCTCGTGATCGTCGGCACCGAGACCGGTGGGCGGTGGTTCGGCGGAGTTGAGCGTGGCCTACGGGCAGCGCTGCTGTCGCCGTTCGTGCGCCAGCGGCTGGTCATGCTCGTGGCCCGCGAGGATGGCGCCGACCTGCGCCGCTTGGTCGAGCTCGTGGATGCCGGTGCGGTGCGGCCCGTGATCGATCGCCGGTTCGCCCTCGACGAGGTGGCCGCCGCCGTTGACCATGTCGCGGCCGGCCGGGCTCGCGGAAAGGTAGTCATCGACGTTGAGGCCGTGGCTGATTCTGACCCGGCCAGTGAG
>JBOFLG010000236.1:0-7739 GCA_051657745.1 Dermatophilaceae bacterium | reverse complement strand
GCGGCTCGGGCGCCGGACCCGCTCGACCGGGTGGAAGCCCTCACCCGGGCGTACGTACGCTTCGCCATCGCCCACCGCGCCCACTACGGGGTCATGTTCGCGGCCCTGCACGCGTCACCAGAACCCGACGTCGGCGACGGCTCCGGAGCCGTCCACGCCGCATCCGCGGCAGCCATTGACGCGGCATCCGCGGGGCGGTCCACCGGGCACTCCGCCGGGCCGGTTGCCGACCTGGCCGCCGCTGCGTTCGCGGCGTTCGACCATCTGGTCGGGGCCGTAACCGCGGTCGACCCGCACCGCGATGCCGCGGAGATCCGGCGCCGAGCGCTCCTGGTCTGGGCGCAGGCGCACGGCACGGTGGGCATCGCCGACGCGGCCCGAGGTCTCGACCGCCAGCACGACCCCGAGGCACTCGCCGCCGACGCGGGGCGCGCCGCTCGGGCACTCGTCGGCTCCGAGCTCCTGGCTACACCGCCGCACTCCGCTGCTCCCGACGCCCTTTGACGCGACAGCCGGCCTCTCGCCGCCTCCCCACACAACCTCCACCGGCCTGGGATGAAGCAGCACCGCACCGCGCGACCAGTGCCGTCGTCATCGAGTGAGCAGGACGTGCAAGGCAGAACGAGTATCCCGCGCGTGTTGTGCTCGCTCGACGAGTGGGTGAAGGGAGTCAGGGCCAGCGGCAGCGGAGCTAGGCTCGGCGTCATCCGGCCCGGGCGACGCCACGGACCGCCACGAACGACCCAGGAAGAGCCACGATGACCACGTTCCCGATGCCCGAGATCACGCCCGACCCCGAGCGCGGAGCCCAGGTGGCGCGCGACGACCGGGCACATGTTTTTCACTCCTGGTCGGCACAAGCACTCATCGCACCGCTGCCTATCGCCGGGGCCTCGGGGAGCCACTTCTGGGACTACGACGGCAAACGTTACCTCGACTTCTCCAGCCAGTTAGTCAATGTCAACATCGGCTATCAGCACCCGAAGCTGGTCGCCGCGATCCAGGAGGCAGCGGCTCGGCAGTGCACTATCGCGCCGAGCTTCGCTGACGAATCCCGTTCGGAAGCAGCGCGACTCATCGCCGAGCGCGCTCCGGCGAACCTCACCAAGGTGTTCTTCACCAACGGCGGCGCGGAAGCCACCGAGAACGCGATGCGCCTCGCCCGCCTGCACACTGGCCGGCACAAGGTGCTCACCACGTACCGCAGTTACCACGGCGCCACCGCGGGCTCGATCACCGCCACCGGCGACCCGCGCCGCTGGGCGAACGAGCCGGGGATGCCGGGCATCGTGCACTTCTGGGGGCCGTACCCGTACCGCTCCGCGTTCCACGCGAGCACCGCCGAGGAAGAGGGCGAGCGCGCCCTCCAACACCTGCGCGACACGATCATGGTCGAGGGGCCGGGGACCATCGCCGCGGTCATGCTCGAGACCGTCGTCGGCACCAACGGCATCCTTGTGCCGCCGCCCGGCTACCTCGCCGGCGTGCGCGAGATCTGCGACGCGCACGGCATCCTCTGGATCGCCGACGAGGTGATGTCGGGCTTCGGCCGGTGCGGCGAATGGTTCGCCGTCGACCACTGGGGCGTCGCGCCCGACCTGATCTGCTTCGCCAAGGGCGTCAACTCCGGATACATCCCACTCGGCGGCGTGGTGATTGCGGATGACGTCTCCGCCACCTTCGAGGAACGGCCCTTCCCTGGCGGGCTCACCTATTCGGGCCACCCGCTCGCCTGCGCGTCCGCGGTCGCGAGCATCCGGATCTTCGAGGAGGACGGCATCCTCGAGCACGTTCGCACGATGAGCGACAGGGTGATTGCGCCGCGACTCGCCGAGATCGCGCAACGGCATCCGATTGTCGGCGAGGTGCGCGGCCTCGGGTTCTTCTGGGCAGTCGAGCTGGTGCTCGACCGCACCACCCGCGAACCGCTCGTGCCGTACAACGCCAGCGGTCCTGCGGCCGCCCCCATGGGCGAACTGATGGCCGCGTGCAAAGCAGAGGGCCTCTGGCCGTTCGTGCACTTCAACCGCACCCATGTGGTGCCACCGTGCACAACGACCGCCGACGAGCTGGCCGACGGTCTCGACCGGCTCGACCGCGCCCTGTGCGCCATCGACCACTACGCCCGGTAAGTCACGTCCCAGATCCACGCCCACGGCCCTGGCCCAGGTCCACGCCCAGGTCCACCGGCGCGATCACTCGAACGTGCCCCGACCGTGGGACCTGGGCTGGGGATGCTTACGTGCAGGCACCCTTGCGTGACAATGCGCAGTCAGATATGGCGATGAGAAGACATGCGTGCCAACACCCTTGTGTCGTGGGCGTCACCTCGATATTTTCTCAGCCGGTGATAGTTGGCGGCCGCGCCCCACCCGCTGCACATCCACACCGCACAGGCCCGTTATACTACGTAAATCTCGATAACCAGAACACTAGAGATACATAGTTTCGCGTCGTGGACAATTTAATAAATAGATCGCTATGGCTCGTTGATCGCACCGGTCCATCGTGCCATCCAATATGCTGCTAACTGACAATTTTAAACTTCACCAAATTGCCTATTGCACGCAATCCGAAGTTCAAGGAGATATTTCTCGATGCACTTACCTATCCGTCGACAGTGGCCCACTGTTGCTCTTGCGCTGACCATGACCGGCGCACTGGCAGCCTGCGAAGGCGGCACTGTCGAAATCTCAGCGGATCCCGCTCCGAGCCAGTCGGCACAGGTTGCCGACCAGGCCGAGCAGAACACCGAAACACCGACTCCGACTCCGACATCCACGCCATCGCAGGCGCCGGTCGTCGCATTCACCAACCCCGGCAGCGATCTGACGGTGAACCCTGGCTACGAGTTGGGGTCCGCCGTGACGGCCACCGACAGCGATGGCAGCGTGGCTCAGGTGACGCTATACGTCGGAAATCGCGAGGTTCGCAGCGACTCCGCCGCGCCCTATCTTTTTGGACGCGAGTCAACCGATGGCGCAACAGAACTCGAAGGCCTCCCGGTCGGCACCCACATGATTAAGGCCGTGGCGACCGACGATTCCGGGATGCGCGCGGAAGACACGTTCACTCTCACCGTCAAAGAGTCGGCTCAAGCCACGACCGACGGTGGAACCATCGACACCGAAACCGACACCGAAACCGGCGGTGACGCCGGGACCACTGATGGCCCTGGCGCGAGCAATGGAACCCCCGACGGCGACGGCGCCGCAACCAACGGCCCGTGCAAGCTGAACCAGGCTGCCGCCGGCATACCCCAGGGGATCACCCTGTTCACGGTGAAGTCCAAGAGGACTGACCGTAAGAACTTCTGCACGGTTGCACAGTGGTATAAGGAACTCGACAACAAGCAGGTCTTCAGCCTCTTCGCGGGTGATGACTTCATCAAGGCCAACCCTGGCCAGCGCAGCCACGCCCGAACCGAAGCGTCTGGCGGCCAGAACTTCAGCAGAGCTGATGGCAAGTGGCACGAGTTCGAAGCCGACATGCTGTTCAACACGATGCCGATCAAGGGTGACGGATCCGTCACCCTTGCACAGATCTTTGCCGGCTGCTGCGGCCCGGTCCTGCGGATCGAGATCACGGAAGACGGAACTCTTCGATGGGCCTCCACGGCCGATGGCAGCGGTGAGTTCAGCCAAGGGAACCAGAGCTATGTGCAAAAGCCCTTCAAGGTCAAACTGCGATCCAACGGCAGCCAGGTCGAGGCCTACATGAACGGCCAACTGCGCCACTCCGGCAAGGTGCGCCAATACCCCGGCGACGACAACACCATGTATCACTTCCGTTGGGGCGTCTACGCCAACGCGGCACCGAAACAGACGCTGACCAACACGGTGACGAATGTGCGTCGTCAATGACGCTGGCGCTCCCCGGGTCGATGTCCTTCCAGATTCGCTAAGTAGCGACTTACTGGCTGATTGATTCGACGTTTAATAGCACAAGGCGGCCTTCGGGTCGCCTTGTGCTATTTTTCGTTGTCGCGTGCCGCTCGTGAAGGTGCTGAGCGGCCAGGAGACCGGGCCGCTCACCCGGCGGGCGTCATCCGCGAGCGAAACTCACCAGCCACCTCGACCAGCCGGTCGTTCGCCTCGCGCTCGGCAACGGTGGCCCGCGCGCCATCCGACTCGTACGCGCGCACCGTGAGCCCAGCAGCCTCGCAGCACGCCGCGAACTCACCCGTGCGAGAACCGGCCCCGAACCACACGAAATTGGCCTGCTGGTCGGGAAGGCTCCAGCCCTGAGCGCGCAACGCAGCCACCACCCGCTCCCGCTCGGCGACAAGACCCTTCACCCGCACGGCCAGTTCGTCCTCGGCCTCCAGCGCGGCGAGGGCGGCCACCTGGGCCAGCGAACTGACGCCGAACGGCAGTGCCGCTGCCCGCAACGCCGCGACCACCGGTTCGTGCGCCACCGCGTACCCGACCCGCAGCCCGGCCAGCCCATACGCCTTCGAGAACGTGCGCAGCACAGCGACATTCGGCCGCGATCGGTGCACCGCCAGCGCGTCCGGTGCGTCAGCCGCCGTCACGAACTCCACGTATGCCTCGTCGATGACGACCAGCACGTCATCCGGCACGGCGTCGAGGAATGCCTCCAACTCACCGGACCCGACCGTGGTCCCGGTCGGGTTGTTCGGTGTGCACACCAGCACCAGCCGGGTGCGCGGGGTCACGGCCGCCGCCATCGCCGGCAGGTCGTGCCGATCATTCGGCGTCAGTGGCACGGGCACCGGCACCGCCCCGGCCAGCGTGGTGAGGATCGGGTACGCCTCGAACGACCGCCAGGCAAACACCACCTCGTCGCCAGCGTCGCAGGTGGCGGTGATCAACTGGTCGAGCACGCCCACTGACCCCGGCCCGGTGGACACCCGCGCCACCGGCACCCCGTGCCGGGCCGCGAGCGCCGAGGTCAGCGCCGCGACCCCCATGTCGGGGTAGCGGTTCATGCTGGATGCCGCATCACGCAGCGCCTCGAGCACGCTCGGCAGCGGCGGGTACGGGTTCTCGTTCGAACTGATCTTGTACGCGGTCGCTCCACCGCGCGCCGGGGCCGGCCGGCCCGGTGTGTATGAAGGCAGCCCGCCGAGGGCGGCGCGCAGCCGCACGGTGTCCGTCATTCCTCTACTGTACGAGCGGATTCCGCCACGCCATCTGTCAGAATGCCGCATTGTGAAGAACCTTCTGCTTCGTGTCGGTGTCAACGCTGTGGCACTGTGGGTGGCCGCGCTCGTGGTCGACGGTGTCGATCTCGCCGAGGACGACACTTCGCTCGGCTCCCGGCTGCTGACCATCGTGCTGGTGGCGCTGCTCTTTGGTGCGATCAACGCCGTGGTCGCACCGATCGCCAAGTTCTTCTCGTTCCCTCTCATCGTGCTCACCCTGGGGCTGTTCACCTTCGTCGTCAACGCGTTGATGCTGCAGATCACCGCGTGGGTCAGCGGCCCGCTCGGCCTGGCATTCACGGTCGACGACTTCTTCTGGGATGCAGTCCTGGCCGCTCTGATCATCACGCTCGTCTCCTGGGCGCTCAACCTCGCGCTCCCGAAAGACGACTGACGCATCCGCGGTGGGCACCGCCCGGCTCGGTCCGCGGGCCGAGTCACCCGCGGCCGACCTCTGCGACTGTCACCCGTCTGGAGGCCCTGGCGAATTGCCCGCCTGGTAGTCAGCCGGGATTTCGAGTGGGGCGCCGTCGTCATCCGTGACGTCAGTGAAGTACATCGGCAGCCCGGCGGCCAGCCAGGCGCGCGGATGGTCCATCACCTGCAGGTGCACCTGTGGCTCACTGGTATTGCCGGAGTTGCCGCACTCGCCGAGCACCTCACCGGCTTGGACCCGATCGCCGGGAACGACCCGCACCGAGCCGCGGCGCAGGTGGGCCAGGACGACATACGTGTGCGGCCCGACCTCGATGATGACGTGGTTGCCGAGGAGGCGCCCGGTCACCTCGTAGGCCATCCCCTCGAGCATCATCAGCCCGTAGCCGAGCCAGGAGACTCGAGCCCGATGGTCCCGCTGGCCGTTCTTCGCACGGATGACGGTGCCGTCGGCGGGTGCGAGCACCGGCTGCCCCCACCCCGGGTATTCCTCCGCCGGGCGGGTGTGTGGGCCCGACCACGTCGGGTTCAACGACCAGTCGCCGTGGGGCACGTGGAGGATGTCGACCGCGTACGTCTGCCCGTGGGCGTGGACCCCGTGGCTCGGCACCTTCGTCGCGGGACTGTTGACCGCCACCCACCGACCGCGCACCGGAAAGCGCAGACCACACGGCCGCACAGCGACGCGCCCGAGAGCGGAGTGGCCCGACAACCCACCGATGATCGCGAGTACCGCGCACCCCCGGACGACCCACGACGAGTCGGTCACGACATCCCCCAGCGCCAGGACCAGGGCCGCCGCGACGACGAGCGGGACACGCACCCGCGCGAGCACGATGACCCACGCCGGGCCACGCGGGACCGTCGGTCGACGAACTCGCACTCTCGGTGAACTCATGCGCACCGGCTCTCCGCTGGTGCGTGGGGTGCGAGCCGTAGCGACTGCCCCGACTCCACCTCATCGGCGAACCCACCCCGCACCCGCCGCAACCCCACCGGCGACCCGGCCACTACGACCTTCGGCTCCGGAAAACCACCCACCACGCTCACATCCCCCACGACGACGACCACGATCAACTTTCTGACGAGCTACACCACCCCGACGGGTGCACAGCCTGTCGCACCCACCCGGCTCCCGGCAACCCGGCCCATCGAACCTGTGGACAAGTGCGCCGGGCGCCCCGCCCACCACCGAGCGCCCCGCCACACTCGCTATGGTCGGGCGGTGCGTGTTCTCGTCTCCGGTGGCGCCGGCTACATCGGCTCCCACACCGTCGTTCAACTCGTCGCGGCCCAGCATGAGGTGGTGGTGGTCGACTCGTTCGCCAACGCCACGCCCTCGGTGGTGGAGCGGCTCGAATCGCTCACCGGGCGAGCGCTCGACGTGCGCTCGTTCGACCTCACCGACCACGACAAGACGGAGCACCTGTTCGCGCACCAGGCATTCGACGCCGTCATCCACTTCGCCGGGTACAAGGCGGTGGGCGAGAGCGTGGCGAAGCCGCTGGAGTACTACGAGAACAACCTCGGCTCGACGTTCTCGCTGGTGCGCTCGATGCGCCGACACGGCGTGCACCGTCTGGTGTTCTCGTCATCCGCCACGGTCTACGGCGCCGACGCACCGGTACCGATGCACGAAGACCTCCCCACCTCGGCGACTAACCCCTACGGCTGGTCGAAGGTGATGCAGGAGCAGGTGCTCCGCGACGTCGCGGTGGCCGACCCGGCGTGGCGGGTGGCGCTGCTGCGGTACTTCAACCCGGTCGGCGCACACCCGTCGGGCAGCATCGGCGAGGACCCGAGCGAGACGCCCAACAACCTGATGCCGTACCTCGCACAGGTGGCCGTGGGGCGGCGCGAGAAGTTGTCGGTGTTCGGCGGCGACTATCCGACGCCCGACGGCACCGGGGTGCGCGACTACATCCACGTCGATGACCTGGCCGCCGGGCATGTCGCGGCGCTGCAGCGGCTGGCTAGCACCGACCAGCCGGTGTCGACGTGGAACCTCGGCACCGGGCGCGGCACGTCAGTGCTCGAGTTGCTGCACGCGTTCGAGCGCGCCTGCGGCCATGAACTGCCCTACGAGATTGTCGCCCGGCGGCCCGGCGACATCGCCGCGTCGTATGCCGACCCCTCG
>JBOFLG010000235.1:0-3190 GCA_051657745.1 Dermatophilaceae bacterium | reverse complement strand
GTCCACATGGTGGTCAGGGCGAGCAGGGAGGCTCGGCGGAAGAACCACAGCGTGTCACCGGGGAAGTCGCCGATCACGGTGCCGGCGGGGAGCGCCAGGCCCGCAGTCACCACGACGGTGAGATATCCGGCAGTACTGGCTACGGTGGCGGCGTACCCTCCCGTCCGCGGCGCGAGATGGGCGGCGGCGGCGACCGCAACGCCGGCCGCGACGAGCGAGACCAGCACGAATCCGAAGTACAGCGCGGTGCGGGGGCCGAGCGTCTCCGGATCGTCGACCGCCGGCGGATTGGCCGGGTACTTGAGGAACGGAACGAAGGCCACCGCCACGAACCCGGTCGTCGTAACCAGCGCCGTGCTTCCGACGACCCCAAGCCGCCCGACCCGGCCGATACACGCCGCGGCGCCCAGCGCGACGGCCCCGCCGAGCCCGATCGCCACCGCCAGCGTGCCGCTGAGGAGGCCCCAGGTGCGCTGGGTCGGCCGCGAGACGGTGGCTCCCTCGGCCGCGCTGGATGCCGTGGGGTCGTCATCCGTGCCGGGTGCCGCCGCATCCGCGTCAGGCGTTGCTGCTGCCGCCTGCTCGAGGGCGATGGCCTGGTCGACGTGTGGTTCGCCGAGGGTGTACGCGACGACGAAGGCGGCGAGCCCGGCGAGCAGCCCGGCAAGGAGGCCGCGGATAAGGAAGGCGCGTGCGGTCATCAGGGTCCGATCACAACGATGGGGGTAGGCGAAACGGTGCGACGGCGGTGAGGCGTGGCATCATCCGGAAGGGCGGACGTCATCCGGGATGACGCACGCGATCCGCGTCGTTCGCGATCTTCCAGCCGCGGAACGACATTCGGCGCCCCCGATCTGTGCGGAGCGAGGGACGCAGAAGGTTCCGCTGGCAGCCACGGGCGGATCGGACTCACGGGAGTAAGGGCGGCGCAGGCGCCAGTGGTGAACAGCCAACGAGTGATGTCGCAGTGCCGGTCGCGGCTCCGAGACTTCTCCGTGCGTTGCCGCGCCGGGCGTGTTGACTCCTCGGGCCGCTGGGCCCTGGCGTCAGTGGCCGGGGAACCCGAGCAGGTGGCGCCCGTCATGGAGGAACTCGATGGCCGGGCTGTTCGCCGGAACCAGCGCCGTGCCCTGCTCTGCGCTCACGAAGAAAATCACGACGAGGCCGAGAAGCCCGAAAAACACCGTCCAGGGCGCCAACTCACGCAGCGGAACTGGTGGGATGACGGGTGCGGCGACGATCGTGGTGTCGGTGGCGGGAAGTGCGGCTGAGTGTGACATCAGGCCTCCTCGGGGGATTCATGCGTCCCCGGTCGATGGATGGATGGCAGATGCTCGGGTCTGGCTCCACCACAGCCGCTTTCGCGGAGGCGGCGTCACAGTAGCGCGACTGCGCCGGACTCTCACCGGCTTCCTCGCACCTGCTTCTGCGGACTCTAGCGGAATGCCGACCGCTGTGCAGCGTCGGTGTCGTGCGCGGCTGCGCCGGGACGGTCTGGCCCGGGGTGGTGGTCAGAGGTCGCGGTCGCGGCGGATGCCGTCACGCCAGTGGGGGATCACCCCGGATGCCGCCCCGCCGCGCGACCGCGAGCTGCGCCAGGACGATGCCGGCCAGCATCGCCGCCGACCCGACCCACTGTGCCGCAGTGAGGTGTTCACGGAGTACGGCGGTTGCCAGGATCCCGCCGACGACGATCTCGAGCGCGGCAATCAGGCTGGCGGACGTCGACGGCAGAGTGCGCTGCGCCACCGCGCTCAGCAGGATCGCCCCGGCCATCCCGACCAGCCCGACGTACAGCACCAGCGCCCACACCGGGGCCGAGGCCCCGTTCGACGACGCGGTCTGGCCGAGCACCGCCACGGGGAATGGCGCGACGGGTGCTGCCGCAACCAGTGCGACCGCGCCGAGGCAGGTGCCCCAGGTGGCCATGACCAGCGGGTCGTGGCTGCGCAGGCCGTGCTCGACGAGCAGGAATCGGCAGGCGAGGGTCAGCGCCGCGAGCAGCCCGAACAGCACCCCGAGCCCGTCCAGGCCGCGGGCAGCGGTGCCGACCTGGCTGACCAGGGCGAGCCCGACGAGCAGCACCAGGATGCCCACCCACAGCAGCGCGGGCACGATGCGGCGCTGGACGAACCGGACCCACAGCGCGACGAGGACCGGCGCGAGGTACTCCAGCAGCAGGGCCACCCCCACCGGCAACCGACCAAGCGCGACCACGTATAGGACTTGGTTGACCGCGATGGTCACGATGCCGTACGTGGCGACCAGCCACCAGTGCCGCTGCGGGATCGCCATCCGACCCCGCCGCAGGAACAGCGTGGCGGCGAGCAGCGCCAGCGCGCCGACCACGGTGCGAGCCTGGATGACGTTGACCGCGGAGAGGTCGGTGGCCGCGAGCAGCTTCAGCGCCGGTGCGGCGCTGCCCATCGCCACCGCCCCTGATGCTCCGACCGCGAGGCCGCTGCGCAGGCCGGTTCGGGTCATCGCGGCATCGGAGTCGTGGTCGGTGGCGTGCCTTCGGTAGGTCCGGCGAGCGTCGTCATGCGACCAGGCTCGCCGACCGCGGCGCCGGCGACGCGACCGGGGTCGGGGTCGGGGTCGGGGTCGGAGAGCCTGGCACGCGACCGCCAGGCGGGCCAGACGCCTGCGTGCTACCCCTCGACGGTCGTGCGTGCCAGGACCGTGTTGTCGACGTTGAGGTCGGTGCTCCAGATCAGTTCGGCCGCGTCATCCCAGGTGATCTCGTCGTAGCCGTCGCGCGGAGAGACGTCGGCCTCGGACCACACCGTCGCGGGTGTCCAGGCGCGGTCGTCGAATTCGGCCGCCGCCCAGTTCGCGGGGCTGTCGGTGGTCTCGAACTGACAGGTCGCGTCGGGGTCGGGGTCGTCCTCGCACTCGGTGTTGAGGGGTGCTCGGTGCGTGACGAGGGTGGCCCAGTCGTCTCCGGTGGCCGCTACGACCTCGCCGGTGGCGTCGTCGGTGATCTGGGCGATGAGCCCGCCGTCGCCCATCTGTTGCCCGGAGTCGCCGATGTACTCCAGGCCGGAGTCGGTCTCCGTGTAGTCCTTGGCCTCGATCGCGAGGGTGAACGGGTAGGAGGCGGTGAACGTGACGGTCTCGGCGTTGAACGAGCGTTCCGTGGTGATCGGCACCGAGTCCTCGCCGACGAGTTCCCCGTTCACGTAGAGGG
>JBOFLG010000234.1:0-1571 GCA_051657745.1 Dermatophilaceae bacterium | reverse complement strand
CAGTGGCGCCGGGACGTCAGTGGCGCCGCGACCCATCGCGGCCGTGCCGACGCTCCTCCGGTACGTCGGCAGCGTCGCAGAGCGCGGCCCACACCTCGCGCGGTGGGATGCCGGCGTCGAGGGCTTCCCGCGCGGTGCGGCCGCCAAGCGCAGCCATCACCTGCGACGCCGCCAGGGAGTCGGCGTAAGCGGCCCCAAACTCCTCGGCCATCAACTCCCAAAACCTGCTGTGCCTCATCCGGCGAGATGCTACGTGGCTACCGATTGGTGGGTACCAGCAGCCCTCTCACCTGGGCATACTGACGCCATGCGTCTCATCAGCGCGGCGACCGTGCCGCCGTCACCCGCGCGCGTCCACCAGCCCACCGAATCTGCGGTGCGCGTCGGGGTGGTCCAGCATGCCTGGGACCCCGACGGTGAGCGGCTGCGCGCCACCCTGCTCGACGGCATCCGCACCTGCGCCGACGCCGGCGCCCAGGTGGTGTTCCTCCCCGAGCTCACGCTCTCCCGCTACCCCGCCGATACCCAGCCCGACGGCCGGCCGGACGCGACTGCGGAGTCGCTGGATGACGGCCCCACCATGGAGTTCGCCCGCGCGGCGGCTGCGGCCACCGGCATCCATGTGCACGCCAGCCTGTACGAGAAATCCTCGGCCACCAACCACACCGACGACGGCCTCGGCTTCAACACCGCGGTGCTCGTGGCCCCGGACGGCACCCTGGTCGGCCGCACCCGGAAGACGCATATCCCGGTCACCGCCGGCTACTACGAAGACACGTACTTCCGCCCGGGCCCCGCGACCGACGCCTACCCCGTCTACGACGTTGCCGCGCTCGGGGTCCGGCTCGGGCTCCCCACCTGCTGGGACGAGTGGTTCCCGGAGGTGGCCCGCGCCTACGCGATCGGCGGCGCCCACGTGCTGGCGTACCCGACCGCGATCGGCTCCGAACCCGACCACCCCGACTTCGACACCCAGCCACTGTGGGAGCACACCATCGTGGGTCACGCCATCGCGAACGGGCTGTTCGTGGTGGTCCCGAACCGATACGGCGCCGAGGGGATCGTCACGTTCTACGGGTCGAGCTTCATTGCCGACCCCTACGGCCGGGTGCTCGTGCGGGCGCCGCGCGCCGAGACGGTCGCGCTGGTCGCCGACCTCGACCTCGCCCAGGGCCGAGACTGGCTCGACCTGTTCCCGTTCCTGGCCACCCGACGCCCCGACTCCTACTCAATTCTCGCCGCGCCGGTTCGGGCCGAGCACCGCCGGAAGGGATGAGCGGATGACGACCGCCCCCGGCCCATGGCGGATGCCGCCGGAGTGGGCGCCCCACCACCGCACCTGGATGGCGTGGCCGTCATCCGGCTACACCCTCGGTGACACCGAGGCGGATGCCGACGCCGCGCGCCGGACCTGGTCGGAGGTGGCACGGGCGGTGGCCCGGTTCGAACCGGTGACCGTGCTGGCCGCGCCGGCCGCTGCGGCGAGCGCCCGCGGGTGGTGCGGCGACGGCATCCACGTCGTCACGGCGCCACTGGATGACGCATGGATGCGGGACATCGGGCCGACCTTC
>JBOFLG010000233.1:0-8443 GCA_051657745.1 Dermatophilaceae bacterium | reverse complement strand
GTTCACCAGGCCCTGCAACTCCCCACCGACCTCGAACGCCTCCACCACCGACAGCGACGCCCCCTCGACAACCAACTCACGACCAAGCGCCACACACTCCGCGCGCAGTGCCGCGACGCGGCTGCTGAATCCTCCCCGGTCCATACCCCTAGAGTACTCGTACGCGCGTACGAATGAAAGGGGGTGTGGATGACGAGTCTCGTTGACCCTCAGACGGTTCGCTCTCCAGCGAAAAGCGAGAGACGGAAGACCACGACCGGCCACAACCCGGGCGGACCTCGGCGCAGGGCACCACGACGACCCCCGGTCGGCGGGCGGCAGATCGGTGGCAGCCAGGTCAGATTCCCGGCCCCGATCAACGACCAGCACCTCGTCATCCTCACCGAGCGCGCCACTCACGACACCCGCGAAACCGAGTCGAGCGCGAATCCTCTCCCTCGACCGGCGGGCTCGGCCAGAGGCGAGACAGTGACGTAAGAAGCGCGAAGGAATTCCGTTCTCTCGTCACGAGATCGAAAGAAGATTTCCCTCATTGTCGTGACCTGCTGAGGGTTTACTCGGGGCGTCAGAAATCACACGCAGGGAGACTCCACCATGGCTCACCCACATGTCCGTATCCGAACGCTGCTGGCCCTCGCCGCCGCCGGCGCCGCGGCCGTCTCATTCGCGGCCGCTCCCGCTACCGCTACCGCTACCGAACAGCGCGAGGTGCTGCTCCGGTCCGCACAGGAGGACACCGCCCGCGACCGGGCCAGCCTCCCGGCCCAGCGACTCCGAGTCGCCGGCGCCTCGAACTCGTGGGGCTACTACGTGGTCACCGAGTCAAGCAACCGCGACGACGCCCGGCGCCGCGGTGTCACCTACTCCCCCAAACTCGCCAACACCAGAGGCACGGCGGCCGTCCAGAAGGCGCGATATGTCGGTGGAGTGCTCGTCGTCAGCGCCACGGTCGACTTCGCCCCGGTCCGAGTCGTCGAACCGGGCCCGAACGGCTTCCCGCCGAACCGCGCCGAGCCGGGCGCTGTCGGACGACCGGGGTACAGCCCGCTGGTCGAGCTGCCGAACGGCACGGTGATCAACGCACCCCAGGTGGCCAACGCCACTGGGCGCGCCGACAAGCTGCTCGCACTCCGCAACGGCCGTGCCGTGTTCCAGGAGACCGAAGGCTTCTACGAAGGCGACGAGGTCTACTACGTGTCGTTCGACTCCTCGGCGCCAGACGTGGCCGCGCTCGAGGGCGTCACCTACGCTCCGGCGCTCACCGCGGCCCCAGGGCTGGGCAGCAACACACGAGCCTCGGCCCGTTCGGGCATCGCGCCGTTCGTGAACGGCCAAACCGGCGCGAACAACCCGGAGCGGCAGGGGCTGAACTCGGCCCTGCGCGGTGAGGGCGACCCGCTCAACGTCATCCAGACCCTCGCCGGAGACCAGGACTACAGCCCGCTGTGGGATGTGCACGCCACCGCATGGACGGACGCAGCCGCCGCGGCCGGAGCCAACACTCGGCAGGACGACTTCGACTCGATCGAGCGCCTGGCCGAGGACGGGGTTGTCACCGGGCCGGGTGGTGCCGACTGGGGTGCCATCGGCGTCATCGTGAACTGCCCGGTGATCAGTATCGAAAAGTAGGCCATTGAACGACGGGCCCCGTGCGAGATGCCGATCGCTCGGGGCCCGTCGGTGTCGGCGCCGCCGCCGTCGAACGGTGCCTGATGCCGGACCGACGCCATCGGATGACGCGGCGGGCGGCGGTCGTCATCCGGCCGTCAGCCTCGGTCGGTGGTCCGTACGCGGCGCAGCTGAGCGGGGGTGTCGACGTCACGGCCGGCGGCGAGGTCTGCGCACTCGACGCCACGGGCGCTCGCCGCAGCCAGCAGGACACGCGCGGCGTCGTCGAGCTCCCCCGCATGTCCTGCTCACTCGATCGGCTGGCCGTCGTCGAACTCACGCGACTCGAGCGCGGCGATGATCCGCGGGCGCAGGTCGCGTGCCGGGATGACCGCGTCGACCGACCCCACCTGCACTGCCCGGTGAATGTCGTGGACCCGGTCGAACTCGGCGGCCACCAGCCCCAGCATCTCGGCCCGGACCGCGGTACGCACCGAGGCGAGCTCGGTGGCGAGGATGGCCCGGCTGCTGCCATCGGCTGCGCCCATCCGGGTCTCGAGCTCGGTGACCCGCGGGTCGGCAGCCGTGCGCGAGTCGACCTCTCGGGCGAACACGACTGCGGCAGCGGGTGCCCCACCGATCACGGAGGCGAAGGAGCCCTCGACGGCGAGCACCGTCATCCGCGGATTGAGAGTCTTGGAGAACACCACGAACGCGCCGCCGTGGTACCGCGAGATGACCACGAAGACGATGGGCCCGTCGAAATTGACCACGGCCCGGCCGATCTCGGCGCCGTACTCGAGCTGCAACGCCCGCATCGACTCGGGCGACCCGTCGAACCCGGACAGGTTGGCCAGCACCACCAGCGGACGGTTGCCACTCGCGGCGTTGATCGCTCGGGCCGCCTTCTTCGACGACCGCGGAAACAACGTGCCCGCGGTGTAGGTGTCCGGGCCGTCGGTGGGCGGATACCCGCGCCGCGGCACGGATCTCGACTCGATGCCGAGCAGGCACACCGAGTGCCCGCCCAGCCGGGCGTCCATCACCACGGCGGTCTCGGCATCCGCCATCCCGGCCCACCGTTCGAGCGTGCTGTGGTCCTGGTCGGCGACCGCGCGCATCACGGTGCGGATGTCGAACGGCTTCTTGCGGTCCGGGTTGGTGGCGGCGGCGAAGATGTCACCGACCGTGGTGAAGTCGCTCCCCGCCAGGGTGTGCGGGTACGAACTGACGTCGCGGTCGGTCGAGTCGGTGGTCGGCCGGCGGCGCGGGCCGCTCTCCCCCGGCGCCACCCAGGTGGAGTCGTAGTGCGACAGCAGGATTCCGTACGCCTCGACGAGGTCCTTGGCCCAGTACTGCGCTTGGCCGTTGGGGCCCATCACCCGGTCGTAGCCGCCGATGCCGAAGTTGTCCTCCGCGCTCACGCCACCGGAGAAGTCGAGCGACTGCTTCCCGGTGAGCACCATCGCCGAGTCGGGGGTCATCACCAGGATGCCGCGGGTATGCATGAGCATGGTCGCCTCAGCGTTCCAGTACGGCTGCGCCCCGACATTGATGCCGGCGACCACGATATTGATCTCGCCGCCGGCCTGGGTGAACTCGATGATCCGCTTCAACGCCCGCGCAACCCAGTCCATGTTCTCCGTGCCCGAGTCCATCGAAATCCGGGCCCCGGCCGACAGCGCGAACCACTCGACCGGCAGTCCGCGCTGCTCGGCCAGGTCGAGCGCGGCGATGATCCGGGCACACTCGGGTTCGGCTACCGCACCGAGTGCCCGGAGCGGGTCGCCACAGAGCAGCACCCGGCTCACCCCATCGGGGTGCACCGGGGTGGGCGTGGTGACGATGCCGCAGATGATCCCGGCGCTGTTCTCGCCGTACGGCCGGTCGACCGGAACCAGCGCGCCCGAGGAGTCCAGGTCGAGTTCCTGCGCGCTGCCACCGCTCCCGGCCACCAGCGACACCAGCTCGTACGGGTAGACCACCCCGCGCCGCCGGGCCCGAACCACCTTCTCCGCGTAGGCGTCCAGCGGCGCCAGTCGGGTGGTCGGCGGGGGCTCCACGGTGAAGGTGACCCCGGACCCGGGCTGGTACCAGAACCGCGCACACACCGGCACGGTGTGCCCGCGGTCGCCGGCGATCCGGCCCTCCACCCGGACCTCCTCGACACCGGCACCGGCGGTCATCGGGGCGACCTTGGCCTGCAGCGCGGTGAGCTGGTCGAGGTCGGCCTCGACCGGGGGCCAGATATGCAGCCACACATGGTTCATGTCGAACCGGACGCCCGGCACCGACGGACGCGCCCGACGCACTGCCTCCAAACAGGTGGCCAACGCCCGCTCCACATGCGGCAGCCCGGTCACTCGCCCACTGTCGTCACGCGCCACCACAAACTGCCGCACCTGGGCGAGCGCAACCAGGCGCTGGTCCTGCGGGTTGCCCCGGGCGACGGCCCGCAGCAGCAGCACGTCCTCGGGCGCATCAAGCCGGGTGATGTCGAAGTCGCGCAACCGCCATAGGTTGAGCCGGCGGCCCACCATCGGGTGCACGCCGCGCACCGGGAGATCCTCGGACAGCGACCCATCATCCTGGCGCCGGAACGTGGCGTAGACGACCTCGCGGTCATCGTCGGCCACGATCCCCACGGCGACCCGGCGCGCATGGTGCGCGAACGGCATCCGGGACAGTCGTTCGGCGAGCGCGGATGCCGCCGCCTCGCCATCGGTCGGCGCGTCGCCCCAGTACAGGTACAGGTCGACCACGCCGACGTGGCCCGGTGGGCGGTCGCTGACGAGGTGCTCGAGGGTATCGGCGAGCGCGCTGTGCGGGGTGAGTTCGTCGATGGTGGCGACCGTGCTCACCAGGTGCGAGTCGCGGTCGTCGAGGCGGTACCGCGCCGAGACCACGGCACGGCCACCTTCGGCGCGCTCGACCAGGTCGTGCAGCTGGTGTTCGCGGTAGTGCCGCTTCACCAGCACCTCCAGCATCGGTTCGCGCTCGCGCACCCCATGCCGAAGCCGGTCGGCGAGGAACCGCACGATCCGTTCGGGGATGCCGGCGAGGGCGTCCACCCGGGCGGTGCGGGCCTCGCCGGTCGCGGCGTCGATCGCCGCGAGCTCGTCGTCGACCGCCCCCAGCACGCTGGCCCGGTCGGCATCGACGAGCGGCTGGTCGAACCAGCGGAACCGCACGCTGCGCGCGAGGTCGCCGACCAGCGGGAACCGCAATTGGGTGGCGGTGACCAGCCGGTCGAGCAACTCGCGGGCCGCGACCGCGTGCGGCGGCTCGGGGGCCGGGTCTACGAGCCACCGCTGCAGGACCGCGGTGGCCATGGCGACTTCGGGGGCCGAGCGCTGCTGGGCGAGGAACACCCGGAACACCGCTTGCTCCAACCGCGGGGTGCGCTCGGTGCCGATCACGCCGTAGTGCGCCAACACCCGCTCCAGCCGGGTCACGAAGTCGGCGGGGAGCCCACCGCGCTCGGGGTCGAGCGTCTGGAGGTAGGTGTGGAAGTGCTCCCGCGGACTGTGCACGCGGTTCTCGAGGTGCGCCTCCTCCTCGACCGGGCGGTTTCGGCTCAACTCAGCCACATCCGCGAGCACCACGAGCAGCGCGGTCTCGGCGGCCACCGGCGGCTGCCCGCTCGCGGCCAGGGCGTCACGGGCGTCGAGGTACGCCGCCAGCGTGCGCCGTTCATGCCCGGGGTCCAGGTCGTAGCCGAGCAGCATCGCGGCGAGCGCTTGACGCCCCTGCGCCGCGCGGGTCTGCACATCGTCGGCGTCGAGCGCAGCGGGCAGGTCAAGATCGCGGGCGTGGCCGGTCGGGCCGGATGGCGTGGCCTCCTCGGCATCCCCGGTGGGTTCGAGCCGAAGCAGCGGTGCACCGGTCTCGACCTGGCTGCCCGCAGCGACGAGGAGTTCCTTGACCCGGGCCGGGAACGGCGCCGGCAGGATCGTCTCCATCTTCATCGACTCGAGCACCAGCACGGGCGAACCAGCGGCGACGACCGCGCCTTGAGGAACCGGAGTCGCGACCACGAGTGCCGGTGCCGGAGAACGGAGTACGCCACCTTCGTCGCGGTTTACCCGGTGCGTGACGCCGTCGACCTCCACCAGCTGCACCGGCCCATGGCTGGCAGTGACCAGCCGGTGCGTCCGGCCGCCGACCTGGAGCCGGCTCGCATACGGCCCGACCCGCTCGACATCGGCGTCAACCGAGACCGGCGTACCCCCGGCATCCGCGACCCCCACCCGGAACCGCGCCGGGCCGATGCGGTGCACGGTGACCCGGTAGCCCGCGCCGCGCAGTTTCAGGTCGACGGCCCGGCCGACGTCGTGCTGCACCTGGGGTCGACCGCCGCGGGCGGTCTCGAGGAGCCGGGTGCGTTCGATCGCCTCGGCCTCCTCGTACGCCTCGATACCGGCCGCGACCAGCGCGACACCGCTGTGCTCGTGCGCCACCAACCGACCGTCGGCACGGACACGGTCGATCCAGCCGGTATCAGCGGTGCCGGCCACGACCTCCGGCTGGTCGAGCAGGTCCAGGATGAAGGACTTGTTCGTGGCACCGCCCTCGATCACCACGACCGTCTCGCGCATCGCCCGACGGAGCCGGGCCAGGGCCTCGTCGCGGTCGCGTCCGAAGGCGATGATCTTGGCGATCATCGAGTCGAAGTCGGCAGGGATCGAATCGCCCTCCGCCACCCCGGTGTCGACCCGGATGCCGGGGCCGGCCGGCAGTTCGAGATGGGCGATCCGGCCCGGCGACGGGGCGAAGTCACGGTCCGGGTCCTCGGCGTTGAGGCGGGCCTCGACCGCGTGGCCGAGCTCGGCGGGGCGCTCGCCCTCGAGCCGGCCGCCGGCGGCGACGTGCAGTTGCAGGCGCACCAGGTCGGTGCGGGTGACGATCTCGGTGATCGGGTGCTCGACCTGGAGCCGAGTGTTGACCTCCAGGAACGCGAAGAACCGTTCGCCCGGGTGGTACAGGAACTCCACGGTGCCGGCACCGGCGTACCCGACGGCGAGCGCGAGCCGTTCCGCGGAATCCTTCAACTCTTGCACCTGCGCCGGGTCGAGCACCGGCGACGCCGACTCCTCGATGACCTTCTGATTGCGCCGCTGCACCGAACAATCGCGCACACCGATCGCCCACGCGGTGCCCTGCCCGTCGGCGATGACCTGCACCTCGACGTGCCGCGCGCCGGTGACGAGCTTCTCCAGGAACACGACTCCGGAGCCGAAGGCACGCTCGGCCTCGTCGCGCGTGCGGGTGTACGCCTGCTCGAGATCGGCGTCGGAGTCGACCCGCCGGATGCCGCGCCCACCACCGCCCGCGGTGGCCTTGAGCATCAATGGGTAGCCGATCCGGTTCGCCGCCGCGGTGGCGTCCTCGAGGGTGTCGACCCCGCCCTTGCTCCACGGGGCCACCGGCACGCCGACGCCTTCGGCGATCAGCTTGGAGCCGATCTTGTCGCCGAGCTTGCGCATCGCCTCCGGGCTGGGCCCGACGAACGTGACGCCGATCCGGCCGCAGAGTTCGGCGAACGCGGGGTCCTCGGCCACGAAGCCCCAGCCGACCCAGGCGGCATCGGCCTCCGTCTCGCGGAGCGCACGCTCGAGGACGGCGTGGTCGAGATAGGGCCGGTTCACGGCCGGGCCGAGGTCGTAGGCGTGGTCGGCCTCGCGCACGAACATCGCGGACCGCTCTGCTGCGGTGTGGAGCGCAATGACCTCGATGCGCGGCCCGCCGGGAGCGGCGGCAGCGTTCAGGTCACGCACGGCGTGGATGAGCCGCATCGCCGACTCCCCACGGTTCACGACGGCCAGCCGCTGGAACATCGTGGCATCCTCCCAGGTCGCAATCGACGCGGCAGGCGCCGCGGCATCCGGAAAGCCTGTCATCTCCGAGCCCTGACTCGCGAGTAGCGAGCCGCCCGCGTGTCCGGCACCGGCCCACCCCGCAAGCTACGACCCGCCCGCGTCTCCGGCACCGGCCCACCCCGCAAGCTACGACCCGCCCGCGTCTCCGGCACCGGCCCACCCCGCGAACGACGACCCGCCCGCGTCTCCGGCACCGGCCCACCCCGCGAACGACGACCCGCCCGCGTCTCCGGCACCGGCCCACCCCGCCCCGGTGGCCTGGCCAGCGCAGCCGCCTGGCGCCCCGCCGCGGCGCCAATCACCGCGAGCACCACGAGCACGCATGCCGCGGCGAGTGCCGACCGCACCAAGGGGGCCACCAACGCATCCAGGGCCAGCTCGACAATGGTGCGAGTGGCGGGGTCGGCGACCCGATCCCCCACCATCGACATCGCCGGCCAGACCCCGGCCGCCACCAACAGCGACCCCAGCATCCCGACCGTCCCGAACCGCGCGGCCGCAGCCGCCGCATTGCCCAGGAGCAGACCACCCAGCGCGAGCAATACCACCAGTGCCACTGGGCCCCACCGCGCCGCCCGTTCAACCGACTCGTAGGCGGCGCGGGCCACGGCGAACCGCTCGGTCGTCGTCACCGGCACCGCCGTGTCGATGCCGGTCAGAAAGGCTCCGGCTGGCACTCCCTCGGCCTCGAGCCGCTCACCCAGCGTCTCGGCGAGCGGGCCGAGCCGGATGACGACGAAGTCACCGTCCTGAGTCACGGCGCGGGACGTACCACTGCCGAGCGCGGTGACCACCTCACGGTGGACGTCCGCGACGGTGCCGCGCACGGTCGGCGTAAAGGCCGGCGAGGCGACAGCGGTCCGGGTCACCGGCTCGACGAGCTGGACCAGCACCGGGTCGGCGACCAGCGAGGTCGCTCCCTTGACCACCAGGTCGCGCACCTCCGGGGTGGACAG
>JBOFLG010000232.1:0-24283 GCA_051657745.1 Dermatophilaceae bacterium | reverse complement strand
GTCGCGAGTGAGCAGCGTTCTCCCGGTGACCGCAGCGTGCGCGGCGATGTAAAAGTCGGGCAGCGGGGAACTGCGGGTCCCGCCACTGCGGCGGTACTCCACGAAGCAGCGGCCGGCGAGGAAGGCCGCCTCCCAGGGGAGATCCTCGCGGACCAGCCACGCTGGCAGGGCGTCGTCGAGATCCTCGACGCGGTCAAACCCGACCGACAACTCGGCGTACACCAGCGGGTTGACCACGACCGGGCCGGCGTCGACCGCGTCGGCGAGGTGGCGGGCGGACCAGTCACCCCAGCGCGGGTCGTCGGTCAGTACGTCGAGGAGGACGTTGGTGTCGACGAGCGTGCCGAAGGCCACCTCACTCCCGGTCGCGAGTGAGCGCCATGATCTCGTCGGTGCTCATCCCACGTCGACCCCGGCCGCGCATCATGGCGACCGCTGACGCACCGTCACCCCGCCGCCGGCGCACCAACTGCACCACGTCGTCGCGCACCTCGAAGTCGACCTCGGAGCCCGGCTCGATGCCGAGCCGGCGCCGCACCTCATGCGGAATGGTCACCTGGCCCTTGCTCGTCACGCGCATGCGGCAAGGATAGCCGCAGTAATACCCAGTGGTAAGAAATGCCGAGCGACCCCCGCGTGCAGCGCGGCGTCATCCGGATGCCGCCCGCCGGACCGCCCACCGGACCGGCGCCGCAGACGTGGGTGACGATCCTCGTCCGGACGGCGATTGTCACCCACGTTCGTCGGGCTCAGCCGGGGCCGCGGCATCGACGCCGGCATCGGCGGGTGCCGCCTCGTCGGCCGGTGCCGCCTCCTCGGCAGGTGCGGGATCGTCATCCGAGGACCGGCTGACGCGCACCGCGGTGATCCGCCGCCGGGCGACCTCGGTGACCTCGACCAGCACCGCCCCGCCGGCAGCAGGCGCGTCGCGCTCGTCGCCGTCGGCTGCCTCGACCCGGACCACGTCACCCACTGCGGCGAGCCGCCCCAGGCGGGCAAGCAGCCATCCGGCCACCGTCTCGTAGGGGCCGTCATCAAGCCGCACCCCGGTGCGTTCGGCGAACTCCTCGAGGTTGATGGAACCGTCGAGCATCCGCGACTCGTGCAACCGCAACTCGTGGCCCTGCTCGTCGGAGTCGTACTCGTCCCAGATCTCGCCCACCAGTTCCTCGAGCAGGTCCTCCAGCGTCACCACCCCGTCGGTGCCGCCGTACTCATCGACCACGACCGCGACGTGATGACCCTCTTCGCGCATCCGCTGCATCGCGGGCGGCAGCGGCAGCGTGGCGGGCAACGCGAGGATGTCGCGGCGCACGCTCGCTACCTTGGCGTGGGGCCCGTGTTCGTGCAGCGCCTGCAACACATCCCGCACGTGGACGAAGCCGGTGATGTCGTCGAGCGAACCGCGGAAGACCGGGTACCGCGAGTACGGCTTGTCACGCACCAGATCGGCGGCCTCACCGACGGTCGAGGACTCCCGGATGCCGACGACGTCGCTTCGTGGGCGCATGACCTCGATCACCAGCCGGCGCGACGAGCCGATGACGTCGCTGAGCAAGGCCCGCTCGGCGGGGGTGAAGCCCTCGTGGGTGGTGACCAGTTCGCGCACTTCCTCGTCACTGATCCCGTCGGCACCGTCATCCGGGTTGATCCGCAGCAGCCGGAGTACCGCGTTGCTCGACACCCCGAGCAGCCAGATGACCGGCCGCAGCAGCCAGGCGAACCGGGCCAGCGGAGGGCCGAGGGCGAGAGCCACCGGCTCAGCACGCAGGATGGCGACCCGCTTGGGCACCAGCTCGCCGAGCACGAGCGAGAGGTACGAGATGCCCAGGGTGAGGAGCACCAGGGCGGCGGTTGCCGCCGCGCTCCGCGGGAGCCCGAGGCCGACGAGCAGGGGGGTGAGGGCGGGGGCGATGGTGGCCGCACCGAACGCCGAGGAGAAGAAGCCGGCGAAGGTCACGCCGATCTGCACGGCGGAGAGGAAGACTGTGGAGTCACGGGCCAGTTCGGCGACCCGCCGGCCGCGTCGACCGCGGCGTTCGAGCCGGACCACCTGCCCCTCCCGCAGTGAGACCAGGGCGATCTCGGCCGCGGCGAACACCCCGCCGAACATGACGAAAACGACGACGAGCAGTACGTCGGGCAGCACGTCCATGGTGACGCCACCCTAGCCGCCGCACAATCGACCAATAGGGCGACTCTGCAGCCGCCGCACAATCGACCAATAGGGCGACTCTGCAGCCGCCGCACCGGCGGCGGGAGGGCCTCGTCAGTCCTGCGGCAGCACGGCCGGCTCCGGTGGCGCACCCTCGGGTCGGGTCGGCTGGCAGCACAGCATGGCCACGACCACCTGCCCAGCCACCGGCACCAGCAGCACGAGGAGCGACCAGGCGTGATGGCCGGCGTCACGGAGTCGGCGGACCGCGACGGCCAGGCTCGGCAGCACCACGACAATCCACCAGATGCCGCTGAGCAGCGTGCCGAGGTCTCCCTCCCCCAGCGGCACGACCGAGAACAAGCCAAGTGCGCTTGTCACCAGGGCGACAAACAGCACCCACCACCAGAACTCCGGGCGAGTCGCCCGCCCCTCGAACTGCGAGTACTTGCGGAAAGCCTCGCGGATCGCCATGCCGAACGTCATCCGATCTCCTCTCGAACTCGCCCAGCGTAGAAGGGCGAGGGATGACGGTCATGCCCGGCCACAGCGGGCGCCGGCTGGTGAACCACTCGACGAGCCCTGGCTCCCTCGCCAGCCGACCGGCGCGCCGAGACGCGCACCGAAAAACGGCGAGACGCGCACCGAAAAACGGCGAGACGCGCACCGAAAAACGGCGAGACGCGCACCGAAAAACGGCGAGACGCGCACCGAAAAACGGCGAGCATGCACCGATAAGGTGGGCTGGTGAACCCGCCCGAACGCGCTCGCCACGTCACGTCACGCCTGCGCGAGTCGTTGGAGGACACGAGAGTGGTGGTGGTGCAGGGAGCGCGACAGGTCGGCAAGACGACGCTGGTCACGCAGATCATCCACGAGCGGAGTGGGCACCTGGTCACCCTGGACGATGACGTCGCGCTCGCCGCGGCGCAGGCCGACCCTGCGGGGTTCCTGAAGCAGAATTCCGGCGGTCTGCTGGCAATCGACGAGGTGCAACGGGCGCCGTCGTTGACGCTCGCACTCAAACTCGCCGTTGACCGCGATCAGCGGCCCGGCCAGTTCCTCCTCACCGGCTCCGCCGACCTCTTGCACCTGCCAACCACGGCCGACAGCTTGGCGGGGCGGGCTGAGGACATCACGTTGTACGGCTTCAGCCAGGGCGAGATCGCCGGCGAGCGCGAGACGTTCATCGATCGACTGCTGTCCGGGACGTCGTTCACCCACCACGGCAGCCAGTTGACCCGAGCGGACTACCTGACCCGGGCATGCGGTGGCGGATACCCGGAGGCGTTGACCCGTCCCGACGGACGACGTCGGGCGGCGTGGTTCGACAATTACATCCGACGGATTGTCGAACGCGACGCACCGGACGTTTCGAGGTTGCACCGACTTTCTGATCTGCCACTGCTCCTGCGGATGCTGGCCTCTCGCAACGCCACGGAGATCACCATGGCGGGCCTCTCGAGCGATGTCGGCATCCCGGTCCGCACCCTCGGGCCGTACATCGACCTATTGGAGACCCTGTACCTCGTCCACCGTCTGCCGGCATGGTCCACCAACCTGACCAAGCGTGTGGTGTCCCGACCGAAGGTGGCGCTCCTCGATACCGGACTGGCCGCCCGGTTGATGAACGTGTCGCCGACCGGGGTCGGACCCGGCGCGAACGCCGAGGCCGCCGGGCAGTTGCTCGAGGGCTTCGTCGCCGGTGAGGTCCGCCGACAGCTCACCTGGTCCGATGAGGCCGCGCGGCTTTTCCACTTTCGCGATCACGATGGTGCCGAGGTCGACCTGATTCTGGAGACCGACGACGGCCGGGTGGCAGCGATCGAGGTGAAGGCCAGTTCGACCGTCGGATCTCGTGACTTCCGGTGGTTGGCGACGCTGCGGGATCGGCTGGGGTCACGGTTCGTCGCAGGCCTCGTCCTGCACACCGGGCCCACGGCGGTGCCATTCGGGCCGAAGCTGGCCGCGACGCCGATCGATGTGCTGTGGTCGGCATGACTCGCGTGCCTGACCTGGTGGCGCCACTCGGGAGACAGCCGACCGCCATCGGGCGTCGGTTGCCGTGGCCGTGGATTCGAGCCACGATGGTCAGCATCCGATTGGATGAACATATTCAGGGAGGACACCAATGGATCGACGACAGAGGGCCACACTGGTAATCGGAGCGGCGACGGCGCTGGTGTGGGGCGCACCTGCCGCGGCCCAGGCTGAAACCGCCTCATTCGGCATCACTTCCGGCGCTAAGCCAGGCGCGCACTGCGTACTCACCGCAACGCCTGACACCACCAGGCCGGCGCTGAGTACTCGGTGCTTCGATACCCTGACCGATAGTCGTGCATTCGCGGGCCGCGCATCGGCCGCTCGCGCATCGGCCCTCAGCGGGTCTGGCGCGCTGACAGTCGGTAGCGCCAACGACGCCGTCTCGGCCGGCTCAACCGTGGTCGGCATCGAGTACCGGAATTCCGGGTTCGGGGGCGGCTCGCTCACGTTGACCGTCGCTGAGAGCAACTTCAGGTGCACGGGTGGTCGCTACGTGAACTTCCCGTCGATGCCGTCGGGCTGGGACAACACCATCGGCTCGGCACGCTCGTACGCCGGGTGCAAGAGCGGCCACTACCGCTATCCCAATAACCGCGGCCCCGTGGTCATTTGTGGGTGCTCCGGCCTCGGCAGTCTCAATGACCGCACCAGTTCAATTCGCTTCTCGGCCAGCGGAACCTAGCCGACGGCGACCCTACTTGCTCGGCATGGAGGCCGGGGGCGGCGCCGCCCCCGGCCTCCATGCTGCGGGAGGTGCCGCCCCCCAGCCAGGGTCGGGGCGCCTCTCACACGAGTGCGCTCGACCCCGGCTCAGCGAACCTCCAGGAGGGAGTCCAGGCCCAAGCTCTCGCACAACCCGACCTGTCCGGGGAACACCGCCGCGACACCGTCCGGATCCACACACCCGACGAGGTCCGGGACCACGGCATTCACCTCTAACCCCCCGGGCGGGTTCGGCTGTGCCGCGTTGGCAGCGAGCACACCTTGGCGCCACAGGTCCGCACACGCGTCCACCGCTCGGTCGAGGGTGACAACTCCGCCGGCGTCGGCCGCGGCGACGGCAGTGCCGTCGAACTCCTCAGCGCTGCCGAGCTCGGTGGTGCTGTGACAGCGCACGAGACTGCGGTCTTGCGCTTCGGAGAAGGTGCCGGAGACCACCGCGGCACCGGCGACCGCCACCCCGGCCGCGGCCACCCCGCCGACTACCCACGCAGGGCGGCGTGGCACGGCGACGTGTGCGGGTGGGAGGGCGGGCCGCTCGGCGAGGTCGCGCAGCACCTCGGCCAGGGCGGCCTCGCGGTGTCGAGGAAATTCGCGCGGCGGCGGCGGCGTGAGTGCGTCCATTCCGGTCACTCCTTCGTGGTCAGGTCGGGATTCAGGCCGCGTGTCGTACCTGAGGAAGACTGCTGGGCGCGCAACTTGCCGCGGGCCCGGGACAGGCGCGAGCGGACGGTGCCGACCGGCACGCTCATCGCCACTGCGGCCTGCTCGTAGGTGAGTTCGGCCCACACGCAGAGCGCGATGACCTCCTTCTCCGTGGGAGTGAGGTCGTCCATCGCGGCGAGCACATCGCGCATCTGCCGCTGGTCAGCGTCGCGGGCGTCGACCAGCGGCGCGTGGTCGGGGTGGTCGGCGGGCGGCGGAAGCCGCGCCAGCAGCCGCGCGTGCCGGAGCCGGGTGCGGCTCTGCCGCCGGATGACGTTGTTCGCCACCCCGAGCAACCAGGGCAACAGCAGCCCGTCGGCGTCCGGGACCACCCGGTCGCGCTGCCGCCATGCTTCGAGGAAGACCAGCGAGACCGCCTCCTCGGCGCGCTCCCACGACGCGGTGCGCCGGAACACATGGTTGTACACGGTCGCGGAGTACCGCTGGAAGAGCGCACCGAAGGCCTGGCCGTCGCCGGATCCAGCTCGCTCCCATAGGGCGGCGTCGCTGACGTCGCACTCGGTCATCTGATTCACGTCTCTCTATGCCCGGACAGCCTGGTCGAGTTCGCCCGATCTGGGTGCAATTCTCGACGAGTTCGGATGACGCCCGCGCAGAGACGCTCGGGCTCGACGCTCGCGCTGGCCTACGCGCAGGCCCATCCGGCGCACGTGCTGGGTCTGGTTCTCGTCGCGGTCACGACCACCAGCCGGAGCGAGGTCGACTGGATCACCGAGCGGGTCGGCTGTGCGTTCCCCGAGGCTGGCACCGTTTCGGGGAGTACGCAGCGGCCGTCGACCCCACCGACCGGGGCGGCACGGGCCGGCTGGTCGAGGCGTACTCCCGGCTGATGGAGTCGCCGGACGCCGAAGTCCGCGATGCCGGATCCCGCGAGTGGGCACGGTGGGAGAACACCACGTGTCGATTCGTCATCCGGCGGTGAGTGGCCCGGCCGACGGAACCGGAGTCAGGAGCGCACCAGGCGCCTGATCGCGGCGCTCGCCTCGGCGACCCGCGCATCGAGCTTGGCGGGGTCCTCGGCCGCACCGGCCACACAGTGCCGCAGGTGGTCGTCGAGAAGGCCGAGGGCCACCGCTTCGAGGGCCTTGGTAGCCGCCGACACCTGAGTAAGGATGTCGATGCAGTAGGTGTCGCTCTCGACCATGCGCTGCAAACCCCGCACCTGACCCTCGATCCGGCGCAACCGGGTGAGTTGGGCGTCCTTGGTGTCGATGTAGCCCGGGACCACAGCCGCGCGGGTGTTCTTGTCAGGCACGAACAACCTCCTCGGTGGTGTGCCGCAGGATACCCGGCGGGGGTTCCCGGCCAGGAGTCCGGGGCGACGAAAACGCCTCTCACCATATACCCGCCATGGGTATATGGTGAGAGGTACTTGCTGAACCCATGAGTGACCGACAGGAGTGGTCGGCATGCGTGCCACGACCCCACACCGACCCACCGGCCAGGTCGAGTTGGTGATCGACGGGATGACGTGCGCCTCCTGTGCCGCTCGGGTCGAGAAGCGGCTCAGCGCGCTCGACGGGGTCAGCGCCACGGTCAACTACGCCACCGCTACAGCCCGCGCCACCATTCCCGAAGGCACCGACCCGATGGCGCTGATCGCCGTCATCGAGGGCACCGGATACCGCGCGGCTCTTCGCCCCGAGCCGTTCGCGTCGCCATCCGCCGACCCCCAGCCCGCCACCTCGCAGCCCACCGCCCCGACCCGCGCCGCCTCGCAGCCCGCCACCCCGCAGCCCACCGCACCGACCCGCGTCGGCCCCCAACCCACCGACTCGCAGCCCACCGCCCCGACCCGCGCCGCCTCGCAGCGCCCTGGCCGTCTCGGACAGCACCAGAACGGCGACCCCGCCGACCCTCACCTGAGCGCGCTACGGCAGCGATTGTTCGTCTCGGTCGGACTGTCGGCGCCAGTAGTCGCCATGGCGATGATCCCCGCCTTCCAGTTCACCCACTGGCAGTGGCTCTCGCTCATTCTCGCGGCGCCCGTCGTGGCATGGGGTGCGTGGCCGTTCCACCGTGCCGCCTGGGTCAACGCCCGGCACGGCGCCACCACGATGGACACTCTCGTCTCCATCGGCGTCCTCGCCGCGTTCGGCTGGTCCCTCTATGCCCTCACGGTCGGCGACGCGGGGATGCCGGGCATGACGCACTCCTTCGAGTTCACCGCGGCCCGCATCGACGGGTCGATGGGTATCTACCTTGAAGTCGCCGCCGGGGTGACCACGTTCGTCCTGACCGGGCGGTACCTCGAGGCCCGCGCCACCCGCCGGGCCGGTGCGGCGCTCCGTGCCCTGCTCGACCTGGGCGCGAAGGACGTGGCCGTCATCCGCGACGGTCATGAGACCCGAATCGCCGTCGGTGCCCTCGTTGTCGGTGACCGGTTCGTCATCCGGCCGGGTGAAAAGGTCGCCACCGACGGCGTCGTCGAGGATGGCATGTCGGCCGTGGACACCTCGATGCTCACCGGGGAATCGGTGCCGGTCGACGTCGGGCCGGGCGGGCCGGTGGTGGGCGGCACGGTCAACGTCGCCGGGCGGCTGCTGGTGCGGGCCACCCGGGTCGGCGCCGCGACCCAGCTGGCCCAGCTGGGTCGGATGGTCGAGGATGCGCAGGCCGGCAAGGCGCAGGTGCAACGGCTCGCCGATCGCGTCTCCGGAGTGTTCGTGCCGGTCGTGCTGCTGCTCGCCGTCGGCACCCTCGGCTGGTGGCTGGCCACCGGTGCCGCGGCGGCGACCGCGTTCACCGCAGCAGTCGCCGTGCTGATCATCGCCTGCCCCTGCGCGCTCGGCCTGGCCACGCCGACCGCGCTCATGGTGGGCACCGGCCGAGGCGCCCAGCTCGGCATCCTCATCACGGGCCCCGAGGTGCTGGAGTCAACCCGCCAGGTGGACACCGTGGTGCTCGACAAGACCGGCACCGTCACGACTGGGCGCATGTCGCTGGTCGAGGTGGTCGCGGCCGACGGTGAGTCGGCCGACGACGTGCTCTGGTGTGCCGGCGCCGTCGAAGACGCCTCCGAGCATCCCATCGCTCGGGCCGTCGCGGCTGGCGCTGTGGAACGGCTCGGCGTACTGCCGCCGGTTGCGGGGTTCGAGAACGACGCGGGTCTCGGGGTGCACGGCATCGTTGCGGGCCGGGCCGTCACCATTGGCCGGGCGCGGCTGTGTGCCGAGCGGTCGGTTGCCGTTCCTGCTGAGTTGAACCGCGTTGTCGCCGAGGCGGAGTCGCGCGGGCACACTCCGGTGATGGTCGGGTGGGATGGCGCAGCCCGAGGAGTCGTGGTGGTCGCCGACACGGTCAGGCCCACCTCTGCGGATGCCGTGCGGCAGCTCCGCGCGCTCGGCCTGACCCCGATGCTGCTCACCGGCGACAACGAACGTGCGGCGCGGGCCGTGGCGCACGAGGTGGGGATCGACGAGGTGATCGCCGAGGTGCTTCCCCAAGGCAAGGTGGATGCCGTGCAGCGGCTCCAGCGCGAGGGCCGAGTGGTGGCGATGATCGGCGACGGGGTCAACGACGCCGCCGCACTGGCGGCTGCCGATCTCGGGCTGGCCATGGGCACCGGCACCGACGTCGCGATCGCGGCCTCCGACCTCACCCTGGTGGGAGGCGATCTGCGAGCGGCGGCCGACGCCATCCGACTGTCCCGGCGAACCCTGCGCACGATCAAGGGCAACCTGTTCTGGGCATTCGCATATAACGTGGCCGCGCTGCCGGTCGCTGCGGCCGGGCTGCTGAGCCCGATGCTCGCTGGCGCGGCGATGGCGTTCTCCTCGGTTTTCGTCGTCACGAACAGCCTGCGGCTCAGGCGATTTCGCCCGATCGCGAGCGGCCAGGCGGGTGCGCCGGCGCCATCCGAGCGGCTGCGCGGCGGCGTGGAGACCGCCGCCTGACGGTGTGGCGGCTGCCGCCTCACTGGGTGACACCGCCGCCTACCGGTCCGCGGGCTGCCACCGGACGGGGTGGGACGCTGCCGCCTATTGGTGCGAACGGAGTCAGGCGCCGACCAGTGGGTTCGCGACACGGCGGGCGAGGAACCGGATGAGGGTGGGATGCCGGGAGGTGGTCAGCGTCCGGGGTGGGGACCTGTGCCCGCCGTTCTCTGCGCGACCGGCAGCAGGAACCGGCGGGCTGCCGCGACAACGCCGCGCGGCACGTCAAGGTCACCGCCGCGAACCGTACAGCCGACGACGAGAACATCACCGCGGAGGTCCGCCAGCCACGTCCGGTCGACGTGACCCAGCCGGACAGCGAGAGACGCCGCGCGCGGGTTGTCGGGCAGGCCCTTGGCTACTCGTTCCTCATCGAGGTACATCACGTACCGGCCGCCGTCCGCCGTGCCCTGCACCGAGTCATCCAGCAGACCTCCGCCGATCGCATCGCTCAGCGCTACTGCCGACACCGCCACCGTCACCACCGAGACCGACTCGTCCGGATGTGCCGGGACCCGCAACGCGCGAACGCCCGGCCAGCCTGCCAGCCCAACATCCAGGTCCGGCCCTCTTTCGCCACATGGGTGACAAAGCCGGCCGTGGGTCCTGGTCGGTCCGGCACCGCCGGTCCCGCCGCTCAGAGCGGCCGTCGTTCGTGACGTCGTACGCTGGAGATCGTCCATACCGGACAGCGTGCCGGCGCCGCAGCGTCACGGGAATGCACTCGCTGTCTTCACGTGTCTTCAGGAGGTACGGCGGGTGCTGGTGATCTCAGACATTGGCGCGTCACTGAGGCAGGCACGCGAAGACGCCGGCCTGAGTCTGTCGGCCATGGCAGCGAGGACGCACTTCAGCCGTGGACACCTGGCCAACGTGGAGACCGGCAGACGGACGCCGACTCCCGGTGTCGTCCTGGCCTACGAGCGCGCGCTTGGAGACGACATGCACCGCAGAACCCTCCTCACCGGCCTCGCAACCGCCACCCTGGCTCCCATGGTGATGTCCGAGGCACTTCATGGAGCGTTCACCGAGGCCCTCGCCGAACCCAGCCCCATCGAACAATGGCAGGACCGCGCCGAGAGTTACGGCCGGGACTACATGACCCTCGGCGCCAGCACCCTGTCCGCCCGTCTCGTCACCGACCTGGTTCGGCTCCAGCAGTTCGTCGACGACCCGAAGATCTGGGCACCGGCCGCCCGGATGATGACCGTCTACGGCAAGACTCTGCCCGTCAACAACGGCTCGGGCGGCGCCCTTCGCTGGTACCAACTCGCCGCTACCGTTGCGGACCGGTCCGGTGACAACCCGACCCGTGTCTGGGTCCGCGGACGCGCTGCCCTCGCCCTCGCCTACGAAGCCGCTGAGTTGCCCGCGGCACGTCTGCTCGCCGACCACGCCATCGCGTTGTCCGAGCGGCCGTCCCTCGGCCGACTCAACGCCCTCGTCGCCCACGCCCACATCGCCGGAGCGACCGGAGACCATGCCACCGCCGTCACTGCCATGGACCAGGCGCAACGCGTTTTCGACCAGGTCGGGTCCATCGACCAGACCAGCGACTTCGCGGTCCCCGAATGGCGGATGAACACCTTCGCCTCCATGCTTTGGTCTCGCCTCGGTGACGAGCCGCGCGCAGTCGCAGCACACGCCGCCGCCGACCGGACCCGACCTGCCACCCTGCCCCGGTTCGCCACCCATATCGAGCTGCACCGTGGCCTCATGCTCGCCACGTCCGGCGACCAGACCGGAGGGCTGGCCTACGCCCGAACCGCCCTCGACCGGCTCCCCCCGGAGCGCCACAGCCTGTCTCTGCGGCTGCTCGCCGACGAGATCAAGCGCTCCCGCTGACGCCCCCTGGGCTCATCCTCTCCGACCTGCACCACGGTGGCCGGCGGAGTTGCTGCACCACCGCCGAGGCGAGCGGGCGCCGCAGCGGTAGCCACCTGCGTCATCGCGGTCAGGCGCCAACCAAAGGGTTGACGACACGGAGGTCGGGGAACCAACTGAAGTCGCGGTCGGCCGACCACAGTGCGTCGACGCCGTGCGAGAGACAGATGGCTGCGACGCGGGCGTCATGCACGCGAGGCCCGTCCACGGGCGCGGACCGGAGAAGTGCGCCGAGGCGTTCGGCATGGTCTGCGCCCTCGCCGATGAGATGGACCCCTGGAGCGTCGACCAGGGCCTGGACCGCAGCGAGCGCATTGACCACGGGGCTCGGCGGGTCGTAGATGCGCGGGTGGGTCACGACGGCGAGGAACTCGTGGATGCAGGGCCACGGCACCGCGCATCCGCCCGGAGCGGCCACGGCGCGCTCGAGAGCAGCGGCGGCGACCTGGTGGTGTGGCGAGTCCTGGCGATGGGCGTAGACGAGAAGGTTGGTGTCGAGCGCGATCACCGGCTCACCCGGGACGATCTGGCCGTGTCGTCCAGGCCGTAGCTGGCGGCGATGGTGTCGGCCGGCTCGAGACCAACCACGAGCCCGCGGCCGGCGACCGAGGGAAAGTGGAAGTCGACCCGAGCCGCGTTCCGGCGACGGTCGATCTCGGAGCGCAGCCCACTGACGATGAGGTCGCGAAGCGTCGTGCCCTGTTGCCGCCCAAGCTGCTTGGCCTCCTCGGCAAGGGCGTCAGGGAGTATCACCGTGGTTTTCATACGGCCAACCGTAGCAGACATGCCGTACTGCCGTACTGCCTCGATGAGCCGCAGGTCAGGCGGTGTGGTCGCGGAGGTAGCGGCCGAAGTGCGGGACGGTGAAGGCGATTCGGCCACGCTCACCCGAGTAGATGAGGCCCTTTTTCAGCAGCGCGTCGCGGGCGGGTGACAGCGACTGCGGCCTACGTCCGAGATGTGCGGCGACGTCGGCGGTGGGGACGGCGTCTGCGTCATCCGGCTCGTCACGACCGGCCGCGATATCGGCCATGGCTCGCAGGTACTCCCGTTCGCCCGGAGTCGCCCGTTCGAACCGCGACCCGAAGAACCCGACCGCGAGCTCGGCCTCCGCCTCGGCTGCGGCGACGGCCACGTCATCCGCGGCGATCGGCGAGCGCGGCGCGACATCCCACACCGACTTGCCGTAGGCCTGGATGAAGTACGGGTACCCGCCGGTGGCTGCGTACATCGCGACCAGGGCGTCGTCGCTGAACTCGGCATCCTCCTCCTCAGCCGGGCGGGACAACGCCGAATCGGCCGCCGCACGGTCGAGCCGGTCGATTCGCGCGTAGCGAAACAGTCTCTCCGAGTATGACTTCGATGCCGAGAGCACCGCCGGCAGGTGCGGCAGCCCCGCGCCGACCACGATCAGCGGTAGCCGCGACTGGCTGATCTCGTGCGCGGCGGCACACAGCGCTGACACGTCATCCGGCCCGAGGTCTTGCATCTCGTCGATGAACACCGCGATGCCACGCCCGGTGTCGCCCGCCATGCCCCCGACGTCGGAGAGCAGTTCACCGAGGTCGATCTCGATGTCGCCGGAGTCGGCCCGGCCGGTGACCGCCGGGGCCGTGATGCCTGGGTTCCACCGGTCGCGGCCCGGTGCGGCCGAGCGTTTCCTGGCCGACACCTCGCGGCCCGAGCCCGACCCTGACTCGCGCTGAGCGAACGAGCGCACGACTCCGAGTGCGTGATCGCCCGCGCCGCCGGCCGGCCCGAGCTCGCGCACCGCTTGGTGCACTGCCGAGGCGAGGGGACGCCGCAGCGATTGGTCGGGCCGGGCCTCGAGCTTGCCTGTGCCCCACCCGGCACGCACCGCCGCTGACCGGAGCGCGCCGAGCAGCACGGTCTTGCCGACGCCACGGAGGCCGGTGAGCACGACCGACCGCTCGGGTCGTCCGCGGGCCACCCGTTCAAGCACCACGTCGAACGCGTGCAACTGCTCGTCGCGGCCGGCCAACTCGGGCGGACGCTGCCCAGCGCCGGGAGCGTATGGGTTGCGGACCGGATCCATGATCGCAGCGTATGAGGCTTTCTAGCGAATTTCCGAGATATGTCGATATACGGCGATCGTGTCACCTCGGCCATGGAGCGGGCCGGCCGATGTGCCGAAGACACCGACCATTGCCACGCAACCTTCAGGTCGGCCGCGGAACATTTGTGGGGTGGACCCGAAGGTTGCGGGCGCGGGCGGAAAAGTCGAGGCGCGTTGGGTCGGCCAGTCATCCAGCCAACCGCGAAGGCGGCCGCTCGCTCGGTCGGAACCCGCGTCACGACTTGCTCGACACGCTCTGCAGCGCATCGCGCACCTGGCCCATCACCCGCGCCTGCTCAAGCTCGACGCGTTGCGCGAAGTAGTCCAGGTGCTCTCGGTAGTCCCGGTCGGCGCGGCGGCACCGATACCGCTGCACCACTCCAGCGGTCACCGCAACGGCCACAGTGGCACCGAGCAGCCCCACCACCGTGACATCGACCGGCCCGGGAGCAATCCCGAGAGCCGACGCCAGCGCCCGGCCGGGCGCCGAAGCCGCCACCTGCTCGGCCTGGTCGGTAACGACGTCGAGGAACCGGAGGTCGAACATCGACGTCGCCGCCACCAGCAGGGCAGTCACCGTCAGGCCGGCAAAAGCCACCAGACCGCCCGTGGTCACCGCCGCCAGCCGGGTCGCGTGCACCGGCTCACCGGCCTGGACCGCATCGCTCCGGTGGTGCCGGTCGTCGCGGAGATGACTCACTGCAGCACCCAGCAGGGTCACCGCGCAGAGCCCGACCAGGCCAAGGACAACCAGATCGGCGCGCTCGGCGAGCGGGCGCACATACGGAGCGAGCCGGTCGCCCTCCGGCGTCGGGGCGGCGAGTGGCACCGTGAGCAGCAGTAGCCCAGCCAGCACCCAGCAGGCTCGATGCCACCACTGCACCCAGGTCGGCGCGCGCCACGTGAGCACGACACCGCCGACGACCAGGCACGCGCCGATGGCCGCGAACGCCGCTATCTGCACCATGAACCCTTCCGCTTGGCGGTCTCGGGCCAATGGACGGTCTGGAACGGGTCGGGGCAGCAGCGAAGACCTCAGGCGTCGCCCCTGCTGCGATGTCCATCGGTTCACCGAAGCGTGCCACGCTCGCGGCGTGGCGTCGAGTCTCACCACCGAACTCGCACCGACCGCCGGGGCCGACCTGCCGTGTGATCTGTCACTACTCGCCGGACCACCGACACCGTCCCGCCGGAAGCGTCAGCCTGCCGCGGCATCCGACGGCCTCCCCGAGAGCACCCGGCTCGGCCCGCCGGTAGCGCGACGGTCCGGCCCGCAGACCTACTTGAGAAACTTGCTGGTGCGTCGGTCGGCCAGGGGCGCACCCCCGGTCTGACAGGTGGCGCAGTACTGCAGCGAGGAGTCAGCGAACGAGACCTCGCGCACGATGTCGCCGCACTCCGGACACGACTCACCGGTCCGCCCATGCACTCGCATGCCGGCCCGCTTGGCGTCCTTGAGTTCGGTTGCGGGTGTGCCGGATGCCGCCCGCACGGCTCCCTCGAGGGTCTCCCGCAGGGCGGTGTAGAGCCGGTCGACCTCGCGATCGCCCAGCCGTGCGGCGATCGCGAACGGCGACAGTTTGGCCACGTGCAACACCTCGTCGGAGTAGGCGTTGCCGACGCCGGCGATCAGCGACTGGTCACGGAGCAAGCCCTTCACCTGCATCCGATGCGCGGCCAGGATCCCGGCACACGCCTCGCGGGTAAAACTGTCGGCCAAGGGGTCCGGGCCGAGCGACGCGATGCCGGGCACCTCGGCGGGGTCGCCGACGAGGTACGCCGCGAGCCGCTTCTTGGTGCCCGCCTCGGTGAGGTCGAAGCCCGATCCGTCATCACAGCGCACCCGCAGCGCGATCGGTGACTTGCCCGGCCGGATGACCTTCGTCGACAGGTGATCGGACCACCGCAGCCACCCGGCCCGGGCCAGGTGAAACACCAGATGCGTTCCGCCGCAGTCGAGGTCGAGAAACTTGCCGAACCGAGCCACCCCGTCGACCGGCGCACCCACCAGCGCCTGCGGTGGCGGGGAGAACGTCTTGAGCACCGAGATCGACCCGAGCTCGACGCCAGTGACGACGAGCCCGGCCGTGCGCTCGCCGAGGAAGTCAGCGAGCGCCTGGACCTCGGGCAACTCGGGCACCTGGCCGACGCTACCGCTCGTCGGGGTCAGGCAGCACGTACTCCGGTGGCTCGTCGACCGGGGGGACCACCGATGCCGCCCGCGCCGCCAAGGTGCGCGCCGGCACCTGCGCCAGCCAGACGTCGCGGACCCGACGCCCCAAGCCGTAGCCATCGGGTGAGCGCACCACGGGTACCTCCAGCCGAGGTGCTGGCGCGGGGTCACCGGCCGGCGCCGCCAGCGCGGGCGAGAGCACGTGCTCGCCCGCCGACAGTTCGCGGATGGCGATACCGCGCACGTGGTCCGGCCGGCGCGCGGCGAACTCGGTGTACAGCCGCGGGTCGTGCTGGCCGTCGTCACCGACGAGGAGCCAGCGGATGTGCGGGAGGTCCCGGGCCAGCCGGTGAAGTTGGGCGCGCTTGTGCTCCTGGCCCGATCGGAACCACCCGGTGTTGGTCGGGCCCCAGTCGGTGAGCAGCATCGGCCCGGCCGGGTAGCCACTGCGGCGCAGAAACCGGGTGAGCCAGGGCGCGGTGTTCCACGCCCCGGTCGACAGGTAGACGACCGGCGCGGTGGGCACGGCAGCGAGCAGCTCGCGGTACATCGTGGCCATTCCTGGCACCGGACGACGGGCCCCCTCGGAGCGCACGAAGGTGTTCCAGGCCGCGATCAGCGGTCGCGGCAGCGAGGTCGACAGCACCGTGTCGTCGATATCGCTGACGATGCCGTGGGTCACCGTGGTGCCCACGACGAGTACCGGCACATCGATCGGTTCGGCGCGCGGCGAGTCGAGGTAGATGCGGTGCCACCCGGGCGCCAGGCCATGGCCGCGGACGACGTGGTCGACGTAGCCGCCACGGTCAGTTCGAGTGGCCACGCTCCGTCCACCCAGCCGGATCGTCACCGGTTCGTCGACCGCGGGACTGCTGACGAACGCGCGCCACCCGCGCGTCTCGAGCTCGACGGCCCGCAGCCGGGCGGTGTAGGTGGGCTCCAGCGGTTCGTCCTCGGGGCGCCCTTGCGTCATGATCACCCGCCCGAACACCCGCAGCTGCGCGGTGCTGCCGTACCCGGTGAGCGGCATGATCCGGGTCACCCAGCCCCGGCGCGTCAGCAGTCCAGCCTTCCGATCGTGGTAGATGTCCTCCAGCAGCGCGGCGGCGTGCGGTCGCGACATGGCGCCGAGCCTAGGCCAGCGTCATCCGGGTCACGCCGAGTCGGCCGGTTCGAGTGACGAGCCACCCGAACCTGGCGCTGGGCACCTTGAATGTTCCGCAGCCTCGCTCCAGGTACCGGCATGGGGCGAAAAGAGTCCGGCGGATGCCGGGGTGAGCGGTCGGTTCGGTCGGTCGGGGTCGGTCGGGGCCCGGTCGGGGCCCGGTCGGGGCCCGGTCGGGGTCGGTCAGTGGATGCCGGACCGGGCTAGTTCCCAGAGAATCCCCGCCACTGGGCTGAGCGCGCCACGACGTCGGACCACCTCGATGTGCAGCACGTGCTCGGTGACCAACGACGCAGTGGCCAGTCCCATGGCCTGGGCGACTGGCACCAGGGCCTCGGCGACGATGGCCATCCCCAGGCCGGCGACCACCAGCGGCAGCACCGCCTCGCGATGCTCGACGGACACCACCACATGGCTGCCTGGTGAGGCGTCGAGCACTTCGTCGGCGGCGCGGCGGACACCCGACCCGGTCTGACCCACGACCAGCCCAGCACCAGGAAGTGCATCCGGCCGACATGGGCCCTCGGGCAGCCCGACATCCGGCCGAGCCACGACGGCGAAGCCCTGGGTCGTCAGATGGTGCACCTGCAGGTCGCGTGACCGATACGGACGGTCGGGCGCGGCAGCGAGGCCGATCTCGGCAGCGCCCTCCCGGAGCGTCGTGACGACGTCGTCGATGGTGGCGCGGGCCAGCACCGAGACCTGCACCCCGGGCCGGGCCTTCGCGAGGGCGGCGAGCACACCTGGCAGCGGGTCCACGGCCTGCGACGGGGTGACCGCGACCACGAGGTGACCGCCATCCCGGCGACCCCACACGCTCTCGACCGTGGCGCGGGCCACGTCAAGGTCGACACACACGGCGCGGGCCGGGCCGACGAGCGCCTCTCCGGCACTGGTCAGCCGGAGCGAACGACCGGTGCGGTGGAACAACCGCACCCCGAGGTCCCGCTCGAGGGTCTTCAGGTTGTGCGACACCGACGGCTGGGCGAGGTGGAGGTGCTCGGCGGCTCGGCGGACCCCGCCGCGGTCGACGACGGCGAGGAAGGCGCGCAACTGCCGAACGTCCACGGTTTCAGTAGGCCGGATGTCGCGCTGATAGTCAATGCCTATCGGTCCGAGCGGAATCCAGTCCTTGACCGACCCCCTGTGACCCGGAGCACAATGCGGGGATGCCCACCGCAGGGGATGGAGCTCCGTCGTGACCGTTCCACTGCCTGCCCAGTTCCGTTACCAGACGGTGAGCGCACACGGCGTCGAAATCTGTTGTGCCATAGCCGGATCGGGCCCTCCGGCGCTCCTGCTGCACGGCTACCCGCAGACCCATCTCATCTGGCACCATGTGGCCCCCCGGCTGGCTGCGACCCGCACGGTCGTACTCACCGACCTCCGGGGCTACGGCGACAGTTCCGCTCCGGTATCCGCACCCGACCACGCGCCGTACTCGAAGCGGGCGATGGCGGGTGACCAGCTCGGCGTCATGCGGGCCCTCGGGTTCAAGCGGTTCGCGGTCGTCGGGCACGACCGCGGCGGCCGAGTGGGCCACCGGATGGCGCTCGACGCACCCGATGCCGTCTCCGCGCTGGCCGTCGTCGACATCGTGCCGACCCGGCTGGTGTACCAGCGGGCCGACGCCGCGTTCGGCACTGCCTACTACCACTGGTTCTTCCTCACCGCGCCACACCCGCTGCCCGAACGACTGGTCGGCGCCGATCCGGAGTCGTGGGTCACGCTGCGCCTCCAGGCCAGGCACGCCGGTGGGCAGCCATTCGACCCGACCGCCGTGGCGGCGTACGTGAACCAGCTCCGAGACCCCGCCCGGGTCCACGCGTCCTGCGAGGACTACCGCGCGGCCGCCACCATCGACCTGACGCACGACGACGCCGACGCCCGCGCCGGCCGAGTGGTGACCAGCCCGCTGCTCGCGGTCTGGGGGCGGCACGGGTTCGTCGGGCGCGGCTACGACGTGCTCTCCTGCTGGCGGGAGTACGCCTCCGACGTGCGCGGCGCCGCGGTCGACAGCAACCACTACGTGCCCGAGGAAGCGCCCGACGCGCTGCTCGCCGAACTCGAGCCGTTCCTCCAGGAGGCCGCCGCGTGACCACCGCCACCACCGTGTCCGGGCATCCAGCCCGAACCACGGCAGCCGCCGAGCACCGGTCCGGCACCCGCACCTACCGAGTGGCCGTCATCCCGGGTGACGGCATCGGCCGCGAGGTGGTGCCCGCGGCGCTGCGGGTGCTCGAGGTCGCCGCCGACCGATCCGGGTTCACCCTCGCGCTCGACCACCTCGACTGGTCCTGCGAGCGCTACCTCGCCACCGGCGCGATGATGCCCGACGACGGGCTCGAACAGGTGGGTGCCCACGACGCGCTGCTGCTCGGTGCGGTCGGCGACCCCAGCGTGCCCGACCACGTCTCGCTCTGGGGCCTGTTGGTACCGATCCGACGCTCGTTCCGCCTGTACGCCAACGTGCGGCCGGCCCGCAGCCTGGCCGGGGTCCCGACGCCCGTGCAGGTCGACGAAGGCCGGCCGGTCGACTTGGTCGTCGTCCGCGAGAACGTGGAGGGCGAGTACTCCCAGATCGGCGGCCGGCTCAACGCAGGGTTCCCCGACGAGATGGCAGTTCAGGAGGCGATCTTCACCAGGGCCGGGGTGGAACGGATCGCCCGGCATGCGTTCGCGCTCGCCGAGCAGCGGCGTGCACACCTGGTCTCGGCCACCAAGTCGAACGGCATCGTCCACACCATGCCGTTCTGGGACGAGCTGGTCAGCGAGCAGGCCACCCAGCACCCCGGCGTGACCTGGCGCTCGGAGCACCTCGACGCCCTGGCCGCCAAGCTCGTCCTCGACCCGGCCGCCTTCGACGTCATCGTCGCGTCCAACCTTTTCGGCGACGTGCTCAGCGACCTGACCGCCGCCCTCGTCGGCGGGCTCGGGCTCGCGGCGTCGGCCAACCTCGACCCGACCCGGCGTCATCCGAGCCTGTTCGAACCGGTACACGGCTCGGCCCCCGACATCGCCGGTCAGGGCACTGCCAACCCGGTCGGTGCGATCTGGGCGGCGTCGCTCATGCTCGACCATCTCGGCGAGGCGGATGCCGCCCGCCGCGTACTCGGCGCCGCCGAGAACGTGCTCGCGCGCACCGACATCCGCACGCCCGACCTCGGCGGCGACGCCTCGACCGAGCGATTCACCGAGGCCGTCATCGCCGCTCTCGCCGAGGAGACCGCCACGTGAGCCGGTCTCGCGTCTCCCCTGGACCAGGCTGGCCTGCACTGGTCGCGGCTGCACTGGTCGCGCCCGACGCAGCCTCGCCGGGAACGGGGCCTCCAGAGAGCGTCTCGCCTGAAACGCACGACCTAGTACCCAGTCCGGGCGCCCTGAGCCCATCACCAGGAAGTGAGCCGTTCATGCACTCCATCACCCCCGAGTCGGTCGTCCGCCGGACCCCCGAGTCGGTCGTCCGCCGGACCCCCGACCCGTCCTCTCGCCGCCATCGGCGCCTGGCCCGTACCTCGGCGCTGGCGGCGGTGACCGTGGCTCTCGCCGGATGCGGCGCCATCCAGTCCCGTGACGAAGGTGGCGACGCCGGCTCCGGGGCCGACTACCCGACGAAGGAGATCACCATGGTGGTCCCGTTCTCTGCCGGTGGCCCCACCGATACGGTCACCCGGCTGATCTCCGAGCCGATGAGCAAAACCCTCGGCCAGCAGATCGTCGTGCAGAACGTTGAAGGCGCTGGCGGCACAGTGGCCTCGGGGCAGGTCGCGAACGCCGGCGCCGACGGCTACGAGGTGCTCGTCCACCACATCGGCATGTCGACCGCTCCCTCGCTCTACCCCGACCTGCCGTACAAACCGGAGCAGGACTTCGCCACCATCGGGCGCATCACCGACGTGCCAATGACGATCGTCGCGAAGAAGGGCCTCGCCCCGAACACGCTCCAGGAGCTCGTGGCCTACATCACGGCAAACCCGGGCAAGGTCACCATCGCCACCGCCGGGGTCGGCGCGGCCTCGCAGTTGTGCGGGCTGCTCATCGAGGAGGCGGTCGGGGTCGACCTCACCGAGGTTCCCTACAAGGGGACCGGCCCGGCGCTCACCGACCTCGTCGGCGGCCAGGTCGACCTGATGTGTGACCAGACCACCAACACCACCAGCCAAATCACTGCCAAGAAGGTCAAGGGGTACGCGGTGACCACCGACGAGCGGCTGGACGTGCTGCCCGACCTGCCCACGACCGCCGAGGGCGGCCTCCCGGACGTGTCGGTGTCGGTGTGGCATGGCATGTACGCGCCGAAGGGCACTCCCGACGACGTGGTGAAGAAGCTCACCGATGCCCTTGCCGCCGCGCTGAAGGACCCGAAGGTCATCGACGAGATGGCCAAGCTCGGTACAGCTCCGGTGCCCGCCGGCGAGGTCACTCCAGAGGCACACAGCAGACAGCTCACCGAGCAGATCGCGTTCTGGAAGCCGAAGATCGAGGCTGCGGGGATCAAGGCCGGCGGATGACGAACGCCTCGTCCTCGGCGCCGCCGGCGCCGGCCGACCCGGGCGGGGACACCTCCGCGTCAGCGGGATCAGCGTCATCCGAACGGTTCCGAGATGTTGTCGCCGGTGTCGTCTTCGTGGGCTTCGGCGGTGCGTTCGCCGTCGGGGCCCTCGGATACGACATCGGCACAACCCTCGAGCCGGGACCGGGGTACTACCCCATGGTCCTGGGCGTCCTGCTCGCCGTACTTGGACTGGCCGTCGTGGTCAACGGGCTGCTCCGCAGGGGCCACGACGCCCCGGACGAGGTGAACTCACCGGCCGGGCCAGACGCGGCCGAGCCAGACGCGGCCGGTGAGGCCGACGATCTCCAGGACACTCGTGGACGGGTGCCATGGATCGCTGCGGTCCTCATCATCGGGGCGATCGTGGGCTTTGCGTTCGCGGTGCGCACCCTCGGGCTGGTCCCGGCCGTCTTCGGCTGCGCATTCGTCGCGGCGCTGGCGGGCTACCGGCGGCGGGTGCACGCAGCCCTGGCAGTGGCGGCGGTCCTCACCGCGATCTGCTACGTCATCTTCGTCCTGCTCCTCCAACTCCGCATACCGGAGTTCGGCACCCTCTTCACCGGATAGGCGACGACGGCCCATGGACTGGAGCAATATCCAGCTCGGACTCGAATCCGCGTTGACCCCCACCAACGTGCTCGTCTGCCTCATCGGGGTCGCCATCGGCACCGCGGTTGGGGTTCTGCCCGGGATCGGACCCACCGCAACCATCGCGCTACTGCTGCCGATCACCTTCACCTTCGAGCCCTCAGCGTCGATCATCATGCTCGCCGGCATCTACTACGGCGCCCAGTACGGCGGCTCGACCAGCGCGATCCTGCTGAACGTGCCGGGCGAGACCTCGGCGGCAGTCACCGCGATCGACGGCTACCAGATGGCTCGCCGTGGGCGGGCCGGCAAGGCGCTGGCCACCGCCGCACTCGGATCCTTCGTCGCTGGCACGGTCGGCACCGTGGTGCTCTTCTTCCTTGCCCCCCCGCTGGCCGAGGTGGCCCTGAAGTTCGGTGCGCCGGAGTACTTCGCGCTCGTTGTGCTGGGGCTGGTCGCCTCGATCGCCCTGGCCAGCGGGTCGCTGCTCAAGGCCGTGGCGATGATCGTGCTCGGGCTGCTGCTCGGCACCGTCGGCCAGGACCTGTACTCCGGCACGCCCCGGTTCACCTTCGGGCTACGCGAGCTGTTCGGCGGGCTCAATTTTGTGGCAATCGCGGTCGGCGTCTTCGGTGTCGCCGAGATCCTCCGCAACCTCGAGGGCGACGGCCTCACCCGGCGGTCGGTCCGCCGAGTGGAGGGTCTCTGGCTGAGCCGCCAGGAGCGGCGCCAGATCACCGGGCCGGTGCTGCGGGGCACCGCCCTCGGGTCGGCGCTCGGCATCCTTCCTGGCGGCGGGCACGTGCTCGCCTCGTTCGGGGCGTACTCGGTCGAGAAGCGGATCTCAAAGCACCCCGAGACCTTCGGCCGGGGCGCCATCGAGGGCGTGGCCGGGCCCGAGTCGGCCAACAACGCGGCCGCGCAGACCTCGTTCATCCCGCTGCTCACCCTCGGCCTGCCGGCGCACCCGGTGATGGCGCTACTCCTCGGCGCCTTGATCATCCAGGGCATCGTGCCGGGCCCCACCCTGTTCGAGGCCGAGCCCACGCTCGTCTGGGGTCTGATCGTGTCGATGTTCGTCGGCAACGTGCTGCTGGTGCTGCTCAACCTGCCACTGATCGGCATCTGGGTGCGCATGCTGCGGGTGCCGTACCGGTGGCTGTTCCCGGCGATCATCTCGTTCTCGGCGGTCGGCTGTTTCTCGATCGGCCTCAACGCCTACGACGTGCTGGCGGTGGCGTTCTTCGGGGTGCTCGGCTACCTGCTGATCCGGGTCGGCTGTGAGCCTGCGCCGCTGCTGCTCGGGTTCGTGCTCGGGCCACTCCTCGAGGAGAATCTGCGCCGAGCGCTCATCATTTCCCAGGGCGACCCGAGCATCTTCGTCACCCGTCCGTTGTCGCTCGCGCTGCTGCTGCTGGCCGTCGCCGCGGTGGCGCTCGCGGTGCTCCCGTCGATCCGCCGCAAGCGCGAGGTGGTCTTCGCCGAGGACGAGGGGTAAGCGAGCGGATGACGTGAACGGCATCTTCCGCAAGGACGCGCGCGGGGCACCTGCTGGCTATCCGAGGTGGGAGGCCGCCGGGTTGCGCTGGCTGAGTGCCGCGGGCGGCACCCCGGTGGTCGAGGTGGTCGGCGTCCTGGACGACCGTCTCGACCTCGTGCGCCTCGACTCGGCGCCGGCTACCCCGAGCGCCGCCGAGGGCCTTGGGCGCTCGCTCGCCGTCATCCATACGGCCGGGGCGGACGCATTCGGTTCCGCGCCCGACGGCTGGACCGGCGACGGATGGCTCGGCCCCACCAGCGGGCCGTTGCCGCTGGTCCTGGGAGCCTGGCGGTCCTGGGGCAGGTTCGCCGCCGAGGCGCGGGTGAGGCCGCTGGTGCGGCTGGGCCGCGACCGCGGTGTCTTCTCGGCGGATGACGCGGCGCACCTCGACCGATTCGCGCACGTCCTCGCCGACGGGCGGTACGACACCGGTGACGAGCCAGCTCGACTGCACGGCGACCTCTGGTCGGGGAATGTGATGTGGACCCCGACCGGGGCTGTGCTCATCGACCCCGCGGCTCACGGTGGGCACCGGGAGGCCGACCTCGCGATGCTGGCGCTCTTCGGTCTGCCGTACCTCGACCGACTGCTGGCCGCCTATGACGAGGCGCTCCCACTGGCCGACGGCTGGCGCGACCGGGTGACGCTGCATCAGGTGCATCCGCTGCTCGTGCACGCTGTGCTGTTCGGCCGCGACTACCCCGAGCGGTCGGTGCGGGCAG
>JBOFLG010000231.1:0-6881 GCA_051657745.1 Dermatophilaceae bacterium | reverse complement strand
GTGACCACGAGGTCGTGCGGCGGAGCCATGGTGTGCGCAGTCTCCCGGAGTGCGGTGCGGCGGGCGGATTCCGACGCCAGGTTATCCGGCGGCGAGCAACGCGCCACCCCACGCCATGAGCGCTCGGTCTGCAGCGCCCAGGCCGCGGCCGGCTGGGCTGCGTCGGATCCTCGGCGACGGACCTGCGCGACGCCATCCGCATCTCTATGCATCTCTATGCATCACTCGTTTACGATGATCGAATGACAAAAGCCATCACGGTGCGTCTCGACGACGCTGACCACGCCGCCCTGGCTCGTCAGGCCGGTCACCTCCGGGTGTCCCCAGGAACCCTGGCGCGGATGCTCGTGCACGCGGGCCTGCACGACGATGCACCCGGCCGACACGATGCCCACGCGGCCATCGCGCGGCTGACCCGCCGCTCGCAGCGGCGACCGCCCGCTGACGCCGTCGCGCTGCTCCACGACGCACGAGCAGCCCTCGGCCCGGCCGAGTGAACGTCGTTGTCGACGCCAGCCTGATCGTTGCACTGCTGGTGGCCGACTCACGCCAAGCTGCGGCCCGGGAGCGGCTCGACGGGTGGGTGGGCTCCGGCACGGAACTGAACGCCCCTGCCGTGCTGCCGTACGAGGTCGCGAACGTCCTAGCGCGACTGGCCTTTGACGGCGCCGTCGCCCCTGACACCATTGCGGACATCTGGGCTGACCTGGCCGCACTCGATCTCATCCTCCACCCGTTCGACATCGCCAGTGACGGTCCCGCCGTCGCGGCGATCACCACGCGGCTACGGCGTCGCCACGCCACCGACTCGACGTACATCCACCTGGCGCAGCGACTCGGTGCGACGGTGTGGACCCTCGACGGGGCCATGGCGCGGAATGCGGCCGACCTCGGCCTCCCCGTCGAGCTGGTCACCTGACCCGGCGGCGGCGCGTCACCCCGAGCCGGGATGCCGCCACGGGCTGTCAGTCGGAGCGCATCGCGTCGGCGGGCTGCACCGTGGCGGCACGCCAGGCCGGATACGCCGATGCGACCACGCCGGCCACCAACCCCACGATCGGGCCGACTAGCGCAGCGAGTAGCGGCTGCGCGGCGTCCCACTGGTTGACGGTGGCGACCACGACTGACGTGGCCATCCCCGCACCCGCGCCGAGGAGGCCGCCGAGCAGCCCGACCAGGCCTCCTTCAATGAGGAACACCCGCGCGACGTCGGCCTGTGACGCGCCCAGCGAGCGACGCAGGCCGATCTCGGCGGTGCGCGAGACGACCGAGACCACCATGGCGTTGGCGATGATGAGGGTGGAGACCCCCAGCAGCAGCAGCCCGATGGCCACGGTGAGTCGGCCGAGTTCGGAACCCACGTCAGCCCGCACGCGCCCGAAGTCGGCCACGGAGGAGGTCACGAGCGTCGCCGGCGCCTCCGGGAGGATCGCCTCACGGATCACCCGCGATACCGGCGCGCCGCCGCCGAGGTCGGTGCGAACCAGCACCACGGTTCGGGATTCGGAGACGCCGTCGACCCCGAGCGCCGTCGAGTAGGGGATCAGGACCACGTTGTCCAGGCCGTTGCCAGCCGGCTCGGTGAGTCGGCCGACGACGTCGAACGCCTGGTCGCCGACCCAGAGGCGCACCCCCGGTGCCGGCACCCCATCGGGGATGCCGAGGCGGTCGGCCGCGGCGCCGCCCACCAGAGCGACCGGTCGCGGATCGGTGCCGTCGAGCATCCAGGTCGGCGCCGACCCGGTACCGGCGCGGGCGGCCCGAAGGTAGTGCGAGGTGACGCCGAGCACGTCCACTTCGGCGGGGGCATCTCCCGCGAGCCGGCGTGGTCGGGCATCGTCGCGCGACACCTCCACACTGCGCCCGGCCGCGAGGACGAGCTGGACGCGCTGGGCCCGCTGTTCGGTGTCGGCCGGAAACACGCTCACCTCGCCGATGCCGGCGGCGGCACCGCTGGCGCCATCGCCCAGGTCAGCGGCCTCGCCGACCGCAGGCTCGGCGTCATCCGGCTGCTGTCGTACGCCGACTGTCATGACCGTGCTGCCCGCGGCCGCCAGCCCGGAGTCGACCTGGCGGGCGGCGGCCGTGCTCAGCGTGTAGGACGCGTCGAGTACTCCGGTGCTCAACGCGACCCCGAGCAGCAGGAGCAACGCCCGGGCGCGCCGGGCGGACAACTCGATGAGGACGTCAGCGACGTCGTCACGCAGCCGCGACAGCCTCACGCCACTCCCTCGACTACTCGGCCGCCCACCAGCGAGAGCGCGCGGTCTGCCCACTCTGCCGCGCGCCGGTCGTGGGTGATGACGACGACGGCGGCGCCGCGGGCGGCCTGGGCGTCGAACAGGGACAGCACATCGGCGGTATTGCCGTCGTCGAGGTTGCCGGTGGGCTCGTCGGCCAGCAGCACCGCCGGCCCGGTCAGGACCGCGCGCGCGATGGCCAGGCGCTGCTTCTCACCACCCGACAGCGTGGCCCCGGCAGCGTGCATGCGCTCGCCGAGCCCCAGATCAACCAGCACACTCTCCACCTGGGCGGCCCGCTCGGCGCGCGGCATCCCGACGATGCTGAGCTTGAGGTCGAGGTTCTCGGCGACGGTGCGGTGCCCGATCACGTGGTGCGCCTGGAAGACGAACCCGAGGGCGTCGGCGCGGAGACGGTCGCGAGCGGCGCCCCGGAGCGTGCTGACATCGCGCCCGAGGAGCCGGTAGCCGCCTGCGGTAGGTCGGTCGAGCAGCCCGAGGATGTTGAGCAGGGTGGATTTTCCGGCACCTGAGCGGCCGAAGACGACGACGCGTTCGCCGGCGGCCACACCCATCGACACGCCGTCGAGCACGACCGTCGGCGGCACTGTGGGGAAGGTGCGGGTGATGTCGTCGACCGTGATGACCGGGGTGTCGCCGGTCGTCATCCGCCAGCCACCACCACGCGCTGCCCAGGCCGAAGGTCGCCGCTGACCACCTCGACCCATCCGCTGTCCTGGAGGCCGACCTCGACGCGCACCCTCGCGAGGTCGCCCGGCCGTTGCTCGACCGAGACGTAGTCGCCCTCCGTGTCGTGCCGAACGGCGGTCAGCGGCACCGCGACCGCCTCCCGTGCAGCGGCCTCGGAACCGGACGAGGTGACCGTGACCCGGTCCCCGTCCTGCCAGTCGCTGGCGAGTCGGGGCACCGAGATCGTCGCGTCGTAGCCGGCCGGCTGGGAGTCCGAGCCGCCGGAGAAGGCGCCGAGGGTGACGACCGATCCGGTGGTGGTGCGCCCGGCGTCGTTCGTGGTCACCACCCGCACGGCCCGGCCACTGGCAAAGTCGCCCTTAGCGGCGGCGGGCACCCGCGCGGTGACCCGGGGCTCACCCCCGCGGAGGGTGGCTGCAGTGGTGCTGTCGGTCCCGAGGGTGGTGCCGACCCGCGCTACCGTGACCAGGGTCAGGCGCGGCACGTCGGCTGCCAGGATCTCGGCACGCGGAAGCCAGCCACCGGGCTGGGGTCGCGGCGGAGCAGCTGTTTCAGCCCTAGACACCGGGGACGGCGCCGATGCTGCGCCGGCCGGGTCATCCGCCGCCTCTTCCTCCACGTCCTCCGCGCGGTTTTCCGCCGTCCCGTTGACCACAGATCCGGCGTCGGCCGGGTCCCCTGGGGCAGTGGAACCGGCGCCGCGATACAGCCGGGCCACGGCATCGGCAGTACGAACCCCGTAGTCACCGTCGGCCGCACCCTGATAGAGACCGGCATTGGCGAGGCCCCGTTGGAGCGCAGTCACGTCGGCGCCGCGGTCGCCCCGGCGCAGGTCGCGGTAGAGCGGGAAAGCGAGCCGGAGGAACACGAGAGGGCGGCCGGAGACGTCGATCACCGCGTCTCCGGGTTGGATGACGTCGCCGACCCGCCGTGGGGTGGCGGTGACCACGGCCACCTGACCGTCGCTGGCGGTGGGCTCGACCGGGATCGTCGTCCCGAGCCGGATGACGCCGCTCGCCTGGGCAACGGGTGCGGTGAACGAACGCCGGGCAACCTCGGCCGTGACGAGCGGCGAGATCACGCTGTTGGCCCTCGCGTCTCGCCACGGCGAAGGCAGCACTGTTCCAGCGAGGAACGACAGCACAATCAGGGCCGCGCTGACCACACCCCACCAGCCGATCCATCGGCGCCCGCGCACGCGAGGAGTCACCGGTCCGGTCGGCTGGTCCACCGACCGGACCGATGCGGCGCCGACCATCCTGGGGTCGGCACCCGACATGTCGCGTGATCGCTGATCGGTCTCGTCCGCCGGTGCGCGCACTTACAGACCCGCGTCTCGAAGCACCTCGCGGGCATACGCCAGATTGGCCTCGATCCCCGCGCGTTGCGCCGTGAGTTCGTCGTAGTACTTCTCCACCACCGGCGCCTGCGCCGCAGCGAGCAAGTCGGCCAACCGCTGGACGTAGTTGACCTGTTGCTTGCACTCCACGTCGGCCACCGCGAGTTCCACGTCACCCGGCGTGACCCTGAAGGCGTTCACCGCGTCCGAGTCGACGCCGTCCGGAACGGCGCTCCCAGGGTCAGCGGTGATGCCACGCGCCGCGAGGCACGAGACCCACTCGGAGGCCACGCTCTTCCACTCATCCGACTGCTCCGCCTCCAGTTCCGCGTCACCCAACTCCCGCAACCACGGGCCGTCCTGGAGATCCCTGTTGAGGCGGATCAACCGTTCATCCTTTTTCACGCACGTTCCGCCGGCAGCAAACTCCGCCTCGCTGGGCTCGGCACGGCCAGGCGCGCTTTGCTCCGCAATGGCCGCACGCTTTGCCGGCGACGCCGGCTCCACATACCCGTACTTCTGGGCCTGGGCGAGCCTCCACAGGCCGAACTTTCGGTTGTCCACCGGGTCGGGAATCACCCGGCGGAACTCGTCCGAACTCGCGACACCCAGCGCGCGTTTGCAGAGAATCATCGCCACCCTCCGTGCCGATGCCATGTCCTGGTCCTCCTCGGCGGTGTACCAGAAACGGTCCGCCGGCAAGGCAATGATCCCAGACTTCTCGTCAAGTTCAGCGCGAAGCGGGATGGACGCTCGTGGCTCAGGTTCTCCACAACCCGACAGCACACACGAAACTGCAAAAAGCACCACCAGACCCTTGACACCCTGAACCATGCGTCAGCAGTTGAAGAAGCGGTGGGAGGCGACCCGGTCGTTGAAGTTCTTCCGGTAGTCGGGTGCGCTGTCTAGGCCGCCGCCGTTTCGCAAGTCTGGATCTTGGTAGTTCGCGTTGTCAAGAACGCGCCAGAAGTCGAGGTTGTCACCTGTGCCATTTGGTCCGCTCCAGAATCGGACGTAGCAGTTCTGTCCTTCATTTCGGACCGAACTAACCGAGGTTCTGGTGATCTTGCCGAGCAAGCCAATCGCGGTCCTCCACGAAATGTTGCTATAGTCATTTCCGTCGTTCGTCATGCCGCGGAATGAGCCATCGTAGTTGAAGTCCTTCCATACGCATGCCTCACCTGAGCCACATTGACTGACGTCTGCGTGAGCAGGGGCGGCGGAGGCAACGAGAACCACCGCCATGCCTACGCATACAACAACTTTGCGAACCATGAAATTCCTCCCCAAACATTTTATTTCTCGAGCAGAAAACTACAAAGATATCTGCATCAGAGATAGATCTATGTCACATCGACTCATGTGACATAGATCGTCACTTACTAGAGCCTTGAGCCACTTTACCCCTGCAGTTATCGACACTGTATGGGCCACTCCGTCATCCGCGCAAGTCCCGAGATAACTCGCGTCGACCCGCTCCATGCTGCTTACCTCCCACGGAAAATACTGCCTGGTCGTGCGATGGGCTGTTCGGTCCATGATCGAGGCGACTCGCTCGTCATCCAGCCCGGCCGAGCGGCTGTGGGCTGCCCCGTCCGCGGTCCGCAAGGTGGCCGGTCTCGCTGCCCACCGTCGGCGCCGTTGTTCGAGCACGCGCTCACCGGCGACCGCACGCGGTTGATCCCACGATGGGCGAGATGGTGTGTGTGGCGGGGGTGATCGTCCTCGGTGGCACCGGTGAGATGGGCTCGATGCTGGTGCCGCGGCTCCGTGAGCGCGGTCACGACGCCGTGGCCGTGTCGCGATCGAGCGGCGTCGACGTCGTCATCGGCGCCGGTCTCGACGACGCGCTCTCCGGCGCCGACACCGTCGTCGACTGCTTCGGACCACCTCCTCGGTCGATGCGGGCCGCTCAGCGGTTCTCCACGGATGCCGCCACGAATGTTGCCCGAGCGGTCGCCCACGCGGGGGTGGGTCATATCGTGTGTCTGTCGATCGTGGGCGCGACCTCGCCAGCGGCGCAGCGGCTCGGTGGCCACTCCGCGGCAAGACCGCGGACGAGCGCTGCTACGCGGCCGGGGCCGTGCCGAGGCCTTCGTGGGCACGACGCAGTGGTTCACCCTTGCCGCACGGCTCCTCACGCAGTTCCGGGCGGGGCCGGTCGCGCTCGTGCCCCGGCTCCGGTTCGCGCCGGTACACCCCGAAGCCGCGGCCGCGTTGCTCGCCGACATTGTCGAGGCTGGGCCGCCTGCCGTCGGGTCCCCGGCCGTCGAGGTCGCCGGGCCCGGGGTGCTCGACGTGGCCACGATGGCCCGCGGTGACGCCCAGGCGCGCGGGCTCGACCTCCGCGTGGTGGGCGTTCCGCTCCCACCCTCCCTGCGCGACGGCGCGCAGCCGGGCGAGGAGGCCGGCAGCGCGGAAGCCGGAGAGGGCGTCGCCGCCCAGGACGGTGGTGACCACGAGGTCGTGCGGCGGAGCCATGGTGTGCGCAGTCTCCCGGAGTGCGGTGCGGCGGGCGGATTCCGACGCCAGGTTATCCGGCGGCGAGCAACGCGCCACCCCACGCCATGAGCGCTCGGTCTGCAGCGCCC
>JBOFLG010000230.1:0-7025 GCA_051657745.1 Dermatophilaceae bacterium | reverse complement strand
GCGTCCTTCGCCTCGCTCGGCGGCAGCGGCGCGAGAGCATCCTGGGCCTCGCGGGCCACCGCGAAGGTGTACTCGCGGGCGCGGTGAATCGCGGAGTGGGCCCGCAGCAGCCGCAGCGCCTCGCCGAGCCGGGCGTCGTCGAGGTCCCCGGTAAGCAACTCGCGCAGCCGCGCGTCATCCGGGTGGTCGTCGGCGAGGACGTGGATGACGGGTAGCGTGCGCTTGCCCTCACGCAAGTCAGTACCCGGAGTCTTGCCGGTGTCATCCGCCGCAGAGGAGATGTCGATGAGGTCGTCGGCGAGTTGGAACGCCACGCCGAGCAGTTCGCCGAAGCGGCGCATCGTGGTCACCACCTCAGGCGGGCAGCCACCGAACATCGCGCCGTACCGGGCCGCGGTGGCGATGAGCACCCCGGTCTTGTCGGCGAGCACCTCGAGGTAGTACTCGACCGGGTCGGCGCCGTCGGGCACCGGCCGGTCGTCGCGGATCTGTCCGGCGCATAGGCGCATGAACGTCTGCGCCTGGATCTTCACCGCCTCCGGTCCGAGGTCAGCGACGATGTCGGACGCGGTACCGAACAGCAGGTCACCGACGAGGATGGCGGCGGCGTTGCCGTAACGGGCGTTCGCGCTCGGCGCACCCCGCCGCACGCGCGCTTCATCCAGGACGTCGTCGTGGTAAAGCGACGCAAGATGAGTGAGCTCGACACCGGCCGCGGCCGCCACGACGCGCTCATCGGCGCCAGCGCCGAGCTCGGCCGCGAGGAGGGTCAGCAGTGGCCGGAACCGCTTACCGCCAGCCTCGGTGAGATGCGCACTCGCCTCGGCGACGAACGGGTCGTCGTGGTCGACCCGCGCGGCGATAAGGGTGTTGACCGCGTCCAGGCCACGGCTCAACCGCCCCCGTAGGGCGTCGGAGGCACCCGGCAACTCGAGCACCGACGGGGTGCCCCGCTGCGCCGCCACCGACGCCGAACTCACAGGAGGAATTGCGAGGCGGAACTCGCCAGGTCAAGGGCCGCTGCCGGTGCGACGCCGGCGCCAAGGGTGGCGAACACACCGAGGGTGACCGCCACAGTGAGCGGCACCGACGGAGTGAGCGCGACCGCGTCGGTGGTGCTATCGGTGAAGTACATCAGCACGATGAGCCGGACGTAGACGAAGGCGGTGACCGCCGAGGCGAGCACGCCGATGACGACGAGCACCACGCCGGTGGTCCCCGACTCGACAGCCGGGGCGAAGGCCGCGTACTTGGCGGTGAAGCCCGAGGTCAACGGGATACCGGCAAACGCCAGCAGCAGAAACGCGAACACCCCGGCGACGACCGGGTGCTTACGGCCCAGACCGGCCCACTGGGAGAGGTGCGACGCTTCGGAGCCACCTTCACGCACCATCGACACCACGGCGAACGCCGCCACCGTGGTCGCGCCGTACGCGGCCACATAGAACAGGACTCCACCGATAGCCGCCTCGGAGAACGCGAGGACCCCGACGAGGATGAAGCCGGCATGCGCGATGGACGAATACGCAAGCAGCCGCTTGACGTCGGTCTGGGTGACCGACAGCACCGCACCGACCACCATGGTGAGCGCCGCGACCGCGACGACGGCGAACTCCCAGTCCCAGCGGTTGCCCTGGATGCCGACGTAAGTGAGCCGGAGGATGGCGCCGAATGCGGCAAGTTTGGTGCACGCCGCCATGAAGCCGGTCACCGGAGTAGCCGCGCCCTGGTAGACGTCGGGTGTCCACGAGTGGAACGGCACCGCGCCGACCTTGAACAGCAGCCCGACCAGGGTGAGCACGGCGCCCGGCACCAGCAGGCCGTCGAGGTCGCCGCCCTCGGTGGTGATCGCACGCGAGATGGCGCTCAGGTCAGATGACCCGGCGTAGCCGTAGAGCAACGCGCTACCGAAGAGGAAAAACGCACTGGAAAACGCCCCGAGCAGGAAGTACTTCAGCGCGGCCTCCTGCGAGAGCAGCCGCCGCCGGCGGGCCAACCCGGTCATCACGTACAGCGGGAGCGAGAGCACTTCGAGCGCGATGAACATCGTGATGAGGTCGTTCGCGCTGACAAACACCATCATCCCGAACACGGCGAACAACGTCAGCGGGAACACCTCGGATGTCGCGTACCCGGCGCGGTTCGCGGCGTTCTCCTGGGGCGAACCGGGGGTGGACGCGCCCATCGGGGTGAACGCGTCCGAGCCGACCCCGCCGAACCGTTCGGCCATGACGAGCACCGACATCAGCGCGAGCACGAGCAGTGCGCCCTGCAGGAACAGGGCCACCCCGTCGACCGCGATGGAGCCGCCGAGGGTCACCGCCATGCTGCCCCGAGACACGGCGAGCAGCACGCCCAGCCCGACGACGAGCGTGAGCGACGTGAGCCACACCTGGGCCGGATGCCGCACCGCCCGAGGCGCGAATGCCTCGACGAGGATCCCGATGAGTGAGCCGCCGACCACGACGAGCATGGGAGCGATGGCCGCGTAGTCGACGGCGACGACCTGGAAATCGGCGGCGGTCACTGGTCACTCCCTGAAGCAACGGCGGGGCTGGGATCAGCGACCCCGACGTACTGCAGCGTGCGGTCGACGGCAGGGTTGAGCACGTCGAGCATTGGCTTCGGATAGAAGCCAAGGGTGACGAGCGCGACGAGGATGGGCGCCACCACCCAGCGCTCCCGCGACGAGAGGTCACGGGGCGCTTCGCCGTCACCGAACGCCGGGGCCGGGCCGGTCATCACCCGCTGATACATCAGCAGGATGTAGAGCGCAGCCAGCACGATGCCGACCGCGGCCAGCACGGCCGCGACTTCGTAGCGCATGAACGTGCCCTGCAGCACGAGGAACTCCGACACGAACGGCCCGAGCCCGGGCAGTGACAGGCTGGACAGTCCGGCGACGAGGAACGCCCCCGCCAGCACCGGGGTCAGCCGCTGCCAGCCGCCGTAGTCGGGGATGCGCTTGCTGCCCCGGCGGGCGACGAGGAAGCCGGCGAGGAGAAACAACCCAGCGGTGGAGAAGCCGTGGTTCACCATGTACAACGTCGACCCTGCCCCGCCAACCGTGGTCATCGCGAAAATGCCGAGCACGATGAAGCCGAAGTGGCTGACCGAGGTGAACGCGATGAGTCGCATCATGTCGCTCTGCCCGATGGCGAGCAGCGCGCCATAGGCCACCGAGATGACCGCGAGGCCGATCACGACCGGGGTGGCCCACTGCGACGCCTCGGGGAAGAGTTGGAGGCAGAACCGGATCATCCCGTAGGTGCCCACCTTGTCGAGCACGCCGACGAGCAACACAGCGGTCGCCGGACGGGCTTCGGTGGCGGCGTCGGGGAGCCAGGTGTGCACCGGCCACATCGGCGCTTTGATCGCGAACGCGACGAAAAACGCGACAAACATCCAGCGCAATGCCGCCGTGGACCCCTCGAGGTTGCCGGTGAGATTCTCGATGAGGAAGCCCTGCTCGCCGCCCGGGCCGGCAACGTAGACGCCGATGACGCCGACCAGCATGATCAGGCCGCCGACCAGGGAGAACAGCAGGAACTTCACCGCCGCGTACTGGCGCCGGGCACCGCCGAAGCCTCCGATGAGGAAGTACACCGGGATGAGCATCGCCTCGAAGAAGACGTAGAACAGGAACACGTCGGTGGCTGCGAACACCCCCACCATGAAGGCCTCCAGCACCAGCATCAGCGCGAAGTACCGCTTGGTCCGCGACGCTGCCGAGGCTCGCTCAGAGTGGACGTCCTCGTCATCCGCCGCGTCGTCATCATCGGCCGACGGGACGGGGATGTCGTTCCATGCCGCGAGCAGACACACCGGGACGAGGACCGCCGCCATGACGATGAGGGAGAGCGCGATGCCGTCGACTCCGAGGGCGTAGGACGCCCCGAACTGCGGAATCCAGGAGTGCACCTCGGCAAGCTGGAACTGCTCGGTGGCCCCACTGTCGAAGCGTGCCCAGGCGATCACGGCAAGTAGGAGCGTCACCAACGACGCGCCGAGCGCGACCGGCCGGGCCAGCCAGGCGGAGCCCGTGGGTAACACCGCCACGACGAGGGCGCCGAGCACCGGCAGCACGATCATCAGGGTCAGCACGGGCAGGGAACTCACTGGATCACCCACAGCACTCCGAGAACGGAGACGACGCCGGTGAGCATCGTCAGGGCGTATGACCGGGCGTACCCGGTCTGCAACCGGCGCAGCCGCGACGACAACCCGCCGACGAGTGCGGCGAGCCCGCCGGCCGCACCGTCGACGCCTCGGGCGTCGGCGAAGACCAGCCCACGGGTGAAGTACGTGCCGGGGCGCATGAACAGCGCCTCGTTGACCGCGTCCTGGTAGAGGTCGACTCGTGCCGCGCGGGTGAGCAGCGAGCCACGCGGCGCCACCGCGGGCACCTCGTCGCGGCCGTACCGCAGCCACGCCAGCACCGCTCCTGCGAACACCAGCGTGAGGGTGAGCCCGATAAGGAGCGGGACGGGCAGCACGGGCGACTCCTTGGCGTGCTCGCCGACGACCGGCTCGAGCCATGCCTCGATCGCCCCGGTCGGGTACAGCAGCAGGCCGAGCGACGCCGACCCCGCGGCGAGGACCATCATCGGCACCGTCATGGTCAGCGGCGACTCGTGCGGGTGGTGCTCGTCGTGGTCCCACCGCCGCTTGCCGTGGAAGGTCATGAAGAACAGCCGCGACATGTAGAACGCAGTGACGCCAGCACCGAGCAGGGCAGCGCCACCGAGCACCCACGGGCGCCAGCCCTCGCCGACGAACGCCTCCTCGATGATCTTGTCCTTGGAGTAGAACCCGGCGAACGGCCAGACACCGAGGATGGCGAGCCAACCCAGCCCGAAGGTGACCCAGGTGACCTTCATGAACGCCGACAGGCCGCCGAAACGCCGCATGTTCACCTCGTCCTTCATGCCGTGCATCACCGACCCGGCGCCGAGGAACATGCCGGCCTTGAAGAAGCCGTGGGTGAGCAGGTGGAAGATCGCAAACACGTAGCCGGCGGGGCCGAGTCCAGCGGCGAGCATCATGTAGCCGATCTGGCTCATCGTGGAGGCCGCGAGCGCCTTCTTGATGTCGTCCTTCGCGCAGCCGATGACCGCGCCGACGATCAGCGTGACGGCGCCGACGAGCGCGACGGCGAGGGCGGCATCCGGCGCGCCGTTGTAGATGGCACCGGAGCGCACCACGAGGTAAACACCGGCGGTGACCATGGTGGCGGCGTGGATGAGGGCGGACACCGGAGTCGGGCCGGCCATCGCGTCGCCGAGCCAGGACTGCAGCGGGAACTGCGCCGACTTGCCGCAGGCACCGACGAGGAGGAGCAGCCCCATCGCGGTGAGCGCACCGGTGTTCGCGCCTTCGACCCCGGCGTTCACGCTCTCGTAGTCGACCGCGCCGAAGGTGACGAACATGACCATGATCGCGATCGACAGGCCGAGGTCGCCGACCCGGTTGACGATGAACGCCTTGTTCGCGGCGCTCGCGTAGGCCGGGTTGTGGTTCCAGAAGCCGATGAGCAGGTACGACGCGAGCCCCACGCCCTCCCAGCCGACGAACAGCAGCAGGTAGGAGTCGGCGAGGACGAGCAGCAGCATCGCCGCGACGAAGAGGTTGAGGTAGGCGAAGAACCGGCGCTTGTCGGGGTCGCCCTCCATGTACCCGAGCGAGTACACGTGAATCAGCGACCCGACGAAGGTGACGAGCATGACGAAACTCATCGACAGCGGGTCGACGAGCAGGCCCACGTCGAGTTGGAACGCTCCGGCCGGCACCCACCCCCAGAGCGCCACCCCGAGCGCGCGCTCGTCGGCGTCGCGGCCGAGTAACTGCACCAGCACGAGCACACCTACGGCGAAGGAAGCCCAGGACAGCCCCGTTGCCAGGGCCGGCCCGTACCGATCGGTGCGCCGACCACCAAGCAGCAGCACCGCAGCGCCGAGCAGCGGAAGCGCCACGAGCAGCCACGCTGCGGACGCCACCCCGGTGGCGGCCGCCGCAGTCGACCCGCCGTCGGAGGCGAGGAGTGAGGTCACGACTTGGGGCTCCTTACAGCTTCAGCAGGTTCGCGTCGTCGACCGAGGCCGAACGGCGGGAGCGGAAGATCGCCATGATGATGGCCAGGCCGACCACGACCTCGGCGGCCGCGACCACCATGACGAACAGCGCAATGACCTGACCGTCGAGGTTGCCGTGGTAGCGGGCGAAGGTGACGAAGACCAGGTTGGTGGCGTTCAGCATCAACTCGACGCCCATGAACACGATGATCGCGTTACGCCGGGTCAGCACGGTGGCCGCACCGATGACGAACAGGATCGCGGCGAGGTAGATGTAGTTGACGAGGCTCATCGCTCGCTCTCCTCGCGCAGGTCTCGCTCGATACGGCGCTCAGCCGCGGCCGATGGCTCGGGCGAGCGGTTCTGCTCGCGGGCAGTGAGCACCCGTGACACCGACAACTCCGACGGCGTCCCGTCCGGGAGTAGTGCCGGAGTGTCGACGGCGTTGTGCCGGGCGTACACGCCCGGCACGGGGAGTCCAGCGAGATGGGTGCCCTCGCGGAACCGACGCCGGCTCCACTCCTTCTGGTCGGGCCCACGGCCGAGTCGTTCCCGGTGGGCGAGCACCATGGCGCCGACCGCTGCGGTGATGAGCAGCACGCTGGTGATCTCGAAGACCCAGACGTACCGGCCGAAGATCAACTGGGCGACCCCGGTGACGTTGCCCGTCTCGCCGTTGACGTCGTCGAGACCGACGCCGCGCTCCAGGACCACCTGGCCGACAGCCGAGGACAGCACGCCACCGAGACCGACGCACAGCATCACGGTGATCCAGCGCTGCCCGGTGAGGGTCTCCACCAGGCTGTCCGAGGAGTCGACGCCGACCAGCATGATGACGAAGAGGAACAGCATCATCACCGCGCCGGTGTAGACGAAGATCTGGATGACGCCGAGGAAGTCGGCATCCTGGGCGAGGTAGAACACCCCGAGCACGATCATCGTCAGTGCCATCCC
>JBOFLG010000229.1:0-3492 GCA_051657745.1 Dermatophilaceae bacterium | reverse complement strand
GTCCCGTTCGCGCTGCTGCCGCTCGTCCCAGATTCGGTCTGCGCCCTCGATGCTCGCGCGCGAGGACAGGTCGACACCGGCCCGGTCGGCGGCAGCGCGGACCCTGGCCGAGCGGAGATCGGGGGCCTGAACCAGTTCTGGGCTGATCGACCGGTCGGCGGCGGCGTACTGGCGCTGTTCGGCGGCGAGTTCGCCCGCGGACCGGCCGGCCCGAGCGATGTCTGCGGTGCTGGCCGGGACGCTGCCGACCGCCAGGGCGTAGCCCGCCGAATAGCCGAGCCGGTTGGGGTGGAACGACGCGGGGATGGACCGAAGGGTGAGCCCGTTGATCCACGGATCGTCATCGCACACGGCGTGCTCAAGGAATGGCGCGGTCACGCTCGCGAACTCGAACCCGGCATCGGTGGCCGCTGTCCTGGTCAGGTCGTTCAGCAGGTCGGACGCGTCGTTGAGTTCGGTCATCTCCCCGGCGGTGAAGAACGTGAGCGGGTGGCAGTCCGCGCCGTTGAATAGCCGTGGGTACCCCACGACGGTGACTCGGGCGTCGGGTGCCCGCGACCGGATGTCGGCATAGAGATCGCGGAGGTCGTCGGGGAGGGTGTCCGTCAGGTGCTGCCGCGCGCCGTCGATGCTGCGGTAACAGTTGCTGACCCACGAGGGCAGGCCACAGGAGATGAACACGTTGGCGAACCCGATGTCATTGCCGCCGACCGAGATTGTCACGTAGTCGGTGTCGGCGGTCAGCGCGGCGAGCTGGTTCTCCTTCACGTCAACGACGGTGGCGCCGGAACAGGCCCGGAGGTTCAGGTCGTACCCCCCGGCGGTGGCCACCAGCGATGGATACCCGAAGGGTGAGCGAAAGCAGGTGGTCCCGTCGTCCAGGTACCGGCCGGCACCGGTTCCGGCGCTGTAACTGTCGCCCAGGGCGACGTACGAGGCCGGGTCAGCATGGGCGGGGGCAGGCGCGACCAGGAGCAGGGTGGTCGAGACGAGTGCGGTGATGGACATGGTGCGTCGTCGGGCCACGGGAGCCTCCTGGGTCGTCGTTGACACGCAGCGACCCCGACGCTACGGCTCACGGATGCCGGTTCGCCAGCGGTGCGGTGCTGGTTCGCCACGGATGCCGATACCGGCGCCACCGGTGGGATGCCGGTTCGCCGGCGGTGCGGTGCTGGTTCGCCACGGATGCCGGTTCGCCAGCGGTGCGGTGCTGGTTCGCCACGGATGCCGATACCGGCGCCACCGGTGGGCATCTTCCGTAGCGGGGTGCGCTCCCTTATCTTTGGCCCGTGAACTCAACGGGTCCGGCTCCGGGCTCGCAGGCGTCGCTTCGGGAGATGAACCGCCTGCGGGTGCTCGACGCGTTGCGCGAGCACGGTTCGCTCACCCAGGTCGAGATCGCGGGAGTCACCGGCCTGTCCGCAGCGACGGTCTCGAACCTGGTCAAGGAGTTGGACAGCGCCGGTGCGGTGCACCTCAGCCCGAGTATCCGTAACGGCCGACGGGCGGTTCAGGTGTCGGTGGCGACCTCGCGCGGCTTGGTGGCCGCGGTGGTGTTCGGTGACCGCGACATCCGGGTGGCGATCGGGACCAGCGCCGCCGAGATGGTCAGCGCGACCCGGATGCCGCTCCCTGCCGACCACGCCGCCGACGAGGGGATGACGCGGGGCGCTCGGCTGGTTCACGAGCTCGTCGAGAACAGCGGACGTCGAGTCTCCGATCTGCGCTCGGCCGCAGTCGGCCTGCCCGCACCGATCGACAGCGTGTCCGGGATGGTCGGCTCGGAGGGGGTGCTGCCCGGGTGGGCCGGGGTGGAGGTGGCGTCGGCGATGGCGGCGGCGCTCCGGATTCCTACCCAGCTTGAGAACACCGCGAACCTTGCCGCCATTGGTGAGGCGGAAGTTGGTGCCCTGCAGGGAGTTTCGAACGGGATCTTCATCCTCGCGTCGTACGGTGTTGGTGCTGGTCTGATTCTCGGCGGGGAGTTGTTCCGTGGGCATGCCGGGACGGCGGGTGAGATCGGTCATGTCACGATCGATGAGGGCGGGCCGGTGTGTCGGTGCGGCAACCGCGGCTGCCTCGACACCTTCGTCGGGGCCCAAGCAGTGCTCAGTGCGCTCCGTCACACCCATGGTGCGTTGACCCTGCGCGACGTCATCGGCCGTGCGCTCGACGGCGACCCTGGCTGCCGGCGGGTGTTCGAGGATGCCGGTCGGCATCTGGGTGTCGCGGTCGCTGGCGTGGTGAATCTGCTCAATCCCGAAGTCGTGGCGCTCGGTGGCCAGCTGGCGCGGGTGGGCGAGATGGTGCTCGCGCCGATGCGTGAGGCCATTGAGCGGTGCGCGATCCCGAGCGCGGCGGCCACGGTCGACGTCCGGGTGGGCGCGATCGCGCCGGACGAGGCCGATGTGGTCGGTGCGCTGGCCCTCGCTGATGCCCAGCGGGTGGCGGAGGACCGGGCCGCGCTGGCCGCTGGCTGAGCAGTTGTGACCGTTTCGTTGCCTCCAACCTTGTATTCAAGGCTTGACGTCAAAGCGGGCGAGGAGTTGAATTCGCGCCAGCGCCGTACCAACGAGGTTGCGGCGGCAGAACGGCACAGGAGGCCGCGCATGACCACACGAACCACCCGCTGGGCAGGCGCAGCCACCGCCCTCGTCCTCTCCGCGTCGGCCCTATCGGCCTGCAGTGACTCCGGCTCCGGCTCCGACGCCGATGCCAGCACGGACGCAGCAGGCGACGCCAAGAAAATCGCCCTGCTGCTCCCCGAGAACAAGACCGCCCGCTACGAGGCCTTCGACAAGCCGTTCTTCGAGGCCGGTGTCAAAGCCGGGTGCGCCACGTGCGAGGTGCTCTACAGCAACGCCAGCCAGGACGCCGCGAAGCAGCAGCAGCAGGCCGAGGCGGCCATCACCCAGGGTGCGTCGGTGCTCGTCATCAGCGCCGTGGACGGCAAGGCAGCCCAGACCATCGTCGCCAACGCCAAGTCGCAGAACGTCAAGGTCGTCGCCTACGACCGATTCATCGCCGGCGCCGATTACTACGTCTCGTTCGACAACACCAAGGTCGGCGAGCTCCAGGGTACGGGCCTGCTCGACGCGATGAAGGCGGCCGGAAAGACCTCCGGCGACATCGTCATGATCAACGGCTCGCCCACCGATGCCAACGCCGCCGACTTCAAGAAGGGCGCCAAGAGCGTCCTGGACGGCAGCGGGTACACCCTCAAGGCCGAGTTCGACACCCCGGACTGGAGCCCCGACAAGGCTCAGGCGTGGATGGAGAGCCAGGTCGGTTCCGTCAAGGGCAACCTCGTCGGCGTCTACGCCGCCAATGACGGCACCGCCGGCGGCGCCATTGCGGCGCTCAAGGGTGGCGGTGTGAAACCGCTGCCTCCGATCACCGGTCAGGATGCCGAGCTCGCCGCCATCCAGCGGATCCTGAGCGGCGACCAGGCGCTGACGATCTACAAGGCGATCAAGCCGCAGGCCGAGGATG
>JBOFLG010000228.1:0-6373 GCA_051657745.1 Dermatophilaceae bacterium | reverse complement strand
GGCGGGAGTGCGACGCTGCTCGATCTCGACCCGTCGACCGGACCGGTGTTCACCACGGTCCACGCCGACGATGCGTCCTCTGCCCGCCTGGCGTACGTGACGACGGAGACCGAGCTCGATGGCGACCTGGCGGCGTTCGGCCTGCTGCCAGGCTCGAACGGTCGTCTGCCGCGCCGCGACCGGTCGCCCTCCCGTTGACGCACCGGTGCCCCCGACCGCGTGGTCGGGGGCACCGATTCGTCAGCGGGATCGTCAGCCCTGGCCGACGGCCTCGTCACCCTTGGCCTGAGCGGTGTCGATGTGCTCGGCGAACTTGCCGCCCGTGGCACTGTCGATGGCGTCGCCGCCACGCTCGATGGCCTGGTCGCTCAACTCCTCGACCTTGTCGGGGTTGCTGTCAGCCAGCTGCTGAATCTTCTCCTTGGCGCTGTCGAAGATACTCACGCCACCTCCTCACTCTCGGGGACAGGAAACCGCTCCCGCGGACGGGAGCGGTCACAGTCCACACCGGATCAGGCCTGGGCGCCAGTCCTTTCGGGTAAGGACTCCAACCAGGTATGCACCAGCGGCACGACCGAGGCGCCCTCTCCGCTGGCCGAGGCGACCCGTTTCATGGACCCGGCGCGGATGTCGCCCACCGCGAACACGCCGGGCGCGGTGGTCGCGAGATCGGCCGGCGGGCGGTCGTCCGTCCAAGCTCGGCGGGGGACGTCGCGGCCGGTGAGTACGAAGCCACGGTCGTCGCGCTCGACCTCCGCCGGGAGCCAGTCGCAGCGCGGCTCCGCGCCGAGCAGCAGGAAGAGCCCGCGACACGGCCGCTGCTGCTCGGTGGCGGTGCCGACCTCCCGCACGGTGATCCAGGCGAGGCGGCCCTCGTCATCCGCCCCGCCGTCGGTGACTTCGCTGCGCGGCTGCACCCGGATCCGGTCGTTCACCGCGATCTCCTGGACGAGGTAACTCGACATGGTGGCGTCGAGGCTCTCGCGCCGGATCAGGATGGTGACCGACCGGGCAAAGCGGGCCAGGTGGATCGCGGCCTGGCCGGCCGAGTTCCCGCCACCGACCACGACGACATCGGCGTCCTCGGTCTCGCGCGCCGCGGTCATCGCGCTGCCGTAGAACACGCCGAGACCGATGAGTTGTTCGACCCCCGGGGAGCGCAGCCGACGATAGGTGACCCCGGCCGCGACCACGACCGTCCGCGCCCGCACCTCGCCGCCGGCGGTGCGCAGCACGTGCGGGTCGCCACCGGTGCCCGGCACCAGTTGCTCGACCTCCCAGCCGGTGCAGAAGCGGGTGCCGAAGCGGATTGCCTGGCTGCGGGCCCGCTGGGCGAGCCGCATCCCGGAGATGCCGCGGGGAAAACCGAGATAGTTGCGGATCATCGACGACGTGCCGGCTTGACCGCCCACCGCCTCGGCCTCGAGCACCACGGTCGACAGGCCCTCGGATGAGGCGTACACGGCGGCCGCGAGGCCGGCCGGCCCGGCACCGACGACAGCGACGTCGGCCACGGTGTCGAGATCACCCTGGCTGGGCTGTCCGAAGACCCGTAGTGCCACGTCGCGCACCCGGCTCGGGGTGATGACGCCGCCGTCGGCGGTCTGGACCAGCGGGAAGGCCGGTGCCCCGCCGACCGCGGCCAGCAACTCACGCCCCACCTGGCTGTCGGGTGGATAGGTGCGGTTCGGGATCCCCATCCGGTCGAGGAGGTCGCGGATCTGGTTGGTGAGGGCGGTCGGCTGCGGCGTGACCAGCCGGACCGCCTCGACCTCGGGCGCGGCCACCGTGGAGCCCCAGTCCGAGAGCAGCTCGGTGATCGCCGCGTGGAACTCCTCGTCGCGCACCCCGCGCGGCATCAGCAGGTAGGCGTCGTACGCACCCTTCGCCAACCCTGGACGCAGTGGGCCGGCGTCCTCGAGAAACACCGACCAGTGTGCGGCGATGACCCGCCGGGTGGTGGGCACGACCGCCCGCCAGCGAGCCAGCGCCGCCGCGGTGGAGTCGTCCGGAAGACGGGACTCGCTCACGACCAGCGCCACGGTGCCGCCGGCGGCCACCACCTCGGTGGCACAGCGCTCGGCCGCGGCCGCCGAGCCGGTGGTGCGGATGTCGTAGTCGCGCCGGTATCGGCCGAACTCGTCGGTCAGCGGGTCGGCGTACTCAGGAGCAACCAGCAAGATGACGGGCCTCACCCGCCGATCGTAGGTCGACCGCCGCCCGCCGGGGAGGTCGCCGGGACCGCTCTGGAACAATCATCGCCATGACCGTGCGGCCCATCGTGATCACCGGGGAACCCGTGCTCCATCGCCGCGCCGCGCCGGTGGCGGTCATCGACGACGGCATCCGCGCACTTGTTGCCGACATGTTCGAGACGATGGATGCCGCGCGCGGGGTTGGCCTGGCCGCTCCGCAGATCGGGGTCGGGATGCGGATCTTCACCTGGCAGATGGACGGCGGTGACGGCATCCCGCCGCGCGGTGTCGTGGTCAACCCGTATGTCGCCTCGAGCAAGCCGCCGCCGGGTGACCCCGACCCCCAGGACGAGGCCGAGGGGTGTCTGTCGGTGCCGGGCGAGGCGTTTCCGCTGCGGCGGGGCGAGTCGGCGGTGCTGACTGGTCAAGGGCTCGATGGCGCTGAGCTGCGCTACGAGGCCACCGGCTGGTTCGCCCGCATGCTCCAGCACGAGTACGACCACCTCAACGGGTTCCTGTACGTCGACCGACTCGACGCCAAGTGGGGCAAGCGGGCCCGCAAGACCGTCAAGGCCAACGGCTGGGGCGTGCCGGGCCTGACCTGGCAGCCGGGCGTCGACCGTGACCCGTTTGGCCACGACGAGACCGCGCCTGAGGCGGAGCGTGTCGACTGACGGTGGCGCCGACCGTCTCGAGCACGTGCCGCCACCGCCGGTGCCAGGCCGTCCGCTCATCGTGGCGGTGGTGGGCCCGACCGCTACGGGCAAGAGTGACCTCGGGGTCCGGCTTGCGCACCGCCTCGGCGGTGAGGTGGTGTCCGCCGACGCCAGCCAGCTCTACCGGGGAATGGACATCGGGACCGCAAAGCTGACGGCCGAGCAGCGTCGCGGCATTCCGCACCATCAACTCGACGTCCTCGACGTCACCGACGACGCAAGCGTCGCGGCGTACCAACGCCACGCCCGGGCTGACCTCGATGCGATTCTCGGGCGCGGCGGCATCCCGATCGTGGTCGGCGGCAGCGGGCTCTACGTGCGGGCCTTGCTCGACCACCTCGACATTCCGCCCACCGATCCAGCGGTGCGCCGCCGGATCGAGGAACGGGCCACCGCCGAGGGCGCCGCGGCTCTCCTCGCCGAACTGCGAGCCGTCGACCCCCAGGCCGCAGCGGCCGTTGACCCTGGGAACATCCGGCGGATCGTGCGGGCGCTCGAGGTCGTGGAGCTGACCGGCCGCCCGTTCTCGGCGACCATGCCCACCCGCGAGTTCATTCGGCCGACCGTGCTGGTCGGGCTGCGCGCCGACGACCGTGCCCTCGACCAGCGCATCGACCGCCGGGCCGCGGCGATGTTCGCGGCGGGGTTGCTCGACGAGACCGGCCGGCTCGCCGCGCGCGGGCTCCGCGAGGGCCGGACCGCCCGCCGGTCGGTCGGGTACGCCCAGGCGCTTGCTGTGCTCGACGGGCTGATGCGCACCGCGGATGCCGTGGCCGAGACCGCGCTGCGGACTCGCCAGCTGGTGCGCCGGCAGAAGTCCTGGTTCGGTGCCGACCCCCGGGTGCGCTGGTTCGACGCGCTCGCTCCCGATCTGGACGGGCAGGTGCTGTCGCTGGTCGCGGATGCCGCACCCACCGTCCGCCGCTCGGGATGGCACGATCATGCGCATGGCTGACCGGCTCGCGTTCACGAAGGGGCACGGCACTGAGAACGACTTCGTGCTGGTGCCCGACCTCGATGGCACGCTCGGCCTGTCCGCCGGCCGGGCCGTTGCGCTCGCTGACCGGCGCGTCGGGGTCGGCGGCGACGGCGTCATCCGGGTAGCGCCGACGGCGTCCTCCGACGAGGACGCGATCCGAGCCCAGGCCGGGCTCGCCCAGTGGTTCATGGACTACCGGAACGCGGACGGCAGCGTGTCGCAGATGTGCGGCAACGGCACGCGGGTGTTCGCCGAGTTCCTCCGGCAGGAGGGGCTGGAGACCGGCGCGGAGTTCCACGTCGCCACTCGGGCCGGGGCCAAGCGGGTGCGACGCGACGGTGCTGGCTGGGCGGTCGACCTCGGCCCGTGGCGGCTGGCCGACGCGACGGTCGCGGACCGAGACGGGTTCGACGCGCTGGTCCACCTCGACGATGACGACGACATCCCCGACCCGTACTCGGCGCTCAGTGTCGATGTCGGGAACCCACATACCGTGGTGGCGCTCCCCGAGACGGTTCTGCTCGACAGCATTGATCTCTCCCGCGCCCCGGCGGTGCGGCCGGAGCCGCCGCACGGCACAAATGTGGAACTGGTCCGCCCGATCGGTCCGGGGCACCTGGCGATGCGCGTCCATGAGCGCGGCGTTGGCGAGACCAGGTCGTGCGGGAGTGGCGCCGTTGCTGCGGCCGTCGCCACCAGCTTCTGGGCCGGCACCATCGGCGATCACCCGCAGTGGTTGGTCGAGGTGCCAGGCGGCCAGTTGACGGTACGGCTGCTGCCCGGGCACGGCGCCGAACTCGCCGGGCCGGCGGTGATCGTGGCCCACGGCACAGTCGCGTGCGCGCTCCTCCCGGACTGAGGGCGAGCGCGGCGGTCGACGCACCGCCGAACGGTCGCCTCGGTGGAGGCGGCCACCAGCCAGGCCCGCATCGGCGGGCGCCTCGAACGGACGTTCGGATGACGGTCGGATGGCGTTCGGCTGGCGTGGCGGAGTCCGGATGACTTGGCTAAGTCTGGTCCGATAGGGTCGACGGATGAGCGCCCAGCCCACCCGCCCGCCCCGCGACCCGCGCACCGCGTCGACGGTGAACATCCATGAGGCCAAGACGCATCTCTCCAAACTGCTCGAACGGGTCGAGGCCGGAGAGACCATCACCATCGCCCGCAACGGCCGGCCGGTCGCCACGCTCGTCGCGCCGCGTCCAGGCGGTGTCACCTTCGGAGTTGGCAAAGGAAAGATCTTCTACGACCCTGAGACGTTCGACGAGCCAGACGAGGAACTCATCCGGCTGATGACCGAGGGGCCCATCTGATGCTCCTCGACTCTCACGTGGCCCTCGCGGTCATGCGTGACGAATCTCGGATCGGGCCTCGGACGCGCGCCATCATCGAAGCGGACCAGACCATTTTTTCGGCAGCCAGTACGTGGGAACTCACCATCAAGGTGCGGACGGGCCGGCTCGAGTTCACTGAGCCGTTGGGGCGGATGCTCGTCGAGTCCGGGTTCCGGCACCTGCCGGTGCTCGTCGAGCACACGCTCCGGATCGGCGAGGTCGAGGGGCTGCCGCATGCCGACCCGTTCGACCGGCTGCTTCTCGCCCAGGCGCTGGTCGAGCGCGTGGACTTCCTCACCTGGGACCGGCAGATCCTCGCCGCAGGCCTTCCGTTCGTCAGGGATGCCCGGGCGTGACCTCGAGCACCCGGAAGCCGCGACTCGACGCCAGCCGCGTACACGGCATCCGCAGTTCGGACTCGACCCATCGCTGCAGACTGTCCGAGCCGAGGTTCTTCTGCACGACGAGGTGGGCTGCACCATGTGGGGTCAGGCGCGGGAGCCAGGCCCTGAGGAGGTCGTGCAGCGCGGCCTTCCCGACCCGGATGGGCGGGTTGCTCCACACCGCGTCGAAGCGCACGTCGTGCGGGATGCCGTCGGCGGTCGTCGCTCGGAGGTCACCGCAGTCGAGTCGAACGGCGTTGCGGCGCATCAGGTCCAGCGCCCGCTCGTTGACGTCGAGCGCCCAGACCGTGGCGCCGGGGGAGCGCAGCGACATCGTCAGCGCAAGCGGGCCCCAGCCGCATCCGAGGTCGAGCAGGTGGCCGGATGCCGGAGGGTCCGGTACGTGGTCGAGCAGCACAGCGGTGCCCTTGTCGAGTCCGCCGGGCGAGAACACCCCGCCCGCGACATCGACCTCTACGTCGAGCCCGGCGAGCTGCACCTGCAGCGACCGGAGTTCGCTGCTGCTGGCCGGCTGCGCAGTGAAGTAGTGGTCGGGCGCAGACACGTGTCACAGTATGCGGTCGCCGTGGCCGTGGCGGTGCGGGCAGGGTCACCCCAGGGAGTGGGCTCCGACCGCGGCCGAGGGTCGGGCGTGGTCGGTCGTCGCGAGTGAGGCGAGAGAATTGGTTCGCGGCACTGCGATGAGCGGTGAGACCCTAGGGAGAACATGACTGCACGACACCTGTCCCGGCGCGCCGAGCGACTC
>JBOFLG010000227.1:0-39208 GCA_051657745.1 Dermatophilaceae bacterium | reverse complement strand
CAGCGGGCTGGGGCGAGTTCGCGCCGTTCCCGGAGTACGACGTTGCCGAGGCGTCGCGGTGGCTCGCGTCCGCGGTCGAGTCGGCATGGACCGGCTGGCCCGAGCCGGTGCGTCAGAACGTACCGGTCAACGCCACCGTGCCAGCGGTGGTCGCTGGCCGGGTGCCCGAGGTGCTGGCCCGGTTCCCGGGGTGCACCACGGCCAAGGTGAAAGTGGCCGAGCGGGGCCAGTCACTCGCCGACGACCTCGCTCGGGTCGCGGCCGTCCGCGACGTGCTCGGCGCTACCGGGAGGGTCCGGGTCGATGCGAACGGCGCGTGGTCGGTGACGGATGCCGTGGACGCGCTGACCCGGCTGTCGCGACACCGGCTCGAGTACGCCGAGCAGCCCTGCGCCACCGTCGAGGAGCTCCGCGACGTCCGGCTCGCGCTGGCCCGCGCCGGCGTCGACATCCCGGTCGCTGCCGACGAGTCGATTCGTCGCGCCGACGACCCGCTGCGAGTCCGTGCGCTCGGGGCCGCCGACCTCGTGGTGGTCAAGGTGGCACCGCTCGGCGGGGTGCGGCCGGCCCTGCGGGTGGTCGAGGAGTGTGGCCTACCTGCCGTGGTGTCGTCCGCGCTCGACACCAGCGTCGGTATTGCCGCCGGGGTGGCGTTGGCCGCGGCGCTGCCGACGCTCGAGCACGCCTGCGGCCTCGGCACCGTCGCGCTCCTCGCCGGTGACGTCACGGCATCCCCGCTGATCCCGGATGACGGCCATCTCGCGGCCCGCGCGGTCGCCGCCGACCCCGGTCTGCTGCAGCGCTGGGCCGCGCCACCCGAGCGCGCGGCGTGGTGGCGCGACCGGGTCGATTCCTGCCTGTCGCACCTGGGCGACATCATGGATGGATGACGACACCGAGACCGACCGGCCGTGGACCGGTCGCGCCGATCCGCTGGGCGTGGGTGTTCCTCGACACCCCCGATGCCGACTCCGAGCTGTCCTGGCGGTTCTGGTCTGGGGCCACCGGGTGGCCGGTGTCATCGCCCCGTGGCGAGCGCGGCGAGTTTGCCACCCTCCTGCCCTCTCGCGGTGACGCCTGGGTGAAACTGCAAGCGGTCGCGGAGGGGTCCGGCCGAGTCCACCTGGACCTGGATGTCGATGACGTCGAGGTAGCGGCTGCCTGGGCCGAGACACTGGGCGCGGTGCGCACCGGCGCGCTCGGTGACACTGTCGTCATCCTGCGCTCGCCCGGCGGGTTGACGTTCTGCCTGACGACATGGTCGGGCGGCGTGCGCCAGGTGCGCGACGGCCACGCTGACCTGCTCGACCAGGTGTGCCTGGACATCCCGCGGTCCCACCACGACGCCGAGGTCGCGTTCTGGCGCGACCTCACCGGATGGCGACTGCGGGCCGGCCGGCTGCCGGAGTTCTCGTACCTCGAACGACCCCGCGACATCCCGTTCCGCGTGTTGTTGCAGCGGCTGGGCGACTCCGACGGAGTCGTGCGCGCCCACGTCGACCTCGCCTGCGCCGACCGTGAGTCGCGCACGGCACAGCACGTCTCGGCGGGGGCCCGGGTCGTCGAGATGGGAGAGTCCTGGACGGTGCTACGCGACCCAGCGGGGCGGGTCTACTGCCTCACCGACCGCGACCCGGTGGACCCGCCCGGCACCGCACCGGCATAGCGGAGCGTCATCCGGCCCTCGTCATGGCGGAGGGCCCGGCGTCATCCGGGCCGGTGGGCCGGCGCCAGGTCCAGGCCGAGCAACGCATTCTCGACCACCTCGGACAGCGCCGGATGAATCCAGTACTGATCGCGGGCGACGTCGTGCGCGTGCTGCCCGAAGGTCGCGGCCTGGAGCAATGGCTGGATCAGCGTCGACGCCTGCGGCCCGGCCGCGTGCGCGGCGAGCACGCGGCCGTCGGGGGAGGCGTGCACGGTGAGCAGGCCGCCGCGGTCCTCCAGCGCCCAGCCGTAGGCGACGTCACCGTAGCGCTGGGTGGCGGTGACGTAGGGCGTTCTGGCAGCGTCGAGTTCGGCGGTGGTAGGCCCGAATGCGGCGATCTGCGGGTGCCCGAACACGGCGTAGGGCACCGGCCGGTCGTCCAGCGTGACGGGTGCTTCGGAGGCGCGGCCGAGGTCGACGGCCAGGTTGTGCGCCACGAGCCGCGCGTGGTGGTTGGCCACGTGCTTGAGCTGCTGCTCGGCACAGATATCGCCCAGGGCCCACACGCCGGGCGCCGTGGTGCGCAGCTGATCATCGACGACGAGGCGGCCGTCGTCGTGGGTATCCAGGCCCCCGGCAGCTGCGTCGAGCAGGTCGGTGGTGGGGCGGCGCCCGATCGCGACAAGCACCACCTCAGCCTCCACCTCGCTCGGCCCGGATGGCCCATCGACGGCCAGCCGCCAGGTCTCGCCGACCCGCTCGGCCGCGGACACCCGGCTGGACAGGCGTACGTCATACCGGTGCGTGGCCTCATCGGTGTACCGCTGGGCGAGCTCGCCCTCGAGGTGGCTCAGCAGCGTGGCCGAGCGCTGGATCTGGGTGACCTGCACCCCGAGCGCGGAGAACACGTGGGCCAGCTCGCACGCCACGTAGCCGCCGCCGATCATCGCCATCCGGGCGGGCAGGGCGTCGAGGCGCATCACGGTGTCCGAGGTGTGGATGCCGTTCGCCGGGTCGGCGTGCCGCAGGCCGTCAACCCCGAGCAGGTTCGGGCGCGAGCCTGCCGCGACCACGACCCGGTCGGCGGTGACCTCCTCGCCAGTGTCCAGCGCGAGCCGCCGGTCCCCGGTGAAGCGGGCCCGGGTCCGGTACAGGGTCGTGTGCTCCTGGTTGGCGCGGTACTGCTCGCCGCCCTGGCTGATCGGGTCGATGCGGCCGAAGACGCGGTCCCGGATACCGGGCCAGTCCACCTCCGGTGCCTCGAAGCGGACGCCGAGGCGGGCGGCATCCGCGGCATCGAGCACCCGGTCGGCGGGCAGGACGAACATCTTGGTCGGGATGCAGCCGACGTTGAGGCAGGTGCCCCCGAAGGTGCCCTTCTCGATGATGGCGATGTCGAGTCCGTCGAGCTCGGGCGTGAGCAGGCTGTTGCCCGAGCCGCTGCCGATGATGACAAGGTCGTGGTGCGGCATGGGCTCAGGCTAGGTGCGGGGCGCGAATACGGCGCCAGCGCCTCGCCGTTCACCGGTCCCCGTTCGGGCGAGAGATCCCCGATGGTCTCTACGGGACCCGGGACTTCGAGCGCACGGTGCGGCTGTTGGCTCGAACCGGATTGGTTGCCGGCTATCTCTCGCGGGTGATGGGCCGTGACCCGACCGCTCGGATGATCGTCTTCTGCGTGGATCTGCAGCACGCCGACGACATGCGGCGGGCGCTGGTCAACGCGAACCCGCATCGAGTAGCGGCCGACCCCGAGTGGGTGGTGCGGATCGTCGGGACTGAAGAAGACAAAGACCGGGTGCTCGAGGAGTTCACCGACCCCGAGCGGTCCTCTCCGGTGGTGGCGACGACATCGCGGTTGCTGTCGACCGGTATCGACATCGAGGATCTCAGGTACGTGGTGCTCTTCCGTCCGGTGGGTTCGCGCGTGGAGTTCACGCAGATCATCGGCCGGGGCACCCGCCTCTACCCGGACAAGGGCAAGACCTCGTTCGAGGTGGTCGACTTCGTCGGCGCCACAGCGCATTTCGCTGATCCGGAGTTTGACGGATTCCCCTCGCGAACGATCGTCGACCCCGACGGTTCGCATCCCGACACCCATCCCGACGAGGCCGACTCCGACGGCGGTGGCCTCGATGCCGGCGGCCTCGACGTCGCGGAACCCGAACCGCCCTTCGAGGCCGGCAACCCGGCGGGTCCGGATGATGGTCCGCCACCGGACGGCGGTCCGCCACCGGACGACCTCGACGCCCCCGGTCCCATCGGGCGCCCCGGTGCCTACGTGGTCGACGACGGGGCGTTCCTGGTCGTCGCGGAGGCGCTGCAGGTGCCCGACACCTCTACTGGCCGACTAGTGCTCACCGAGTACGGGCAGCACGTCGCCGGAGCGATCAGGCGGGTCGCGCCGACTCCGGTGGAGCTGGCCGAACGATGGTCCAGCAAGCCGGCGCGCGACGATGTGCTCGTTGCGCTCGCGGACGCTCGCGTCGATGTCGAGCACCTGGTGGCGGACGGCGCCGAGTCGCGGGTCGACCTGCTCGACGTGCTGCTCCAGCTCGCGTGGAACCTGGCGCCGCGCACTCGCGCCGAGCGTGCCCGTCAGGCGCGGACCGAGCATCGGACCGACCTCGAGGAGCGCTCCGAGGTGGCCCGTGAGGTGCTGTCCGCACTGCTCGACCGGTACGCGGAGCATGGCATCGACGACGTCACCTCTCCCGAAGTCGCGTGGGTGCCGCCGTTGTCGTCGATCGGCACGCCGCGTGCCGTTGCCGAGGCGCTCGGTGACGGCGGCCTGCATCGGGCTGTCGACGAGGTCCAACGCTGGCTCTACTCCAGTAGATCTGTATCTTGACCGGCTCTCGCCACGTCAAACTAAAGTTTTCGTTTACTTACGGCGCTGGTAGGATTTGGGCGTGCCTGGGGACCGCCAAGACCTTCGCCGCCGCCTCCACGCGGTGGCGTTCGGTCAAGCCGGCTACTTCAGCGCCGCGCAGGCGCGGGGCATTGGCTACACCTACCAGGCGCAGAAGTACCACGTCGACCACGGCAACTGGCACCGCATCGACCGCGGCCTGTTCCGTCTCCCCGACTGGCCGAGCGGCCGGGAGGACACCTACGCCCGGTGGACCGTGTGGAGTGGCGGCCGAGGCGTGGTGAGCCACGACTCCGCGCTGTCGGTGCACGAGCTGTCAGACGCCAACCCCGCCCGTGTCCATCTCACGGTGCCACCCGAGTTCGGTGCGGTCGACGACGCCGTCCTCACGCACCGAGCCGAGGTGCCATCCGGCGATGTCGAGCACCGTGGAGCATGGAGCATCACCACGGTCGAGCGCACGCTGTTCGATGTCGCGGATGGCTCGGTTTCTCAAGAACTCGTGGACGACGCGGTCGCCGACGCGCTCGACCGCGAACTCACCACGGCGCGTCGGCTGCTGCGCCGCTCGGCTGATGCGCCGGACCACGCTGCGCTCCGGGTGGAGCGGGCACTCGCGCGCGCAGGAGACCGAGGATGACGGCACGCAGCCACCGGATGCAGTCGGTCAACGACCGCATCCGCCTCGCCGCCGCCGAACGGGGAGTCGACGCCAACCGGCTGCGCAGGGCACTCGTCTTCCAGCGCATGCTGGTTCGCCTCGCCCCGCACGGCCTGATCCTCAAGGGTGGCTTCTGCCTGGAGGCTCGACTTGCCGACCGGGCTCGGGCGACGCGGGACATCGATCTCGTCGGCCGGCTGGCGAAGACCGACGATGCCGGCGACCTCCGCGACTCGCTCGAGGGCCTGCTCGACGACGGTCTGGATGACGCCTTCGGCTTCAGGGTCGCGCGGCCGCGGCCGTTGCGCGGAGAGGATGCCGCCACGAATGCCTGGCGGTCGACGGTGATGGCGACGATCGCCGAGGCCGACTTCGAGACCGTCACGCTGGACCTCGTCGGCCAGGTCGACGAGGTCGCGGGCGGCACCGAGACGCTGAGTGTGCCGCCGCCAGTGGCGATTCCGGGCCTCGACCCGGTGCGTGTCGAGGCTGTCGATGTCTTCCAGCACGCGGCCGAGAAGTACCACGCCTATGGGCGGATCTACGCCGAGAACCGGCCGTCGTCGCGGGTCAAGGACCTGGTCGACCTCGTGCTCCTCGCCGATGCGGGTCTGCTGGCCGATCATCGACGGCTCGGTCAGCGGCTCGCCGTCGTTCACCACATGCGCGACCATGGCCCGCCACCGACCGTGCTGCCGGAACCGCCCGCATCCTGGCGGGAGTCATACGCCGCCTTCGCCGCTGACCTCGGCCTGTCGGCGACCACCGTGGATGCCGCCCACGCCCTCGCCGCGGAGCTTCATTCCGCGGCCCTCACCGAAGGACTCCATCCGTGACGCCACCGCGCACCCGCCGCGCCACCCAGCCGCAGACCACCCGCGCTCGGCTGCAGTCGGTGATCAAGGAGTCCCGCACCATCATGCGCAAGGACGCCGGGCTCAACGGTGAGCTCGACCGGCTGCCCCAGCTCGCCTGGTTGTTGTTCCTGCGGGCGTTCGACGAGGTCGAGCAGGATCGTGCCGCCGCCGACCGCAGCTACACACCGGCGATCATCGGCCGGTACCGCTGGTCGGAGTGGGCTCGCGGTGAGTTGACCGGCGAGCCGTTCCTCGCCTTCATTGACACCCAGCTGCTGCCGCATCTCAAAGGTCTGCGTGGGTCGGGCACGGCGGGCGACCCGGCCGACACGGTGGCCTCGATCTTCCGGAACATCGAGAACCGGATGCTCAGCGGGCACCTGCTGCGCGACCTCGTGAACCAGCTCGACAGCGTCGACTTCGCCAACGCCGACGACCTGCACACCATGGCTCACCTCTACGAGTCGATGCTCACAGAGATGCGCGACGCTTCCGGAGATTCGGGCGAGTTCTACACGCCGAGGCCGCTGGTGCGCTTCATCACCGACATGGTCGACCCGCAGGTAGGGGAGAGCGTGCTCGACCCGGCGATGGGCACCGGCGGCTTCCTCGTCGAGGCGTTCGAGCACATGCTGGCGGGCGCCACGACAGCCAAGCGGCGGGAGACGGTCAAGTCGTCGATCCGGGGGGTCGAGAAGAAGTCGATGCCGTTTCTCCTTGCCGAGATGAACTTCCTGCTGCACGGCATCGACCACGCGGCGGTTGTCCAGACGAATGCGCTCGCGAACCCCGTCGCCGACATGCGGCGTGACCCGGTCGATGTCGTGCTCACCAACCCGCCGTTCGGCGGCGAGGAGGAGAAGGGCGTTCAGGAGAACTTCCCGGCCGGGATGAAGACCGCCGAGACCGCGTGGCTCTTCTTCCAGGCGGTCATGGCCCGGCTGGAGCGCAGCACGAAGCGCGGGGCCTGCGGGATGGTGGTGCCCAACTCGGTGCTCTTCGATCAGGGCATCGGTGCGCGGGTCAAGAAGGAGCTGATGGTGAAGTTCAACCTGCACACCGTGCTCCGGTTGCCCAACGGGGTGTTCGCGCCGTACACCGTCATCCCGAGCAACGTGCTGTTCTTCGAAAAGGGCGCGCAGCAGGAGCACGTCTGGTTCTACGAGCACCCGTTGCCCGAGGGCCGAAAGAACTACACCAAGACCAAGCCGCTGCTGCACGAGGAGTTCGCTCCGTGCGCGTCGTGGTGGGGCGGGTCGGCGCGGGATGGGCGGGTCGAAACCGAGCAGGCGTGGCGAGTGAGTGCCAACGAGATCGCCGAGTCGGGTTACAACCTGGATCGCCGCAACCCGAACCGCCCCGACGACCTGACCCACCGCCCGCCGGGCGAGCTCGTCGCCGAGCTGATCGACACCGAGCGCGAACTGCTGGCGTTGCTCGAAGACCTGCAGCGCGAGATCAAGGACTTCTCCGCGTGAGTCTGCTTGAGTCGCTCGGCTCCGTGATCGAGCCTGCTCGTGACGCGGAGGCCGTGGCGTCAGACGCTACCTACCGGAACGTCGGGGTCCTCAACCGCGGACGAGGGTTGTTCGAGAAGCCGGCTCTGCCAGGGGCCGAGACCAGGTACTCGACGCTCTATCGACTGCACGAGAGCCAAGTCGTCTACAGCAGGCTCTTCGCGCGGGAAGGATCTGTCACCGTCGTCGCGCCTGAGTTTGACGGAGCCTTCGTCTCGTCCGAGTTCCCGACTTTCGACGTTGACCGGGATCGTGCTTCGCCGGAGTATTTGCGACACGTCATGGCCTGGGAGGGCTTCGTCGACCAGCTTGGCGCTCTCACATCGGGCCTCGGCCAGCGTCGCCAACGAGTCAACATCAACGAGTTCCTCTCAGCACGTGTGCCGTTGCCCGACCTCGCCGAGCAACGCCGCATCGCCACCCACCTAGGTGCCCTTCAGCGGAGAACCGAGACGGTTCATCAGAGCGACGAAGCGCTCGGCGGCGGCCTGGTGTCGATGCGAGAGCGAGTCATCATCGAGTTGTCCGAGGCGACTGTTGTCCCAGTTCTTGACCTGATGGAGCCCGACCGTGACTGGCTTGATCTCGAGGACGGCGCGACGTACCACCCTGTTGGCGTGCGTGGGTTCGGACGGGGCGTGATTCGCTACCCGGCGACCAGCCGCGAGCACCTGTCCAAGATGCGCTACTTCGCGATTAGGCCCGAACGGGTGCTCATCAACAACATCAAGGCGTGGGAGGGCGCAGTGGCCACGACCGCTCCTGACGACGACGGTCGTATTGCCAGCAACCGTTTCCTCCAGTTCCGGGTGACGAGCGCGTCGACCTCGCGTGACTGGATTCGGCTCTATTTGACGAGCGCGGATGGGGTGCAACAGCTTTCGGCGGCATCGCCTGGTGCGGCCGATCGCAACCGCACGCTGAGTCTCTCCACTCTCCGGACGGTGATGGTCCCTGTCCCGGATCTCGACAAGCAGGCTCGCGCGATAGAGATCTCCCGGCGAGTGGCTCAGGTTGAGGCGTCCCGGCGGCGTCGAAGCGCAATCGTCGACGCTATCCTCCCGGCGGCGCGGAACGAGGTGTTCAGCGCGATGCGGTGACACTGCGCCAGTCGCTTCCAGCCACGACGACGTGGTCGAGAAGGCGCAGCCCGACCTCGTCGGCCGCGGCCCGCAACCGGAAGGTGACGGTGACGTCATCCCGGCGGGGTTCGGGTGACCCGCTCGGGTGGTTGTGCGCCACCGCGAAGGCGACCGCGTCGTGCCGCAGCGCCAGCGACAGCACCTCGCGCACCGGCACCGGGCTCCGCGTCGCGCTTCCGGCGGCGACCGTCAGCACTCGGGTCACCCGATGGCGGCCGTCGAGCAGGATCAGCAGCACCTCCTCGCGTCGGGCGCACCCGACGCGAGGGATGGCGACCGCGGCGATGTCGGCCGAGGTACGCACCAGCTGGCCGTCGCGCGGACCCACCCTCTCGGCGAGCGCGAACGCCGCGACGAGCCGACACGCCGTGGCGGCACCGAATCCGGGCGTACGGGCAAGTTCGTCGATGTCGGCGCGAGCCAGCGCAGACACACTGCCCCATTCGGCGAGCAGCGACCGCGCCAGTTCGAGGACCCCTTCGCCGCGGCGCCCGGTGCCGAGGTGAATGGCGACCAGCTCGGCATCCGACAACGCCGCCGCGCCGAGTGCGGCCAACCGCTCCCGAGGCAGATCATGCGTTGTTGCCACGGCCATGATGTGACCGTAGGCCAGCGAGACCGAGTGCCTCGTTCGTCATCCACAGGCCCAGCGGCCAAGCCCGAGAGTGTCGAGCGCCCCCAGCAGTTGAGCCGCGGTCGCTGCACCGCCGGCAGCGGGGCAACGCGATGGGATGACGGGCAACGCCGCTTTCATGCCGGTGGTCGTGATCGCCTCCGACCTGGGTCACCTGGCGTGCACCCTGGCTGGGTGAGTGCCGGCTACCTGTTTCTGCGACCGGACCGGCGCCGACGTTGTCCACAACGGCGTCGCACCGGACAGGGTTGTCCACAGATGTGGGCCGACAGGTCCATATAGGAGGCGGCGCGCCCCTCTGAGCGGTGGAATGGGGGGAGCGGGCCGGTCGGGTCCGCTCTCGATCTCAGGCGGTGGTGATGTCAGGAGTTCACGTGGACGTGCTGGCGAGTGTGGTGCTGGGCGCAAACACCCGGGGTGACGCGCGCCGGCGCGCGATGTCGAGGTGCGCACCGCTTCGGTGGGACAGTCCTGCGGCGGAGGATTCTCGGTGCGAGATCGGCACTCGGCCGTCCACGCTCGCCGCGACGCCGCGGTTCGTCGAGGCGGATCCGACGTGAGCGGTCCGGGAGCCCGCAGGGTTGATGCTGGAGTTGCAGCGGTGCGCAAGGTCGCGGTCCGGTCGGAAGCGCTGGCAGCGGTGGCTGGGCGGCTGGATGACGTCGCCGGTTCGCTGCGGGATGACGCCTACACCCTCACCCGGGCGCTCGCCGCCGCGCCCACGGAGTCTCCGTGGTCGGGTCTCGGCGACCCAGGCCGATGGGCTGCCGGGGGGAGCGCCGTCGATGCCCGTTCCGAGGTGCTTCGGCTGGTCGGGCCAACTGGCCTGTGGGGTCGCGCAGTTGACCTCGACCTCCTCGCCAGTCGGTTGCGAATCGCGGCGCGCACCTACGAGCAGGTCGAGCGGGCAGCGGACGCGCTCCTCGCCGGGGTATCGGCCGGGGTCGACCTTGTCGGTCTCGCAGGGTCGCTCACCGCGCACGACGATCTGCCGGCAGTCCGGGCCGTCGAGCCGACCGTGTCGATCTCCGCGCTCGGTGGCTCCGCTGATCTGGTGGCACTTGGCGCGGGTGTGGACGGTGGCCGGGTCCGAGTGCTCGAGGTGGAGACCGGTGACGGCACGTCCGGCTGGGTGGTGGTCGTCTCCGGCGACCAGGAGTGGGGTGTGCGCACCGGTGGCAACCCCTTTGATGCAGCCATGGACGTGCGCGCCCTGACTGGGGACGCCACACGCGCTGCGGCCGGTGTGGCCGCGGCGCTGCAAACGGCTCGGGCGCGGTCGGGCCGATCCGTGGCGGAGGATCCGGTCCTGCTCGCCGGGCATAGCCAGGGCGGGGTCCTCGCCGCGGCGCTCGCCACCGACCCACACTTTACGGAGCAGCACCGGGTCACCCACGTGGTGACCACCGGGTCGCCAGTCGGGGTGTTCCGGGTGCCGGAGCAGGTCCGGGTGCTGTCAGTGGAGCACGTCGACGACCCGGTGCCAGCGCTTGACCTCACCCCGAACCCGGCCCGCGCGGGGTGGCTCACCCTCCGGTCCGGCCCGGACGATGCGCCGTCACTCGACGTGGCTCGGCACGACCGCGAGGCGTACCGGGCGACCCTGGCCGCGGCATCCGGTGCGCCGCGAGGAGCGGTCTCCGGCCTGTCGGGATGGGAAGCGTCGGCGGGCGACTTTCTCGGCCGCACGGTTCTCTCGCTGACCGAGGTCGAGGTGGCCAGGTCGGAGGCGTCCGCTGGAGTCGACCTGGGCACCTGAGGCGGGCAAGAGCACGTGCCGAGTCCGGGCGCTCGACCAGTGGGAACCTGGGCCGAGACACCCCGAATGTTCCGTTACCTCGCTCCAGGTTCTGGCATGGGGCGGGAACGTTGGTGCTGGCAGACTCGACCATCGTGAACCCGTCCGAAGCACTGGCCGCCGTGCTCATCGACGAATTCGTGCGTGGTGGCGTTCGCGAGGTGGTGCTGTGCCCCGGTTCGCGTTCGGCGCCGCTGGCGTACGCGGTGCTCGAGGCCGAGCGGGTCGGTCGGCTCCGCCTGCACGTGCGGGTCGATGAACGCAGCGCCGGGTTCCTCGCCCTCGGGCTGGCGACGGGCTCAGCCAGGCCCGGCCAGCGATCCGGGGCGCCGGTGGTGGTCATCACCACCTCGGGGACGGCCGTGGCAAACCTCCATCCGGCGGTGCTCGAGGCACACCACGCTGGAGTTCCACTCGTCGTGCTCAGCGCCGACCGTCCGCATGAGCTGCGTGGCACCGGCGCCAACCAGACGACAACCCAGCCCGGGCTGTTCGGGCACGCGACCCGCTTCGACGTGGACCTCCCCGCGCCGGATCGTCGGCCCAGGCAGCAGGGGGCGTGGCGGTCTACCGTATGCCGGGCACTCGCTGCGGCATCCGGGACGTCGGGCCCCGGCCCTGGGCCCGTGCACCTCAACGTCGCGCTACGCGAACCACTCGTCCCCGAGGCCCCGCAGGTTGCTGAACGTCATGATGGGGCGGCGAATCGCGACGCCCCGGCCCAGGGGGATGCTGGTGATGCCGACGAGCCGGGCGGTACGCCGGTCCCACAGGCCCACCGTGCGCCCACGACCCCCGAGCGAGCGGAGGTATGGCCGGAGTCGCTCGACGGTCGGCCTGGCAGGGCGCCGTGGGTCGAGGTGCGGCCCGCTCCGGGTCGGCCGCGTGGGCTCCAGCACGCCGATGCAGACCAGCCAGGGGGTGGGTATGGGGCGGCCAACCACGGCGCAGCTGACCATGCGGCCGCGGATCACACAGCTGCTGGCCGGGCGGTCGCCGATCGCGGGGCAGTGCCCGAGATGGCGGTGAGCCGCGTGGAGCGCACCCTCGTTGTCGTCGGTGACGGCGTCGACACCGACGCGGCTGTGGGCTGGGCGGCACGGCGCGGGTACCCCTGTGTCGCAGAGCCATTCGGCTCGCTCGGTGCGCGGGCCGAGGCGCTGCCGCATGGCCCGCTGCTGCTCACCGCCACCGACTGGCTCGACGCTCATCTCCCGGAGCGGGTCCTTGTTGTCGGCCGGCCCACCCTCGCCAGGCCGGTCGCGGCCCTCCTGCGTCGGCCAGGGGTGCGGGTCGAGGTCGTGACGGATGGCGCCTGGGCCGACCCGGCGCACGTGGCGGCAACCGTCTACCCGTGGGCCGCAATCGGCACGGAGGGTGCGGCGGTGGGCACGGACGGTGCGGCGGTGGGCACGGACGGTGCGGTGGTGGGCACGGAGGGTGCGGTGGTGGGCACGGACGGTGCGGTGGTGGGCACGGACGGTGCGGCGATCAGCACGGACGGTGCAGCACGTGCGCCAAGCACACCGAGCACGCCGGGTGCTGATGCGGCGAATGGTGCGTGGTCTGAATCCTGGATGGCGGCCGGTCAGCGAGTCGCTGATGCCGTTGCCGTACACGGGTTTCCGTGGCCTAGCGGGCTGGCCGTCGCCGAGGTCGTGGCCCGATTGGTACCGGATGGTGCTGCGCTCGTTCTCGGATCGTCGAACCCGGTCCGCGATCTCGATCTCGCCGTCGGCCGTCGCCTCGCCTCTGATCGCCGCAGCCGCAGCCACGCCGACGCTGGACACAGCCATGCCGACGCTGGATACGGCCGCGCCGATGCTGGATACGGCCGCGCCGATGCTGGACACGGCCACGCCGACGCGAGCCACACCGACGGGCGCGAGCGCCACCGAGCCGGGCCGCGAGCCGCCGAGGTGCCGGACGACGGTGTGCGCGTATTCGCGAACCGTGGTCTCGCGGGCATCGACGGCGTGGTGTCGACTGCGGTCGGAGTCGGCCTCGCGCACGCTCGGCCCACCTACCTGCTGCTCGGCGACCTCACCTTTCTGCACGACGCGAACGGGCTGCTCATCGGCCCTGCGGAGCCACGCGCCGACCTCACGATCATCGTTGTCAACGACGACGGTGGCGGCATCTTCACCACCCTGGAGCCGGGCGCACCGGCCCGGGCCGCGGCGTTCGAGCGCCTCTTCGGCACCCCGACCGGCACCGATCTCGGCGCGCTGTGCCGAGCGCACGGCATCCGACACGATCTCGCCGTATCCCGTGAGCAGCTCGCGGCCCTGCTCGCCGAGCAGCCGCACGGCATCCGCGTGGTTGAAGTGCCCGTGGATCGGGCCAGCCACCGGGCCACCCACGAGGCGCTGCGCGACCTGGCCGCGCGAGCTCTCGCGGTGAGATGAGTCCTCTTGAGGTGCGGTCAGGGCTTCGGAGGGGTCCTTGGTCAGGTGATGGATGACACCCTGGTTCCCAGCCCTCGTCGGCTTGCCGGTCAAGAATCAACTGACCGAGCGCGAGGTACCGGGTCAACAGCTCGCTGGTGACCCGGCGGGCTGCCGGAAATGTCGCATCCGATCACTTCACGCGCGTCTCGCCGCGATGAACCAGCGCCCTCGCCGCCCGCTCCTCGCCGACATTTCGACCAATAGGGCGATGGTGCAGCACCGCGGAACTGAGCTTTCCCGGCATCCGGTCAGGTGGATCGACCGACCGGCCGAGAGGGGATGCAGAGTCGTCCTATTGGTCGATTCGGCGGGTGGTGAGGGCGTCGCGCATCGGCACGAACTTGGCGTCGGACTCGGCCACCTCGGCGTCCGGGTCGGAGCCGGCGACGATGCCGCATCCGGCGAACAGCCGCATGCGCGAGGGGGATTCGGGGTCGACAGCACCGCACCGCAACGCGATACCCCACTCACCGTCGCCGTCTGCGTCGATCCAGCCCACCGGGCCGGCGTACCGTCCGCGGTCCATGTGCTCCAGCTCGGCGATCACCGCGTCGGCGGCCGCGGTCGGGGTGCCGCACACCGCGGCCGACGGATGCAGCGCCGCCGCGAGGGCCAGCGAGGAGGTGTCATCGGCGAGCACCCCGGCGACGTCGGTGGCCAAGTGCATGACGTTGGCCAGGTGCAGCACGAACGGCGCCTCGGGCACATTCATCGACGAGCAGTGCGGGGCGAGCGCGTCGGCCACCGACCGGACCGCGTACTCGTGTTCCTCGAGGTCCTTGCTGGAGCGGGCCAGGGATGCCGCAAGCGCGAGGTCGTGTTCGTCATCCCCGGTGCGCCGGATGGTGCCGGCCAGTACTCGCGAGGTGACGAGGCCCTTTTCCCGGCGTACCAGGAGTTCGGGCGTGGCGCCGACCAGGCCATCGACGGCGAACGCCCATGTGGTGTCATACCACTGCGCGAGCCGGGCGAGCAACCACCGCACGTCGATGGCGTCGCCGCAGGACACCTCGAGGTCGCGGGCGAGCACCACCTTGTGCAGCCGCTGCTTGGTGGTGTGCAGGCGGCCCTCGGCGATGCGGGCCACGGCATCCGCGACGGCCCCGGCCCAGGCCGCCGGCGGGAGCGCTCCGTCGGCGAAGGCGACGTCGGCGGGTGGGGGTGGCGGCAGCTGCCGGCTCACCTCGACTCGGCCGGGCACGGCGGCAACCGAGGGGTCGCTCCCGGCGGATACCGTGGTGATCCAGGCGTGCCCGGCCCGGCGCCCGACGATCACCTCGGGAACCACGAGGGACCCGCCGGCCGCCGATGTCGGCGCGTACGACACCGCGCCGAAGGCCACCGGGCCGGTACCGGGCAGGTCGACCTCGTCGCGGACTACCGAGGTGGCCATCAGGCCGTGCCACCACTGTTCCAGTTCGCCAAATCGATTCTGCCCGAACGCGGTCGAGGACGCCGCGCGCCCCCAGCCGACCAGGCCCTCGCCGCGCCGGACCCACGAGACGATGTCACGCGCGGGGAGGTGGGGGATGAGCGACAGCAACGACTCGGCCAGTGCGGGGTGGATCGGCACGGTGCGAGCGACAAGGGGGGCACCCGGCGCCGCCTGCGGCAGGTCCCCCGCGGGCAGCGAGGTCATTGCCGTCGAGGATACGGGCCGCCGCGAGGCTGTCGGCGCCGACCGGTGGTGTTGCTCCGGCCGCCCCGCCGCCAGACCGCGGACCACGGCTGGGATGATTCGGTGTATGACGCGCGCCTCCCTCGACAAGGACCCTCGCGATGTCGCGGTGATGTTCGACGGCGTGGCCCGCAGGTACGACGTGACCAACGATGTGCTGTCGCTGGGGCAGGACCGGCTCTGGCGCAGGGCGGTGGTGCAGGCGTGCGCGGCGCAGCCGGGTGAGCGGGTTCTCGACATTGCGGCGGGTACCGGCACGAGCAGCGAGCCGTTTGCCGACTCCGGCGTCGATGTGGTGCCGGCGGACTTCTCGCTCGGCATGCTCCGGGTCGGGCGGCAGCGGCGGTCTGACCTGGCCTTCACCGCTGCCGATGCGCTGCGGTTGCCGTTCGCCAACGCGTCGTTCGACGTCGTGACGATGAGTTTTGGCCTGCGTAACGTCGCCGACGTCGGCGCGGCGCTGCGGGAGTTCTTGCGCGTCACCAGGCCGGGCGGCCGTCTGGTCGTGTGCGAGTTCAGCCAGCCCACAAACGCCGCGTTCCGGCGCGTCTACTCCAAGTACCTCATGCGCTCGCTCCCGGCGGTGGCGCGCCGGGTCAGCTCGAACCCTGAGTCGTACGTCTATCTTGCGGAGTCGATTCGCGCCTGGCCGGGCCAGCGTGACCTGGCGGCTCGGGTGGCGGCGGCTGGTTGGGAGCGGGTGCAGTGGCGCAACCTGTCGGCCGGGGTGGTCGCCGTTCATCGGGCGCGAAAGCCCGGCGGCCGGTAGCAGCGCCGTTCTGCCAGTGGCCGGTCCGGCCGATAGCAGCGTCGGGCTGCCGGGCGCGCCCAGCAGCCCGACGCCCTCACCGGATGCCGTCCGCTCAGGTCGGATGCCGTCCGCTCAGGTCGGATGCCGTCCGCTCAGGTCGGATGCCGCCCGCGCGCCTGAGTGTGTGCGCGGGAAGGTTCTGGATGGCCACCGAACTGTTCGGTGGCGATCGTGAAGGTTCCCTGTTCGGGCGGGAAAGTTGAGTCAGGGGTGGGGGGCGGGGCGTCGAGGGTTAGGCGGGCCTGGGTGCCGGGCAGATCGGCCGCGGCGTACAGTCGAGGCCATCTCGTGAAGTTCTTCACAAGCAGATCTTCGCGAGCCCGATGGTCTCAGCCAGGCCGCGCGAGCGCCGAGGTCCGAGGCCAAGCCGGAACGAGCACCATGAGGCATCGATGTTGACCGACCACGCGCACCCGACACCGCCTGTCACCGAGCGTGCCGACGTCGTGGTTGTCGGCGCAGGCCCGGGAGGCAGTGCCACGGCGGCGTATCTGGCCCAGCACGGGCTCGATGTTGCGCTGCTCGAGAAGGCGTCGTTCCCTCGGGACAAGATCTGCGGCGACGGCCTCACCCCACGCGCCACCAAGGAGCTCATCTCTCTCGGTGTCGCGACCACGGGCTGGCAGCGCACTCGGGGGCTGCGGATCAAGGGCGGGGGGCACACCCTCCAACTTGACTGGCCCACCACCGACACCTTTCCGAATTACGGGATGGTGCGCACGCGGGCCCAACTGGACGAGGCACTGGCGCGGCACGCCCAGGCCCGTGGCGCCCTGCTGCTTGAACGCACCAGCGTCACCGAGCCGCTGCGCGATGCCGGTGGTCGGGTCGTGGGCGTGGCGGCCAAGCGGCTGGACGAGCGCGGCCGGGGCACCGGCGAGACCCTCGCGATCCGCGCACCGGTGGTGATCGTCTCCGATGGCGTGTCGTCGCGGCTGGCCACCGCCCTCGGCCGGGAGAAGCGCACCGACCGAGTCATGGGGGTCGCCGTGCGCGCCTACTACAGGACACCGCGCCGCGACGACTATCTCGAAAGCCATCTCGAGCTGTGGTCCCGCGACGACGCCGGCAACCGCATCCTGATGCCCGGCTACGGCTGGCTGTTTCCCCTCGAGGATGGCCGCACCAATGTCGGTCTCGGCACCCTCGACACCACGTCGGCGTTCCAGACCACCGACTACAAGGACGTGATGCGGCGCTGGGTTGCCGACATCGACGCGGACTGGCAGCTCGCCCACGACGAGTCGGCCGGGCCGATTCGTGGTGCGGCCCTGCCGATGGGGTTCAACCGTGCCCCGCTCTACGCCGACGGTGCGCTCCTCGTGGGCGACGCCGGCGGCATGGTCAACCCGTTCAACGGCGAGGGCATCGACTACGCGCTGGAGGCCGCCCGGCTGGGCGCCGAGTTGGTGGCCCAGGCATTGGCCCGCGGCACTGACGCCCACCGCGAACGGGTGCTGGCCCGCTATCCGCAGGTGATGGGTCACGAGCTCGGCGGGTACTTCACTCTTGGCCGCTGGTTCGCCCACGCCATCGGCCAGCCGCAGGTGATGCGCCTGGCCACTCGGTACGGACTGCCCCGCACCACGCTCATGCGCTTTCTACTTAAACTCATGGCGAACCTGCCGGACAAGGGCGGGCGCACGGCATCCGACCGGGTCATCAATGCGCTGTCGACCTTGGCCCCGAACGCATGAATCGCCATGCGGGGCACCCGGGTGGGCGGGTCGGGCATCCCCCTAGGATGACGAGAGCGCGCGTCCGCCCGGTGGTGCCCGCCCAGTTGACCGAACCGGTCCCGGAAAGGGGAGTCCTGCGGCGATGAGCAACCCCTATGTGCCCATCCTGATCCTCCTCGTGCTGGGTTTCGGGTTCGCTGCCCTGTCGGTGGGGACCAGCCTGGTGGTGGGTCCCCGGCGCTACAACCGGGCCAAGTTGGAGGCCTACGAGTGCGGCATCCAGCCCACCCCGCGGGCCGAGGGCGGTGGCCGGGTGCCGATCAAGTACTTCCTGACCGCGATGCTCTTCATCATCTTCGACATCGAGTCGGTGTTCCTCTACCCGTTCGCGGTGGCCTTCGACCAGCTCGGACTGTTCGCCCTGGTGGAGATGGTGCTGTTCGTGATTACGGTGTTCGTGGCGTACGCGTACGTCTGGAAGCGCGGGGGCCTGGAATGGGACTGACCAGCACCGACCACGACGTGCCGCTCCCGTTCGGCGGCCGTCGCGACCTGGCACCGACCGCGAAGGAGAGCTGAGATGGGTCTGGAGGAGAAGCTACCCGCCGGGTTCGCGCTCACCACGCTGGAGAACGTCGCCGGCTATATGCGCAAGTCCTCGCTGTGGCCGGCCACCTTCGGGTTGGCCTGTTGCGCTATCGAGATGATGGCCGTGGGCACACCCGACTACGACATCGCCCGGTTCGGGATGGAGCGTTTCTCGGCCACTCCACGGCAGGCCGACCTGATGATCGTGGCCGGCCGGGTCAGCAACAAGATGGCGCCGGTCGTGCGCCAGGTCTATGACCAGATGCCCAACCCCAAATGGGTGATCGCGATGGGGGTGTGCGCCAGTTCGGGTGGCATGTTCAACAACTACGCGATCGTGCAGGGCGTCGACCACATCCTCCCTGTGGACATTTACTTGCCCGGTTGCCCGCCCCGGCCCGAGATGCTGCTGAACGCTTTCATCGAGCTGCACGATCAGATCCAGAACAGCAAGCTCGGCGTCAACCGGGTCGCGGCGGCCCGGGCCGCTGAGGCGGCCGCGCTGCGGGCCGTTCCGACCCACCAGATGCCAGCGACCCACGACCACCTGGCCCACCTCGCGGCCCCGGCCGGGAAGAACCTGCTCGGATGACGCCGCCGAAGCGCCCCGGCAAGAACCCGACGCCGCGGGCTCCCGCACCTACGGCGGACAGCCCGGCCGCGCCCACGGCGGACAGCCCGGCCGCGCTCACCGTGCCGGATGCCGCTGGCGGCCTCGCTGCCCAACCCGAACTCGACACCACCCCGGCGGTCATCGGCGAGCGTCGGGGCATGTTCGGCGCGACCCGTGGCCAGGACACCTCCGGCTACGGCGGGCTGGTCACCCCCACGCTCCTGCCCGGAGCGTCTCGCCGCCCGTACGGTTCGTACTTCGACGAGGTCGCCGACCACCTCACCCGCCAGCTCGACGGCAGCGACGGGCCGGGCTGGGACGACGCCATCGAGAAGGTCGTCGTCGACCGCGGTGAGCTGACCCTGTTCGTGCGCCGCGAGCACCTGCTCACGGTGGCCTGGGCGCTGCGGGACACCCCAGAGCTGCGCTTCGAGATGTGTATGGGGGTCAGCGGAGTGCACTACCCCGGCGACGCCGGTCGTGAACTGCACGCCGTCTACCCGCTGCTGTCGGTGACTCACGGCAGCCGGCGGGTCCGGCTCGAGGTCACCTGCCCCGACAACGACCCGCATCTCCCGTCAGTGGTCGAGGTGTGGCCGGGCAACGACTGGCACGAGCGGGAGACCTGGGACATGTTCGGGATCGTTTTCGACGGGCACCCCGCGCTCACCCGCATCCTGATGCCCGATGACTGGCCGGGCCACCCGCAGCGGAAGGACTACCCACTCGGCGGCATCCCCGTGGAGTACAAGGGCGGAACTGTGCCGCCGCCCGACCAACGGAGGGCGTACACCTGATGACGACCCACGACACCGAGACCACCGCCACGGACGAGCCCGGCGAGCCCGGCGAGCCCGGCGGGGCCGGGGAGCCCGGCGGGGCCGGCGCCGAGCGCGCCACCAGCGACCCGTATGCCGCGTCGGTCGACCAGGGCCTCGAGGGCGCTCCGGTGCTCACCGCCTCCGGTGGTGACTGGAACGACCTCGTCGATGAGGCCACCGCGCTGCACGAGGAGCGCATCGTGGTCAACATGGGCCCGCAGCACCCCTCGACCCACGGGGTGCTGCGCCTCATCCTCGAACTCGACGGCGAGACGGTCACCGAAGCCCGGGCCGGGATCGGCTACTTGCACACCGGCATTGAGAAGAACATGGAGTTCCGCACCTGGGTTCAGGGCGTCACGTTCTGTACCCGGATGGACTACCTCACCCCGATTTTCCAGGAGACGGCGTACTGCCTCTCCGTCGAGAAGCTGCTCGGCATCACCGACCGGATCCCGGAGCGCGCCGACGTCATCCGGGTGATGATGATGGAACTCACCCGGATCAACTCCCACCTGGTCGCCCTCGGCACTGGCGGGATGGAGATGGGAGCCAGCACGGTGATGACCGTCGGCTTCCGGGAGCGCGAGCGGATCCTGCGAGTGTTCGAGGCCATCGCCGGTCTGCGGATGAACATGGCCTACATCCGGCCGGGCGGCGTTGCGCAGGACGTGCCGCACGGCGCGGTCGACATGGTCCGCGACGTGCTCGGCGAGTTGCGCCGCGGCATCCACGAGTTGGAACTCCTGCTCAATGAGAACCCGCTGCTCAAAGGTCGCACCGTGGGGATCGGCTACCTCGACCTCACCGGCTGCATCGCGCTCGGCGTCACCGGGCCGGTGCTGCGCTCCACCGGGTTGCCGCACGATCTGCGCAGAAGCGCCCCGTACTGCGGGTACGAGACCTACGACTTCGAGGTGCCCACCCGCACCGGCTGCGACGCCTACGACCGGCTCCGGCTCCGGATCGACGAGATGTACGAGTCGATCCGGATTGTCGAGCAGTGCCTGGAACGGCTGCAGCGCACCGCCGGCCAGCCGGTGATGGTCGACGACAAGAAGATCGCCTGGCCGGCTCAGCTGTCGGTCGGCGGCGACGGGCAGGGCAACAGCCTCGAGCACATCCGCACCATCATGGGCACCTCGATGGAGGCACTCATCCACCACTTCAAACTCGTGACCGAGGGCTTCCGGGTGCCGCCCGGCCAGGCGTACGTCGCGGTCGAGTCGGCGAAGGGCGAGCTCGGCTGCCACACCGTCTCCGACGGTGGAACCCGCCCGTACCGGGCGCACTTCCGCGACCCGAGTTTCAACAATCTGCAGGCCGTGGCCGCGATGTGCGAAGGCGGCCAGGTCGCCGACGTGATCGTCGCGGTGGCCTCGATCGACCCAGTGATGGGAGGAGTCGACCGCTGATGGCCACCGACTTCGGGATGCAGACCGCCTCCGGCCACCTCACCGTGCCGGAGGAGTCCAGAGCGCCCTACCCGGCCGACGTCGAGGCGCGCTTCCGGGCCGACGCCGCCGAGGTGATCGCGCGGTACCCGCACCCGCGCTCGGCGCTGCTGCCGCTGCTGCACCTCGTGCAGTCGGTCGACGGCTACGTGACCGGACGCGGCATCGACCTGTGCGCCGACCTGCTCGACCTTTCGGCCGCCGAGGTGTCCGGGGTGGCCACGTTCTACACCCAGTACAAGCGCCACCCGAACGGCGAGTACACCGTGGGCGTGTGCACCAACACGCTGTGCGCGGTCCTGGGTGGCGATGAGATCTGGGATGCCGTGTCGGCCCACCTCGGCGTCGGTCATGACGAGACCACGGATGACGGCAAGGTCACCCTCGAGCGGGTGGAGTGCAACGCCGCGTGCGACTACGCGCCGGTGGTGATGGCCAACTGGGAGTTCTTCGACAACCAGACGCCGCAGTCGACCATTGCACTGGTTGATGACCTGCGCGCCGGCCGGGCCGTGCGGCCGACCCGTGGGCCGAACCGAGTGTGCACCTTCAGCGAGGTCAGCCGGGTGCTGGCCGGGTTCCCCGACGGACTCGCCGACGAGGGCACCGGCGCTGGTGAGCCGTCGCTCGCCGGGCTTCGGGTGGCCCGCGAGCGGGGCTGGGAGGCGCCGAAGGGGGCATCGGCGCGAGCTCGTGGCGCGCGCGGCGCCTCCGCGCCGACCTCCGCATCAACGCCATCGGCGGAGCCAGCCGACGAGCGCCGCGACCGGGGCGCGGCCGACGACGGGAAGGACACCTGATGGCTACCGAGCTCACGCCGATCCTCAGCGCGTTCTGGGACCACCCGCGGTCCTGGGCGCTGGACACCTATCTGCGGTACGGCGGCTACCGGGCGCTCGACACCGCGCTGGCGATGGAGCCGGCGGCCGTCATCCAGGCGGTCAAGGACTCCGCGCTGCGCGGCCGGGGTGGCGCCGGCTTCCCCACCGGGATGAAGTGGTCGTTCATGGCGCCGCCCGACGGTGGGCCGCGGTACCTCGTGGTCAACGCCGACGAGTCCGAGCCTGGGACGTGCAAAGACACCCCGCTGATGATGGCCAACCCGCACGTGCTCATCGAGGGCATCGTGATCAGTGCGTACGCGATCGGCTGCGAGCACGCCTTCATCTACCTGCGTGGCGAGGTGGTGCACGTCTACCGGCGGTTGCTGCGAGCGGTGGAGGAGGCGCGCGCCGCCGGCCACCTTGGCCGCAACATCCACGGCAGCGGGGTCACCGTCGACATCACCGTGCACGCCGGGGCCGGTGCCTACATCTGCGGCGAGGAGACCGCGCTGCTCGACAGCCTCGAGGGTCGGCGCGGCCAGCCGCGGAGCAAGCCTCCGTTTCCTGGCGCGGCCGGCCTGTACGCGCGACCCACCTCGGTCAACAATGTCGAGTCGATTGCCTCGGTGCCGGGGATCATCGGCGAAGGGGTGTCGTGGTTCACCGGGATGGGCACCGAGAAGTCCACCGGCTTCGGCCTGTTCAGCCTCTCCGGGCACGTGCGTCGGCCCGGCCAGTACGAGGCCCCGCTCGGAATCACCCTGCGCGAGTTGCTCGAGATGGCTGGCGGGATGCGCGACCCGGACCGGTCGCTGAAGTTCTGGACCCCCGGCGGGTCGAGCACCCCGTTGTTCACCGCCGAGCACCTTGACGTGCCCCTCGACTTCGAGTCGGTTGGCGCTGCTGGCTCGATGCTCGGGACTCGCGCGCTGCAGATCTTCGACGACACCACCTGCGTGGTGCGCGCGGTCGACCGCTGGACCGACTTCTATCGGCACGAAAGTTGTGGCAAGTGCACGCCGTGCCGGGAGGGCACCTGGTGGTTGAAGCAGATCCTCGGCCGGCTCGAGCAGGGCCAGGGCAGCGAGCAGGATCTGGACACCCTCCTTGATGTCTGCGACAGCATTCTCGGCCGCAGTTTCTGTGCTCTGGGTGACGGCGCCACCAGCCCGATCACCAGCTCGATCCAGTACTTCCGCGACGAGTACCTCGCTCATCTGGCCCACGGTGGCTGCCCGTTCGACCCGCGGGCATCGACGCTGTTCGCCACGGACTCCAAGGACGGCGTGCCGGTATGACCACCACGTCCGAGCCGGCCGCCCCTGCTGCGGTCGATCTCGTCACCCTGACCATCGACGGGGTGGAGGTGAGCGTGCCCAAGGGCACGCTCGTCATCCGCGCCGCTGAGCAGGTCGGCATCGACATCCCGCGCTTCTGTGACCACCCCGGGTTGGACCCGGTGGGGGCCTGCCGCCAGTGCCTCGTCGAGGTGTGGATGCCGGGCCCACCCGGCCCGGACGGCGCACCGGGTGAGCCGAGGCAGATGCAGGGCCCGCCCGGCCGGATGAAGCCGCAGGCCTCGTGCACGATGGCGGCGGCCCCCGGCATGGTGGTCAAGACGCAGTACACCTCGCCCGGAGCCGACAAGGCCCAGCGTGGGGTGATGGAGTTGCTGCTGATCAACCATCCACTCGACTGCCCGGTCTGCGACAAGGGGGGCGAGTGCCCGCTGCAGAACCAGGCGATGAGCAACGGCCGGTCGACGTCGCGATTCGAGGACGTCAAGCGCACCTACCCGAAGCCGATCAACATCTCGAGCCAGGTGCTGCTGGACCGCGAGCGGTGCGTGCTGTGCGCCCGCTGTACCCGCTTCTCGGAGCAGGTCGCCGGTGACCCGTTCATCGCCCTGGTCGAGCGGGGTGCGCTGCAGCAGGTGGGCATCTACCAGGAGCAGCCGTTCGAGTCCTACTTCAGCGGCAACACCGTGCAGATCTGCCCGGTGGGTGCGCTGACCGGCTCGGCGTATCGGTTCCGCAGCCGCCCGTTCGACCTGGTCTCGACCCCGAGCGTGTGCGAGCACTGCGCCAGCGGCTGCGCCCAGCGCACCGACCACCGCCGCGGCACCGTGCTGCGTCGGCTGGCTCAGGCCGACCCAGCGGTGAACGAGGAGTGGAACTGCGACAAGGGCCGGTGGGCGTTTGCCTCCACCGGGGTTGGCGACCGGCTCGAGTTGCCGATGGTCCGCGGGGATGACGGGGAGTTGCGGGTGGCGTCCTGGCAGGACGCGCTCGCCGCGGCTGCGGCCGGGTTGGCTGCGGCTGGCTCCGCGGGTGTGCTCACCGGGGGCCGGATCAGCGCCGAGGACGCCTACGCCTACGGCAAGTTCGCTCGGACCGTGCTCGGCACCAACGACGTCGACTTCCGGGCTCGCCCACACTCGGCCGAGGAGACCGACTTCCTGGGCGCCACGGTCGTGCGCACCTCACCGGATGACGGAGCGGTCACCTACGCCGACCTCGAGGCGGCCGGAAGTGTGCTGCTCGTCGGGTTCGAGCCGGAGGACGAGAGCCCGATCGTCTTCCTCCGGCTCCGTAAGGCGTTCCGCACCCGGGGTACTCGAGTCTTCTCGGTGTCGCCGGTGGCGACCCGGGGGCTCGCGAAAATGGGTGGCCACCTCATCCCGGCCGCACCGGGCACCGAGCCGGAGGTGCTTGGCGCATTGTCGTCCGACGGCGGGTCCGACCTGGTCGCCGAGGCGTCGGCGGCGTTGCGCGAGAACGGCATTGTGCTGGTCGGTGAGCGGCTGGCCAGTGTGCCCGGTGCGCTCACTGCGGTGGTGGCGTTGGTGGCGGCCACCGGGGCACGGCTGGCCTGGGTGCCGCGCCGGGCCGGTGAGCGAGGAGCCCTCGATGCCGGGGCGTTCCCGACCCTGTTGCCCGGTGGCCGTGCGGTCACCGATGACACCGCGCGCGGTGAGGTCGCGGCGGCCTGGGAGGTCGAGTCGTTGCCGAGTGCGGCGGGGCGGGACAGCGCCGGCATCCTCGCGGCAGCGGCATCCGGCAGCCTCGGTGCCCTGGTCGTCGGCGGGCTCGACCCGGCCGACTTCGGCGGCAGCGGCGCGCGCGATGCCTTCGAGGCGCCGTTTGTGGTCTCGCTCGAGGTGCGTGAGTCGGCCGTTACCGCGGTCGCCGACGTCGTGCTGCCGGTCGCGGCCCACGCCGAAAAGGGCGGCACATTCCGCACCTGGGAGGGCCGCCTCCGGGAGTTCCACGCGGCCCTGGAGACGAGCTACGTCAGCGACTACCGCGTGCTCGACATGATCGCCGACGCGATGGGGCATTTTCTCGGCACCCGCACCCTGCGCGAGGTGCGGGCCGAGATGGCTCGGCTCGGCCGGTCCGGCACTTCCCGTGGGCCGGCTCCGCAGGTGGAGGCCGGCGAGGTGCCGAGCGTCGAACCCGGCATGCTGGTGCTGGCCACCTGGCGGCACCTGCTCGACCGGGGGTCGATGCAGGATGGCGAGCCGTTCCTCGCCGGCACCGCGCCTCGCCCGGTTGCCCGGCTGTCCGCGGCCACTGCTGCCGCGCTCGGCGTCGCTGACGGTGACCGACTCGTGGTCGCCACCGGGGAGACCGCGGTCACGGCCCCGGCGGTCGTTTGCGAGATGGCCGACCATGTGGTCTGGCTGCCCACCAACTCTGACGGATGCGACCTGCGCGCTACTCTCGGCGGCGCCCCGGGAGCCCTGGTCTCCGTCCGCAAGGAGAGTTCGTCATGAGCAGCACCCCACGAAGTTCCTTCGTCGCTTCGCTCCTTCGGATACGTCGCGAGGACCCCGCATGAGTGTCGTCGCCGCGCTGCCCGAGGCCGCCTTCGTTGTCGCTGCCGAGAGCACCGACAACCCGGTGGTCGATTTCGGCGACACCCCGTTCTGGCTGAGCATCGTCAAGGCGCTGCTGATCTTTGTCTACCTGCTGCTCTCGACGCTGCTTGTCATCTGGTTCGAGCGGCGGGTCATCGGGCGGATGCAGCAGCGGCCGGGCCCGAACCGTACCGGCCCGTTCGGCCTGCTGCAGACCCTCGCCGACGGCGCGAAGAACATGCTCAAGGAGGATGTGCGCCCGGCGGCATCCGACGCGTTCGTGTTCACCCTTGCTCCCATCATCACCGCGACGATGTGCTTCCTCTCCTTCGCGATCATCCCGATGGGCGGGGAGGTGTCGATGTTCGGTCACACCACGCCGTTGCAACTCACCGACACCCCGGTGGCAGTGCTCCTCGTGCTCGCGGTGGCCGGGGTCGGCATCTACGGTGTGGTGCTCGCCGGTTGGAGTTCCGGCTCGACCTACCCGCTGATCGGTGGGTTGCGCAGTTCGGCGCAGATGGTGTCGTACGAGATCGCCATGGGGCTCTCCCTGGTGGCGGTGTTCCTCTACGCCGGGTCGATGTCGACCTCGCAGATCGTGCAGGCCCAGGCGCAGGACTTTTGGTACGTCATCCCGGGGTTCTTCAGCTTCTTCGTCTACGTCATCACAATGGTCGGCGAGACCAACCGGCTGCCGTTCGACCTCGCCGAGGGTGAAGGTGAGCTCACCGGTGGGTTCCACACCGAGTACGGCTCGATGCGGTTCGCGATGTTCTTCCTCGGCGAGTACATCAACATGTTCACCGTCGCGGCGCTCGCCACCACGATGTTCCTCGGCGGCCATCTCGCCCCACCCGGCATCGGGCTGATCGCCGACGGCGCGCTCACCACGGGCTGGTGGGGTCTGCTCTGGTTCACCGTCAAGCTGTGGGCATTCATGTTCCTGTTCGTGTGGCTGCGCGGGTCGCTGCCCCGGGTGCGGTACGACCAGTTCATGCGCTTCGGCTGGAAGTTCCTCATCCCGGCGACCCTCGGCTGGGTCGTGCTGGTCGCGTTCTTCCGGGCCGCCCAGAACGGGTGGTTCGACGATGTCGTCGGCGGCCAGGTCGTGGTCGCCGGGCGCGCCTTCCCCGTGGTCACCCTCGGCCTGATCGGCCTAGTCGCCGTGACCGCCCTGGTCGGCGGCTGGGTCTGGGACCGCCGGGCCGAGGCCGCGGAGGCGGCGCTGCATCCGGCCGCACCCACCGAGGTCGACCCGTACGCCGGCGGGTTCCCGGTGCCGCCACTGCCCGGGCAGACTCTGCGCGAGCCATCGCTCGCCCCATCGGCGCTCTCGTCATCCCCGGATGCCGACACGCCCACCCACGAGATCGAGGAGGCAGTCCGTGGCTGACCAGCAGCGAAAGTCCGGCTTTCTCGCGGACCTGTTCGCCCCGGTAGCTGGCTTCGGGGTGACCTTCTCGACCATGTTCCGCACGGTGGCCACCGCGCAGTACCCCGAGGAGCGTCGTGCGCCGCAGCCCCGGTTCCACGGCCGGCACCAACTCAACCGGCATCCGGACGGGTTGGAGAAATGCGTCGGCTGCGAGCTGTGCGCCTGGGCCTGCCCTGCCGATGCGATCCTCGTCGAGGGCGCCGACAACGACGACACCGATGGCGGGTCGGGGCGATTCAGCCCAGGGGAGCGGTACGGCCGCGTCTACCAGATCAACTACCTGCGCTGTATCTTCTGCGGGTTGTGTATCGAGGCCTGCCCGACCCGGGCGCTGACCATGACCAACGAGTACGAACTCGCCGACAACAACCGGGCCGACCTGATCTTCACCAAAGACCAGCTGCTCGCACCGCTCCAGCCCGGCATGCTGCCGCCGCCGTTTCCGATGGCCGAGGGTGCGCAGGAGCGCGACTACTACCTCGGCACGGTAACCGCACCCACCGACGGCCAACGCGCCGACGTCGCCGCCCGGTCAGCTCGCGCGGATGCCGGCGCGGTGCCGGCTGGCGACGCGGAGGTGGCCTCGTGACCGGCGGTGGCGAAGCGGTGGCGTTCTGGGTACTTGCGCCGGTCGCGGTGGCCGGCGCGCTCGCGCTGGTGTTCGCGCGCAAGGCCGTGCACGCTGCGCTCGGGATGGCGCTCACGATGATCGTGCTCGGGGTGTTCTATCTCGCTCAGGACGCCGACTTTCTCGGCATCATCCAGATCTTCGTCTACACCGGCGCGGTGATGATGCTGTTCCTCTTCGTCATCATGCTGGTCGGTGTCGACTCGTCGGACAGCCTGATCGAGACCCTCGCCGGGCAACGCTGGGTCACCGTGGTGCTCTGCGTCGGCCTCGGCGGCATCCTCGCGTCGGCGACCGGCCGGGTGGCCTGGGGCTCGGGCGCCGGGCTGGACAAGGTCAACGCCCAGACCGGCAACGTCAGCGGGGTCGCCCAGCTGATCTTCGGCCGGTACGTGTGGGTCTTCGAGATCACCAGCGTCCTGCTGATCACCGCCGCGGTCGGTGCCATGGTGCTCGCGCATCGGGAACGGCTGGGGCGTGGGCCCGACCAGAAGGAGTGGAGCCGACGCCGGTTCCGGGAGGGCCAGCATCTGGCTGGGCTGCCGGCGCCGGGCGTCTACGCCCGGCACAACGCCGTCGACACCGCGGCTCTGCTCCCCGACGGATCGCCCGCCGAGTTGTCCGTGTCGCGGGTGCTCACCGCCCGCGACCAGAACCGTTCGCCGGAGCAGTTCACCGAGGCTGAGCGCCGCATCGAACGCGACCTTCGGGAGGAGAGCGAACGATGAGCCTGGTCAACTACCTCTACCTCGCGGTGATCCTCTTCGCGATCGGCGCGGCCACCGTGCTCACCCGACGCAACGCGATCATCGTCTTTATGGGTGTCGAGCTGATGCTCAACGCCGCGAACCTCGTCTTCGTCACCTTCGCCCGCTACCACGGCACCCTCGATGGCCAGGTCATCGCGCTGTTCGTCATGGTGGTCGCGGCGGCCGAGGTCGTGGTCGGCCTGGCCATCATCATGGCGATCTTCCGCTCCCGCCGCTCGGCCTCGGTCGACGACGCGAACCTGCTGAAGCTATAAGGAGCAGAACCCGTGACCTCACTCCTCGCCGCTGACGGCGGGTTGACAACGACCGACGCCACCGGGGTGGCGTCGGTGGCGTGGCTGCTCGTGGCCCTGCCACTGGCCGGCGCCGCCGTGCTGCTGCTCGGTGGCCGGCGCACCGACCGGTTCGGTCCGGGGCTCGCCACCGCGCTGTCCTGGTCATCCTTCGCCGTCGGCCTGGCCGTGCTGGTGCAGCTGGTCGGTCTCAACGCCGAGGAACGTGCGCTCGGGGTCCCGCTGTGGGAGTGGGTTCCAGCCGGGGCGTTCCAGCTCGATATCGGGCTGCTCGTGGACCCGCTCTCGGTGAGCTTCGTCCTGCTGGTGACCTTTGTCGGGTCGCTGATCCACGTGTACTCGCTCGGGTATATGGCGCACGACCCCGACAAGCGCCGGTTTTTCGCCTACCTCAACCTGTTCGTCGCGGCGATGCTGCTGCTCGTGCTCGCCGACTCCTACCTGCTGCTGTTCGTCGGCTGGGAGGGCGTCGGTGTGGCGTCGTACCTGCTGATCGGGTTCTGGAACCACAATCCCGCCTACGCCAGCGCCGCCAATAAGGCGTTCGTGGTCAACCGGGTCGGCGACCTTGGGCTGGCGATCGGGATCATGGTCATGTTCGTCACCGTCGGCGCGGTCGACTACGAGAGTGTGAACACCGGTGTCGAGGGTGCGAGCCAGGGCGCGCTCACCGCGATCGGGCTGCTGCTGCTCGTCGGTGCATGCGGCAAGTCGGCGCAGTTCCCGCTGCAGTCCTGGCTCGGTGACGCGATGGCCGGCCCGACCCCGGTGTCCGCCCTCATCCACGCCGCGACCATGGTGACCGCCGGGGTCTACCTCGTGGTGCGCTCCGGCGCCATCTACAACGCGGCGCCGGATGCCGCACTCGCCGTGGCGCTGGTCGGCGCCGTCACGTTGGTTTTCGGTGCGGTGGTCGGCTGCGCCAAGGACGACATCAAGAAGGCGCTCGCCGCCTCGACGATGAGCCAGATCGGCTACATGATGCTCGCCGCCGGGCTTGGCCCCGCCGGCTATGTGTTCGCGATCTTCCACCTGCTTACCCACGGCTTCTTCAAGGCGGGCATGTTCCTCGGTGCCGGTTCGGTGATGCATGGCATGAAGGACGAGGTGAACATGCGCCGCTTCGGTGGGCTGTCCACCTCGATGAAGATCACCTGGGCCACGTTCGGGCTGGGCTGGCTCGCCATCCTCGGGGTCCCTCCGTTCGCCGGGTTCTACTCGAAGGACAAGATCATCGAGGAGGCATTCGTCGGCGAGGGCTGGCGGCCATGGGTGCTCGGCGGCGCTGCGCTGCTCGGCGCCGGGATCACCGCGTTCTATATGTCGCGGCTGTTCTTCATGACGTTCCACGGAAAGCGCCGCTGGAGCGCGAAGGAACAGCACCCGCATGAGTCACCGCTGACCATGACGGTGCCGATGATGGTGCTCGCGGTGGGGTCAGCCTCACTCGGCCTGCTGCTCTACCCGACTGGGGCGATCGAGGCCTGGCTCGAGCCGGTGGTGGGGGAACACGCGAAGGAGTCGCCGGTTCTGCCGGTCCCGCTGCTGATCGCCCTCACCCTCACCCTAGTCGCGGCCGGGGGCGTGCTCGCCTGGTGGCGGTACGGCCGCGATGAGGTGCCGGTGGTGGCGCCACGCGGCTCGCTGCTCACCCGGGCTGCCCGGGTCGATCTCTATCAGGACGCCGTCAACGAAGGGGTCTTCATGCGTCCCGGCATCCACCTCACCCGCGGGCTGGTCTTCGCCGACGCGCGCGGTGTCGACGGCGCGGTCGGCGGGCTCGCCGCCGTGGTCGGCGGGCTGTCGTCCCGGCTGCGGCGGCTGCAGACCGGGTACGCCCGGTCGTACGCCCTGACGATGCTCACCGGCGTGGTCTCCGTCCTCGGCGTGCTGTGGGTGATCCAGTGAGTTCCGTGCCCGTCCTGACCCTGATGATCGTCACCCCGGTGCTCGGCGCGCTCGTCGTGGCCATGCTGCCGACCGGCTCGGCCCGGCTAGCCCGCCCGGTGGCGCTCGGGGCGTCGCTGGTCACCCTCGCGCTCGCGCTGTTCGCCTGGGCGCGCTTCGACGCCGGGGCGACCGCGCAGTTCCAGCTCGCCGAGGTGCACTCCTGGATCCCGCAGTTCGGGGTGTCCTACGCCGTCGGGGTCGACGGCATCGCGCTCGCCCTGATCGTGATGGCCGCGGTTCTGATGCCGGTGTGCCTGCTCGCGGCGTGGAACGACATCCCGGTGCCGGCCGAGGCGGATGACGACGACGCGCACCTCGTGCGCGCCGCCGCCCTGTCTCGCACGAAGCGGTACTTCGCGCTGATGCTGGTGCTTGAGGCATTCATGGTGGGCGTGTTCGCGGCCACCGACGTGTTCCTGTTCTACGTCTTCTTCGAGGCGATGCTCATCCCGGTGTACTTCCTGATCGGGGGTTTCGGGGGCGCCCGGCGCCAGTACGCCGCAGTGAAGTTCCTGCTGTTTTCCCTCGTCGGCGGCCTGATCATGCTGGTCGGTGTCATCGCGGTCTACATCGCCGGTCCGGGTGGCGAGCAGGGCTTCCTCGTCGAGAACCTCACCGGCACCCTCGAAGGGTCCACGGCGGCGCTGCGCTGGATGTTCGTCGCATTCTTCGTCGCGTTCGCGATCAAGGCGCCGATGTGGCCGGTGCACACCTGGCTACCCGACGCTGCCGCCGAGGCCCGCCCGGCCACCGCGGTGCTGCTCGTCGGGGTGCTCGACAAGGTCGGCACCTACGGCATGATTCGGTTCTGCCTCCAGCTGTTCCCCGAGGCCGCGCAGTGGGCCACACCGGTCGTCATCGGCCTCGCGGTCGTCTCGGTGGCCTACGGCGCGCTGCTCGCGATTGGGCAGACCGACATGATGCGGCTCATCGCCTTCACGTCGATCAGCCACTTCGGATTCATCGTGCTCGGCATCTTCGCCATGACCACGGTCGGCGGAGCGGGGTCGACCCTCTACATGGTGAACCACGGATTCTCCACCGCCGGGTTGTTCCTCATCGCCGGGTTCCTCGTCGCCCGCCGGGGCAGCAAGCGCATCCCCGATTACGGCGGCTGGCAGCGGGTCACGCCGCTGCTCGCTGGCTGCTTCCTCGTCGCCGGGCTCGCCAGTCTGTCGCTGCCGGGGCTTGGGCCGTTCGTGTCCGAGTTCCTGGTGCTGCAGGGCACCTTCATGCGCTACGAGGTCGCGGCCGTGCTGGCCGCGGTCGGCATTGTGCTGGCCGCGCTCTACATCCTGCTCATGTACCAACGCGTGATGACCGGACCGACACCGGTGTTCGCCGAGGACGAGGTGCCCCGCGACTTGTCGCTGCGCGAGAAGTGGGTCGTGGCCCCGATCCTCGCCGCGTTTCTCGTGCTCGGTGTCTATCCCGCGCCGGTGCTCGACCTGCTGGGCCCTGCGGTCGAACGCACGCTGCAGTACGTCGGGGTCACCGACCCTTCCCCCGCCGTCGCCTCCGGGAGTGACCAGTGACCACCGCCGAGTTCCAGGCCGTCGATATCGACTATGCGGCTGTCGCACCCATGCTCGTGGTGGTGGGCGGCGCGCTCGTCGGGATACTCGTCGAGGCGTTCGCGCCGCGCGCGGTGCGGCATCCGGCCCAGGTGTGGCTCACGTCGCTCACCATCGTCGCCGGGCTCGGCGCGCTGCTGGCGATCTCCCGGGGGAGTCAGGGGGTCACCCTCGGTGGGTCGATCGCGGTCGATGGGGTGGCGCTGTTCCTGCAGGGCTCACTGCTCGTGCTCGCGCTCATGTCGGTGCTGGTGATGGCCGAGCGGTTCGGCGGGGTCGGCTCCGATGCGTTCACCCCGATGGGCGCCTCTACCCCCGGCTCGGCTCAGGAGAGCGCCGCGACCCGGGCCGGGTACGCCACCTCCGAGGTGTTCCCGCTGACCCTGTTCGCAGTGTTCGGGATGATGATCTTCGTCAGCGCGAACGACCTCATCACGATGTTCATCGCTCTGGAGGTGCTCTCCCTGCCGCTGTACGTGATGACCGGGCTGGCCCGTCGGCGCCGGCTGCTGTCGCAGGAGGCGGCACTGAAGTACTTCCTGCTCGGTGCCTTCTCGAGCGCATTCTTTCTCTTCGGCAGTGCGTTGCTCTACGGCTACGCCGGCTCCTCCGATTTCGCCGCGATCTCCCGCGCCACCAGCACCGAGTCCGGCGACCTCGACGGTCTGCTGGTGCCTGGCGTCGTGCTCGCCCTGGTCGGCCTGCTGTTCAAGGTGGGCGCGGTGCCGTTCCACTCCTGGACACCCGACGCCTACCAGGGGGCGCCCACCCCGGTCACCGGCTTCATGGCTGCCTGCACGAAACTGGCTGCCTTTGGCGCCATCCTTCGGCTCAGCTACGTCGGTATCCAGGGCAACCGCTGGGATTGGGAGCTTGCGGTGGTCGCGGTGGCGGCGCTCACCATGGTGGTCGGTGCGGTGCTGTCGGTCACCCAGACCGACGTCAAGCGGCTGCTCGCGTACTCCTCGATTGCGCACGCGGGCTTCATCCTCGTCGGGGTCCTGGCGTTCTCCGAGGCCGCGATTGCCGGGGTGCTGTTCTACCTGGCCGCCTACGGCGCCACCACCGTGGCGGCGTTCGCCGTGGTGTCGATGGTGCGTGAGGGCGGGTCCGAGGCGTCGCACCTGTCGCAGTGGGCTGGCTTGGGCCGGAAGCACCCGGTCGTCGCCGGGGTGTTCGCATTCCTGCTGCTCGCGTTTGCCGGTATCCCGCTGACCTCTGGTTTCACCGCCAAGTACGCCACCTTCGCCCCGGCGGTCGAGTCCGGGACCACCGGTGTGGTGCTCGTGGTCATCGGTGTGCTGGCCTCGGCGGTCACCGCGTTCGTGTACGTGCGCCTGATCGTCTTGATGTACTTCACCGACAGCACGTCCGATGTCGTCGCGCTCACCCCGTCGGTGCCGTTGACGGTGGCGATCACCATTGGCGTCCTGGCCACGCTCGGCGCCGGGGTAGCGCCGGCCGCCGCTCTCGACCTCGCGAGTTCGGCCTCGCAGTTCCTCCTGTGAGCGCGGCGTCGGTGGCGGCGCAGCGGGGCACCCCGTCGGTGCTTGAGTTGCCGGGTGCCACTGGCGTGCTGCGCGAACGGCTCGGCCGTGGCCTCGAGGCGGTCAACGACCTGATCGCGGCGCGGGTCGACCACGATGACCCGTTCGTGGCCGAGGCGAGCGCACACCTCATCGAGGCCGGGGGCAAGCGGTTCCGGCCGCTGCTCACCCTGCTCGCTGCCGAGCTCGGCGCGGGTGCCGATGAGCGAGTCATCGCAGCCGCGGCCGGAGTCGAGCTCACCCATCTGGCGTCGCTCTACCACGACGATGTGATGGATGAGGCGAACGTGCGCCGAGGCGCGCCGAGCGCCAACGCCCGCTACGGCAACGCCACCGCCATCCTGGTCGGTGACCTGCTTTTTGGTACCGCGTCCGACATCGTCGCTGACCTCGGGCCGGAGGCGGTGAAGATCCAAGCGCGGACCTTCATCCGGCTGTGCGCCGGCCAGATTCGCGACGATCGGCCGGCGCCTGACGGAGCCGACCCGGTGGACTATTACCTCGACGTCCTCGCCGACAAGACCGGGGTGCTCATCGCCACCGCCGCTCGCTACGGCGCGATGTTCGGTGGCTGCCCCCCCGAGGTCGTCGCCACGATGCGCCGCTTCGGTGAGTTACTCGGCGTGGCGTTCCAGCTCGCCGACGATCTGATCGACATCTCCTCCGAGGCCGACGACACCGGCAAGACCCCCGGCACGGACCTGCGCGAAGGCAAGCGCACGCTGCCCGTCATCCATGTGCTGGGTGGCACCGACCCCGCCGACGCGCGGTTGCGGGCCCTGCTTGCCAGTGACCTCGAGGATGACGAGCGTCTCGCCGAGGCGCTGCGGCTGCTCCGGGTGCACCCGGCGATGGAGCAGGCCCGCGAGCACACTCGAGCGGTAGCGCACGAGGCGCAGGCGGTGCTTGCCACGCTGCCACCAAGCGACGCGCGCGCGGCGCTGCATGCCCTCGCCACCGGAGTCGTCACCCGTACCGGCTGACCTCGCGCTCTCCGCAGGGGTCGTCCGCAGCCGTGCCTGAGTCGCCAGGCACTCGCGGATGACGCCGACCGCCCAGTCAGATGGTGGGCGGCACCAGCGCCTGGGCCAGGGCACTCCGGGCTCGGTTGAGACGCGACCGCACCGTACCGACCGGGACGTCGAGGGCTGCTGCGACCTCGTCGTAGCTCAGGCCGCGAGCCTCGCGGAGTAGCAGCACCTCGCGCAGCGGGTCGGCCAGGTTGTCGAGCGCGCGCCGGAGCGCGTCCTGGTCGGCGACCAGTGTGGAGATGCGTGCCACGAACACCGATTGGTGCTCTTCGGGCATCTCGGCGACCGGCGTGGACGGCCGGCGGGCGCGAGAACGGACCAGCATTCGGGCCTCGTTGAGGGCTACCTGGTGCAGCCAGGTGGTGAACCGCGAGCGGCCGTCGAAGTTTCCGACGCCCAATGCGACCGCCGCGAGCGCGGCCTGTTCGGCATCGGCGACGTCATGCTCGTCGACCAGCACCCGCCGGACCGCCGGACGGGCCAGGTGGAACTGGTCGCACAGCCGCAGCAGCATCCCGAGCGGCCTCGGGTCGGTGGCGGCAGCGGCGAGTGCGTCGAGTAACTGATGCGCGCGTTCGTCCCGGTCGGCCCACCAGGCCGCGAAGGCTGTGGCGACCTCTTCCTCCTCGGCAGGCCCGGCCGCGAGCGCATCGAGGAGCGGCTGTACGCCATCCGACATGGATTCAGGAGCCATCAGGGGTACACCCTTTCCGGATGGCGCAGTGCGTGACGCACTCCCCGGCCGGGGAGCCAGACTCGGAAGAATGCCGCGGTACACCCATGGCGACCCAGGGGGCGGCCGACTCGGTGCGTGCCGAACGACCGGTAGTCGAAGCCCTGGACCCAATGTCGTTCACAGAGTGAGTCTAGTGCGCACCGTGAACTGCCCCAGGAACTCGTCCAAGGCCGCCGGGAACTCTCAGGCAGCAGTGGCATCTCATCGGGCATGGAAGACCTCACCCGCCCACGGCGAGCCCGTCGATCGGAGCAGCCTTCCTGCAGCGCCCCACGACAGGTACAGGTGCACACGGCCAATGGCGGCCAACGAGATTCTGGAGGTGGCAGCATGACGACCACAGGTAGCGTAATGACCAGGGGTAGCGTGCCCGGAGCCGACGACTCACCGACCAACGACTCGTCACCCAGCGGGGTGTTCTTCATCGGCGAGGTCGCGGCGGCGGTGCTCGCCCAGGCCGAGGTCCACGCGTGGGTTGTCGACGAGGACGGCCGCTACGTGTGGGTCAACGACCGTTTCGCGGCCGTCCTGGGCCGCGACGCCGGCTCCCTCAGCGGAGAACCGGCCGACCCGGAGATCGCCAGATATCGGCTCGGTCTGGACGACCAGTCGGCGGCGGACCGTCCGGCCGCTGGGCCTCGGCGAGTGTCTGCGGTGGTCGATGGCGCGGACGGCGCGCACCACCTGGAAGGCTTCGTCTTCCCGGTCTCGGCACCGCGCGGGAAGCAGCTCACCGGCGGCGCGTTCACCGACACCACCGAACTGGTCGGCACCCGTCGCCGCTTCGCGGACACCCTGGACCGGTACCAAGACATGTTTGCCCACGCTGGCGCGCCGCTGGCCGTCCTGGACCGCTCCGGTGCCATCGTTCAGGTCAACGCCGAGCTGCGTGCCCTGACCGAACGCACCGCGACCGAGTTGGTGGCGGCGCCATTCTGGTCGGTCGTCGGGAAAGATCGGGCCGCCGCGCTGCAGCGGGCCTTCGGTGAGTTGGCGCCCGGGATCAGCCGGTTGTCCTCCGAGGAGGTGCTGGACCGGGCCGATGGGCCGGCGCTGCGCTGCCGGATCACCATCTCCAGGCTCCCCGAGCGTCGGGGCAGCGACTGGTATGCCCTGCTCGCAGTGACCGGGGTCCGGGTCGAGCGGGAAGACCACGCCAAGGACCTGCGGCCGATCGAGCGCGAGGTGCTCTGCCACGTCGCGGCCGGTGCGACGACGGCGAAGGTTGCCGGGCTGACCCATCTGAGTCGGCAAGGAGTCGACTACAACCTGCGCACGCTGATGGACCGGTTCGCGGTCGGTAACCGCGCCGAGCTCGTTGCGCGGGCGTACACCCTCGGCGTGCTGTCGCCGACCTCCTGGCCACCCCGCATCGCCGAGCAGCCGTACCACGGCCGTCGGATGGCGACCGGGACCGACGACTCGGCACCGCCCGAGTAGGGGGGATGACGATGCCTGCGGTCGATCACCTGCAGGCATCGTCCAGCGCCGGCGCTCGGTGCGGAAGATTGGTGGAGTGTGAGGCCGCACCGAGCGTCGGCGTGTCACGGGGGTAGGGCGGAGTTGGCGTGTCACGGGGGTAGGGCGGGGACGGCTGGGGTCTGTGACATCGACGACGTCTGGCTCTGGCGGTCTGCGGCCAGGCTGTGAATGCGAGCTACGTCGCCAATGTCGGTGTGATCGCGCCGGTCGTGGCGCCGTAGCCGGCGTCACCGGAGCGCTCACGCCTCACCGCAGGGGCACAATCTCCCCCGGGAGAGCCGCGGCCAAGGAGACCAGAGCCGCCAGTGTCGGTCTGTGGGACCATCCGGTGGCGCCACCTGGTGGTCCCGTCCCTGCCGTAGGTCGGGCACGGCAACGCTGGACACGGTCAGATGCTGCTCAACCAGACGACGGCCTGGTGGCGGCGGGTATCGGACACCAGCGGTGCCGTGGTGTCGGGCCGCTGCTCGAGATACGCGAGAAAGTCGGCTGAGGGCGCCATCCGGTGCTCGGCCAGATAGTACGCAGTGGCGTCGGCCCATACCCATTCACCATCGGTGCGCAGGTCGAGGGGAACGACACCAATCCGATCCCGATCCAGGAGGTCGTCCGCGGGGTTGCTGGCGACCATCAGCCGAGGCACCGAAGCGAGGTAGGCAAGAATCCGGTCAGCGTCGTCGTCGCCGACGGTCGGCATCTCGGGCGGCTGCCCGTCCGGCCCCGGCTCACCCTCGAACAAATCGGCGAACTGGAATGGTCGTTCCACCTCGGCGGTGTGCACCAGTTCGCCCTCCTGCTGAACCCCGCGGTGCAGGGCAGGGAGCGGGTCGCCAGTCACATAGGCCTCCACGAGCGGGTCGCGGGCGTCGGTACACAGCGGTGTGTCGCCGTAGGCGCGGGCGAGGACGTCCGTCAGCGCCTCGGGCGAGGACGTCTCGACCAGATAGACCGGCCGAGGTGGGGGCCACGGCGTATCGGTCGCGGGCAGCAGCCAGGCGCGCCACACGCCAACCACTCCAGGGATGGCGATGGCGACCCGTGCGAGGACTGCCGAGTCCGCCTCGGCTCCCCAGTCGCTCGGCTCGAGGGGCGCGTCGGTGCCGGTGCCGGTGGACCGTTCGTGAACTTCCGGATACGCGAACACGTCGAAGACCGCCGGACGCCCGGTCGCGCTCGCGGCCAGGTCGGTGATCAGTTCAGGTGCGCCACCGGTGAGAGCGAGGCAGTCGGCCAGCGCGGCGGCCTCGGCATCCGTCACAGGAGTGTGCGACCGCAGCAGCGCGAAGGCGAGGGCCAGGGTCGCCTCGTCGCGGTCTCCTCTGACCACGGCGCCGCGGATGAAGGTCAGGACATCGTCGGGCAGCACGTCGAGGAGGCTCCGGGTCAGAGCGACGATCAGGGTGTCGATTTCGCCGGGCGACGGGGTGTCGATTTCGCCGGGCGACGGGGTGTCGTTTTCGCCGGGCGACGGGGTGTCGTTTTCGCCGGGCGACGGGGTGTCGTTTTCGCCGGGCGACGAACTACCGTCCGGATCACCGATCTCACCGGACGTCGTCATCGAAGCCTCCTCGCGTGCGCGTCCATCGTGGTCACCATCAGCGAACCACGACCTGGCCGGATGGGTGCGAGCGAGCTGGGGAAACACCCAGCCGCATCAACCGGGCTGCCGGCCTCGAGTCGCAAGGCAACGGTAGGCGATCACTTGGATCATGCCTGTCGAACACTACTGGAGGGCCGCCAGAGGCGAGACTTGAGCAGCCAGTACGCCGCTCACATCGCCAATCCGGGAGAAGTCATGTCCACCAGGGGAGTACGGATGCTTGTCGTCGGCGTCGCCGTAGCTGCGTTCG
>JBOFLG010000226.1:0-6936 GCA_051657745.1 Dermatophilaceae bacterium | reverse complement strand
TCGCCACCATTACCCAGGGACGTCTCGCCACGGACCATGCTGGGCTCGGCACCATGGAGGGTAAGGTGCGGGCGGCCGCGCTCCACGAAGCAGCGGGGCCGCCCGGGATGGACGCGCACGATGCGAGCGAGACCACGGGTCCACGAGTACGCGACATCCTCGGGATGTGGCCGTTCTGGCTCCTCATCCTCGTGGCGAGCGGCGTTGTCGCCGCTGGCGTGGCGTACGTCGTCGGCCTAGCCGGTCGCCTGTTCGGGCGCACTGATGAGGTCCGGGAGGTGGCGATGGTCGTGGCGTTTCCGGTCATCGTCGCGCTGTTGGTGCTGTGGACGCTGCACGCGGTGCTCCGCCGGGGAGACCCGCTCGGTCTGGTCGACCACAATCGGTCGATCCGCGGGCTCAGCCCGAGACGACGGAAACCGGGAGGGCACGGCGGGTGAGGCCGAATCCACCGGGCCGGGTGTGGTGGGTCCGGATGAGGTCGAGTCGAGCGGTCTCAGAGGGTGCCGGGGCGCGGAATCTCGCGGATCTGCGCGATGAGCTCCTGGATCTCGGCCTGCTGGCGGCGGACCTGCCCGAAGATCTCCCCGGTGTCGTCGTCGTCCGGGTCGTCCGGCTCCGCTTCTTGTATTTCAGCGATCGTGCGGCTGTTCTCAGCTGCGGTGCGGCGCAACTCGTGGGCTTCGGCCGAGGTGTCCTCGCCACGGAGCACGGCGTCGAGGCTGGTCTGCCCAAGGTCGATGCGCCGCTGGATACGCTGCCAGTCGGCGCCGAGGAGCCCATCGCGAGCCTGCTCGGCACGTTCCTCATCTCGAGCGGCCATCTGCTCGCGAAACTCGTCCAGTTCGTCGGCGTACTGCCGGCCCAGGTCGCTGATCTCGCCGATCAGGTCACCGATCTCCGCCATCGCGGCGCGGTGTTCGGAGAGCGCATGGTCGGCGCCGTACAGGCCGCGATGAGGTGGCGTGCCCGCGGTAGCGGGGTCGGTGTCGCTCATGCGCCGAACGCCGCGTCGGCAGCCTCGTCGGCACGGACGGCGATCTCGGCCTGGACTACTGCGGTCATCCCGCGGAGCGTCGTCGTGATGGCGCCAAGAAGCATGACGACCGTCTCTATGGCTCCGACCACCGTGGTGATAACAAGGAGGAACTTCTTAATGGCGTTGTATCCCTTATTCACGAGGTCCCAGAACTTCTTGATGTGGATGACGACGTCAGCCGCGCCAACGAGCCAGCCCGCCACCGGAATACTCGCCTCGAGAAGGAGTCGCTCGAGAATCTCTGCGAAGAATCCGATCAGCAGGGCAATCGCTGAGGCTGCGGCCTTCGCGCCCTCGACAAGCGCGGAACTCAACTCCGAGACAGCCCGGCAGCCTTTGCCGTAGGTGGTGTACGTCTCGGACACACTCGTCATCCGCGCCCGAAAAGCGTCACCGGCGTGGCCGTGCCACGAGCCAGCAGTTTGCTCCGGGAGGGCCGAGAAGTTCTCAGCGACAGCGTCGCAGGCATCCGCGGCCTGGATCCAGCCGCGCTGGGCGCGCTGCATCTCGGTCCAGTCGCCGACGAGCGGTGTCACGATCTCCTCGGCCAGGCTGATGCCGAACGCGCTGCGGATGAAGCCGACGAGATGGCCAAGAACGAAACCGAAGTTCATCTCCAGCTCGTGAACGAAGTCGGCTCCATCCGGAATGTTCGGCACCACCAGCGCCGACTGTGGGTCAACGGCTTCGGCGACACTCACCAGGATCCTCCGGTCTGCTTGTCAGTGGCCCAGTCCCGGGACCCGGTGTTTGCTGGGCCCTCGACGAGATCGACCATCTCTTGTCTGGTCGTGGTGGCGTCACGAAGCGCAGTGGCGCCCTCGTTCACGCCCTTGATGGCATCGCGCATCCCGGCGATGTCCGGTTCGATGTTGCCCTTGTCATTCTCGACAAAGAAGCTCGTGACGGCGCTGCCGAGGACACCGGCCGACTCCATCCCACTGGTCAGTTCCGTTGCGGCCCAGGCGCTTCCTGGCCGCCGGTTCGGAGTGATGTGGCCGTCCTGGTCGGCGGCGCCGCGGTACTCGATGTCGTCCGGAAGGGCCCCAGCGGCACGACGGCTACCCGAGTAGTAGCCCTGGTCGAAACGCTGCTGCATCCGGGTGTTGTGCGAGTAGTCCTCCGGTGTTCGGTACCCGCTGGCCGGGTCCTGGCCCTCCTCGTTGCGGCGAACCCGCCAGTTGTGGAAGCCAGCACGCCCACGGTCGAACCAGTCAGGGTTCGGTTCGCGGTTGGCCGGGTCGTTGCGGCCGACGGTTGCAGAGACTCCGCCCTTGACCACACCCCCTGCCGTCTGGGCGATTCGGTCCCAGACCGACGGCACAGCCTTGTACGTCTCGCACCCAGGCGTGAGCAGTCCCTTCGCGGCGGGGCCGAGCGTTCCCGCGGTAGCGGGCGGGCGGTACGGCGCGACAGCGTGCCCGGCGGCCTTCTGCGCGGCCGCGAACCGCTCGTAGGCCCGACGATCGCTGCGCAGGTAGGTGTCGCGGGTCTGGCTGATCGTCGACGCACAGTGCTCGGCGATGCTGACGCCGGACGTCATCCCCTGCTGTGCGCTGCCCAGTGTGTCGGAGTAGTGGCCCTGGAGCAGGCTCATCAACCCGCGGAACGCCCCGGGCGCGGTGCACGTGGAACTGATGTACTTGTTGATCGCGTTCAGGTGACCGCGTTGGCGCTCAAAAAGCTGCCGGGTCAGGTCCAATTGGCCGGTATCCACCTCAAACCCGTTGCCGCTCATGCTCGTTCCCCTTCGTCGGATGTGCTGTCGTCGGTGCAATGGTGCTGACGCGGGTCGTCCTGTGTGCTAATTCGACTCCCGGATCTCCGCTAACCTGCGGCCCTGGGTGGCACCCCACCAACTGCTCATGCCAACGAAGCAGAGGCTGGCGCATAACATCGAAAACCCCGATGAGATGAAGATCGGGGAGAACGTACTGTCGACCTGCAACCCTTGGGCAATCGCCACCAGTAGGAAACCGACCGTGGCCACGAAGTACCCAGCACACCCCCACTTAACTAGTACTCCAGCTCGTTGCGGAGGGCCCGCTTTGGCCAAACCAACGTTTGCCGCCGTCTGGGCCAGCGCGCTCGCGACAGCCACGACGAGGATGGCCCCGAAGGCGACAGTGGGCCACCCGCGATCACTCCGCACGATGACTATGACTCCGGCACTGCCGATGATGGGAACACCGACAATTGCGATGGCGATCGCCCTCACCCAGCACACGAGAGAAAGCGACATCACGAACCGACCTTTCACGGCCGATGCCCAATTAGGTGAGGCGGCCCCTGCCTGCCCTGCTTCCCACCTGATACGAAAACGCCCGTGCGGCGAAGGGGCAAACTCAGAGGGAGCGCTGGTGTGGTCTATCGGCAAGTCCACGAAGGTGGTACCGCCACTCATGGCGAGGGCGCCAACCATGGTGGCGGCCCCCCACGAGAAGACCAGCGACAGAGTGATGTCGTTATCGTCCAGCACCAGCACCGCGAGCCCGGCGAACGCCAGACCTGCGATCACGACGAGGCTTCCGGAAAGGCCCCAGTTAAGCAGCGCGGACGCACTGTCGGGGCGGGCGCCACGGGCGAGAGCGACGTTCGCCGCCACAACGAGTGCGGCGCTCACACCAGCAACTGCGATCAGCACCACGAACGCCAGCGTGAACCACGGGGTTTCGCCGAACGCCACAACGGCAGAACCCATGCCAATGTAGAAGACGGCACCAAACCCCGCGACGGTACCAGCGATGAGCCAGCACCTAGTCGCGAGCGACACGACCACACGCCGCCCGCCTTCAGCCACACCCTCGCGGGATGCACTGCTGATATCGGGGTCATTCATCGTCCGCGAAACTCCCAGGGGCGATGGAGGTGACACAGGAAGCGATGGACGGCACGGATCGTGAACTTGTGTGGCCTTCCTCCGCAGTTTAAGCCAGACGACACCGCTGGGAACGACCATGAGGAGAGCCACCGAGGCGGCGATCCATGAGAACAGCCACACCAAGCCTGCGTGTTCGATGTCGGAAAGGAGCGCGACAACTCCCATACACCAGAAGCCTGCGCACACGGCGAGGCCCCCGGTGAGGCCCCAGCGAAGGCACACCGATACCTTGCCGGGCGGGAGGGTATTCCACAGCAGAGCAAGATTCCCCGACCCGAGAATGGCGGAACTTACCACCGCCACCGAGAGCAATAGAATAGTTACGATTGAGACTAGTTGCCCGCCCTCGCTCAGCAGGATTAAGCCACCGACAAGGAGAATCAAGATATCGCTGAGGATGAGGCTCCCCGCGATCAGCCAGAACCGGGTCGTGGGCGATGGCCTCATATCCCTGACTGCCTGCGGCCCGCGCTCGGCAGGCTCGACGAGCTTCTTCACCGTCTGCGGCGGCCGCTCGGTTACCTCGCCCATGGTCGTTCTCTCTCTTTCGGTTCCCAGACCCCGGCACACCCACCCGGGAGATGTCGTCGTTGTTTCTCTGCACTGGCAGCGCACCTGACGTTGGGCGCTCCTGATCCCGGCGGCGCTGGCGAATCCCTGATCAGGGAGCGCCACCACGAGGGGCTGCCCTCATCGGGCAGGTCGAGAAGGCCCTGCGCTAGGCCCAGCCAGCCGACCGTGTCGTCGGGTCAGCCCAGCCACCACCGCGGCATCCCACTCCCGTCTGGCGCTGAACCAAAGTCCAGCCAGGTAACCGACCAGGCGTGGCGCTGGCCTGGTCGGGGTGCTGACGCAGCTGATGGATGGTGACAGCGGCGAGTATCAGCGGGGTGCTCACTGAGACCGCCATATGCAGGAGCAAGCTTCATAAGCCCGCCGGCCGCGGCCAGTGCCCGCGAGGGTACGCCGCGAGGTCGGAGAGGCTGCCGGAGAGAGTCTTCTTGGCGCTCCCGACCTGCGAGTACAAGATTAGTGAGGCGCCGGCAAGTGTGACCAGTACCCCGCCAATCGCGGATACCAGGATGCCGACTGCGACTGGCGCCGTGATGACGCCGACCACTCCGACGATTGCGGTCGCCACAGCCAAGGTCGCTGTGGCGACCGCTGTGGCGACACCGACCCAGAAAGCGAAGAGAGCGAGCTGCAGAGAATCCAGCGCATCAGCGATCGCGGTACAGAAGTTTGCCTGGATCTTCTCCATCGCACCCTTCTGCGGGTCGAGCGCCTCCTTATACGCCTCAGCCGCCGTGCCTTCCCACGTGTTGTCGGCCAGGAGCTGACCCGCGTCGACGACCCCCACCATCCGGCTGACCGACGCACCGACCCTGGTGTGCCACAACCCGGCCATGCCACTGAGCACCACAGGATTACCCGGCCCGGCGAGTGGCTTCTCGATCCAGGACCACAGCTCGGCCAACTTGCCGGTGAGGTCTCTCCACACGTCGAGGACCTTGTCCCGGACCCAAGCGAGGTCGTGCGGAAGCCTGCGGAGAACGGCGTTGATCCGGTCGGTGAGCTCGTCGAGTTTCCGCCGCAGCAGGTCGATCAATTGCCGGGCCTTCTCGACGACCTCATCCATGGTCGCCCCCTCTGCCGGTGAACAGTTCGGCAATCCCACGAAAGGTGCCTGCTCGATGACCTCGTCCATGACTAGCCGTCCCTACTTTGATTCCCAGACGCCGCGGAACCGGGCCCGGGCGGCGGCGTCATCGTCCTGGTACTGGCGGCGCACCTGGCGCAGTCCGTTCCCGATGGCGGCGGTGGTGGCAGCGCCCTCCTCGAGGAGCGTCGCCACGAGGGTGCGCACCTCGTCGTACAGGTCGAGAAAGCCCTCCATCCCAGCCATCCAACTGACCGCCTCGCCGGAGAGGGCGAACACGCCGACCGTCGCGCCGGCGGCTCCTATCTCCGCCGACACTTCATCCCAGATCGGCGCATCGTGCTCGAGCGCCTCGAGCGATGCCTGCACCGTCATCAGCAGTTCCTTTCTGGTCCGGCGGGCGTAGTACGGCCCACGACGTTCACAGCCCGAGCCGCTGGCTCACGGCATCCGGGTTGTTCAGCATGGTCTGCAACTCGGTGAGTCGACTGCCGGCGAGGATGTCGGCGATCGACCGGCCGGCGAGCGCCCGACGGGCGTCGTCGATGGCGGCGAGGGTCTCGCGCCCGAGGTTGGCCGCGTGCGCTCGATCCAGCCACGCGTGGTCGTAGGTGAGCGCAACCAGGTCTCCGGTCGGCGCGATCTCGGCGACGACCCGCCCACTCCCGCTGCGCCCCGAGACGGATGCCGCAAGCGCCGCATCGAGGTCGGCGGTCACCTCGTCGACGCTGCGCAGCACCTCGTCCATGACCTCAACGAGAGCGGCCTGGACGGCGGCGGCCTCGGCCGGTGACTTCGACTGCCGCACCCTGTCCTCCAATTGACCGGCGAGGGTGTCGTACACGCCGGGCACCGGACGAGCGCGCGGTTGCGGGCCTGATTGTGCTTCCTCCACCCCGTGGCCCCAGTCCTCGAGGCGGCTCAGGCTCGCCGACTGGATCGCGGCCAGCACGGCATCCGGGAGCCCGTCGGGCCCAACGCGATCACGCCAGTGCGTCGCGACACCGACGTGGGTGACCACCCCGGTGGGCGACACCCGCACGGTCACTGCTCCCGCGTCATCGCCTCCTTCGTAGTGAGCCTGGCGCGGCTGTGCGGCAGCGTCGAACCCCTGTGCCAGCCGGTCGATCTCGTCGCGGAGGTCGTACAAGTCGTCGAGCTCGTTCATCGTGGCCCCCGGTCTGCAGCGCTCGTCGCACTGGCACCCAGGCGGTCGGGCCCGACGTTGCCGTTGGGCCCCGGCTCCGTGACGGTGTTCGTGCCGTGCGGGATGCCCGGCAGGATGACGACCGACCGTGGGTCGATGGTGTCGGTGATGCTCACCAGGTTCCTCCTGCGCTGTCGTGGAGCGGCCAC
>JBOFLG010000225.1:0-16130 GCA_051657745.1 Dermatophilaceae bacterium | reverse complement strand
GCCTCGGCCCGCGCTTTCGGCCCGGCGGGCACGACCTCGGTGAGGCAATGCCGGCGGCCGGTGAGCGGGTCATACCCGGTGTAGACCCGCACCCGCAGTGCCCCGCTCGGCAACTGGTCAATGGTGCCGCGACTGCGGCCACGGATCGGCATGGCGGCTACGTTAGAACACCCTGCGTCACGTTTGATGTCACGCGACTGCCTGCTGAGGATGGCTCGGGCGGTAAAAGCACTGCTCAGAGGTAGTGGGCCCCGTGGGATTCGAACCCACAACCTACGGATTAAAAGTCCGCAGCTCTGCCATTGAGCTAGAGGCCCAGGCCGTCCGAAGCGGAATGCACCGGCGACCGGGTCGAGGATAGCCGGGGCCGGTCGGCCGCCGATGACGCGGATGGCTGGTGACCGCGCCGGCGCCGGCCCAGGGTCAGATCATCGCGAGCACCCCGAGCAGCATCGCGACCTCACTGACCTGCTGTACTGCGCCGAGGCAATCACCGGTGTACCCCCCGAGCCGGCGCTCGAATACCGCCCGCGCGGCCAGGTGTCCACCCGCGGCGCTCCCGAGGGCGGCGGCGGTGGCGACCAACCCGGCGGTCACTACCAGCGGCACCATGGCGAGCGCGGCACTGACCAGCGCGACCGTCAGCGCCGCACCGGAGACGCCCTGCGAGACCGGTGTCCCGGCGCCGCGGTCACGCACGTACGTCGACGTCGCCAGCACTACGACGACCGACGTCCGGCTTAGCGCGTGCCCTGCCACCAGCACCGCCACGACCGCCGGCCCGGATGACGCCGACAGCAGCCCGGTGAGCGCACTCACCTTGAGCGAGAGCATCAGCAGCAGGGCCACCGCTCCGTAGCTGCCGAGCCGGCTGTCTCGCATGATCTCCAGCGCTCGAGACCGGTCGGCGCCGGCCCCGAGCCCGTCGGCGGTATCCGCGAGCCCGTCCTCGTGGAAGGCGCCGGTGAGCAGCACCCCGGCAGCGGTCGAGAGCACTGCCGCGACCAGTGGGGGCCAGACCAGCGCGGCCGGCCAGAGCACCAGCCCGGCGAGGACGCCGACCAGCACCCCAACAAGCGGGAACCAGCGCACCGAGCCGGCCTGAGCCACTGCACTCCAGGGGATGCCGCGCACCGGCACCCGGGTGAGCAGCTGTACCGCCAGCAGCATCGACTGCCACGTGGTCGCCCACGACCAGCGCCGGGTGGGCGCGTCGGTCACGGCGGGTCGAGACCGAGGTCGGCCATCGAGGCCATCTCGCGGAGCATCGCGGCGGCCGCGCGCACCAGTGGCACCGCCAGCAGCGCTCCGGTGCCTTCACCGAGGCGCAGGTCAAGGTCCAGCAGCGGCCGGGCGCCGAGCGCGTCAAGCACCCGGGTGTGACCGGCTTCGGCCGAGCGGTGCGCGAATACCAGTGCCGGTCGGATGCCCGGGTCGATGTCGAGGGCCGCGACGGCCGCAGCGGTGGCGACGAACCCGTCGACCAGCACCAGTCGGCGATCCTGAGCCGCCCCGAGCATCGCCCCGGCAAGCATCGCGATCTCGAACCCGCCGAACTCACGCAGCGCCTCAGCGCCGGCGAGCCGCCCCGGCACTCGGGCGCCGGCACGCGCGAGCACCTCAGCCTTGCGAGCCAGCCCGGCGTCATCCACGCCGGTGCCCCGCCCGACCAGCTCGGCGACCGGCATGCCGAGCACTGCCGCACTGACCAGCGAGGCGGATGACGTGTTGCCGATGCCCATCTCGCCGAGGCTCACCACCTCGGCCGGCTCGGCTGTTGCCAGCCGTGCGCCTGCAGCCAGGGCCTCGTCGCACTGGGCCGCGGTCATGGCCGGGCCGAGGCTGGAGTCGGCGGTGCCGGGGCCCAGGCGGGCGAGCACCAGGTCGGGATGCTCGACCGGTTCGCCGGTGCACCCAGCGTCGATGACGGTGACGTCGGCATCCACGGTGCGTGCGAACACGCTGGCCGCGGCGCCCCCGGCGAGGAACGTCGACACCATCAGCCGGGTGACCTCCGGTGGGTATGCCGATACCCCCTGGGCGGCGATGCCGTGGTCGGCGGCGACGATGAGGTGTCGTACCCGCTCGGCAGTCGGTGCCACGGTGCCCTGCACCAGTGCCACCTGGACTGCGAGTTCCTCGATGCGCCCCAGCGACCCCGGTGGTTTGGTCTTGCCGTCGATGACGGCCTGCAGCTCCGCCGAGGTGAGGGCGCCGCTGGTCGTCGGGCCACCGACCTGGCTGGTGGCCGGGTCGGTGGTCGACCCGGCGTCCGACGGTTCGCGGGCGTCATCCACGTGCTGGAGGCTACCGGCCGCGAACCCGCGCGACGTCGGAGGGCAGCGGCTCCAGCTCGACGTTGGTGGGGGGCACGGTGTCGGGCCGGCCCCGGCGCGGCCGGTGCGAATCGCGCGCCGCGCGCCGCCGGGTCGACTCGGCCGGTATGGGCAGGCCAGTACCGCGCGGCGGCTGTTCTCGCAGGTCGGTCGGTTCGTTCGGCTGCGGCTGATGGACATGCTCGCGCTCGGTATCGATCACGGCGCCGAAGAGCAGCGCGACGTTCGTGATCCACAGCCACAGCAGGAACACCACGACGCCGGCGAGCGAGCCGTAGGTGCGGTTGTACGTGGCGAAACTGTCGACGTAGAGACTGAACGCCAGCGAGGCCAGCGCCCAGGTGAGGATGGCCACCAGTGCGCCCAGGGACACCCAGCGGAAGCGCCGCCGCGCGCTCGGCGTCACGGAGTACAGCACCGCCACCATCACGACGACGGTGGCGAGCACGACCGGCCATCTCGCGAGGTCCCACACCGTCACGAACTGCTCACCGACCCCAATGGCATCGCCGAGGGTGCGGGCCAGGTCGCCGCCGACGACGACCCCGACCAGGACGAGGGCCGCCGCGACGACGAGGCCCACGGTGATGAGCAGCCGGGTGGGGCGCAGCGCCCACCCCGGGCGGCTCTCCTCGATCATGCCAACGCGGTTCATCGCCCGCCCGAATGCTCCGACGTACCCGGATGCCGTCCACAGCGCCCCGGCGAGCCCGGCGGCCACGCCGAACCCCGCGCCCTGGGCCCGAACTGTCGAACGCACCGGGCCGGCCAGCTGCTCGGCAAGGTCGGGCTGGCCGATGCCGCGCACCACGTCGAGCAGTGCCTCCACGGTGCTCTCGCCCTGCCCGAATACGCCGAGCAGCGAGACCAGTGCAATCAGCCCTGGGAACAGCGACAGCACCGCGTAATAGGTGAGTGCAGCGGCGAGGTCGGTGCACTGGAGGCGGTGAAACTCGGCGACCGTAGACCGCACCCGGCCGCGCCAGGTCGTCATCCGCGGCCGGGTGGCGGAGATTGCGGTGGCTCGGCCGTCCGTGGCGGCTGTCCGCAGAGAGTGTGGCGGTGCGCCGGTGGTGGTCTCGCTGGTCATGTGTCCGTCCTGAGATCTGTGGTCGCGCGGATCGAGCTGCCGACGGTGCGCTGCCTGGCGCGCATGCTGGCCGCGCCCGGCCGGGGTGGCCAGCTGCGACGCCGAGCCAGTCGCTGGTGGCGGTTCGCTCACCGTAACCACCAGTGGACCGGCGTCTGGGCCGGTGCGGCATCGGTAGCGCCACGAGGATGTCGGGCCCGCTCGCGGTCTACGGTGGTTGCGTGAGCGACGACGGCGCATCGCGGAGCCCCGGTGAGCGGGCCGTGCCCCGACGCCCAGTGTCGGCGAGCCCGGAGTACCTCGAGGAGCACGGCGGGCTGCTCCCCGGCCCCGCCGAGACCACCGAGGTGGCGCATCAGACGGCGGCGATCCTGGTGGGTACTGGCCGCGCCACCGACGATCCCGCCGTGACCTCCCGCCTGGTCGCCTTGGTCGACGACCTCGGTCTGTCCACTGTCGCCGACCTCTGGGCGGGCCGCCCAGCCCGCACGCTGCCTGGCGCGTTGTGGCGGCTCTATGCCCTGCGGGAGTGGGTCCGGCGCAGCCCCGAGCAGTCGAGCCGGGAGTATGCCGCCGGCATCCGCTTCACCGACGTCGCGCACGCGGTGGCCGGTATCGCCGAGCCGCCACGGCCGGAGGAGTTGCGGCGGGTGATCGACCAGATTCTTGCCGGCGTGTTCGACGGGGACCTCGCGGTGGCCCTGGAGCGGGCTGCCGGGTTCTGTGCTGTGGTGAGCGCAGGCCGAGCCGAACTCGCCCACGACCGTGACGACAACGACCCCGAGGGTGCGAGCGACTTGACCCGCACCGCCGCAGCGATGCTCACCACCGGTGAGGATCTGCGCGCGTCGGCGCGGCTCTGGCGGGCCGGCGACCTCGACTGACCCGATTCCACACGACCGGGCAGCGCCGCGACCAGCGCCAGCGACTCGCCCAGTCCCGGCCGTACCTCAGCGGGCCTCGGCGATACCTCCGTGCGGTCGTCCCTCGATCGGGCTCGATCCTTGCCGTCGGGAACATCGTGGCGATGGGAGCACGTTAGGGTCTGCGGTGGGTGCCGGGCCGCGGCAGCCCCGGGTCCCATCATCAGCCGCTACGAGCGGCCACGCGCCGTGAGGCGCTCCCGGCCCGGCACCCACTCGACACCGTCATCGATGGCGCGCAACGGGGCCCCGGCAGATCGGGCCAGTGCATGGCTCCAATGGGTCATTTGCGGCGGGTCTGTTCCCCCGGCCTCCTCACCCGCCCTACGGTGAGCCAGTGCATGGGGATCCGTCGCTGCGCGACGAGCAGTTGCAGGACGAGATCGAGCTCGTCGGTGAGTTCGTGCTCGCCGCGCTCCACGCTGACGGGCCGCTCAGCCAAGACCGCATCGACGCCATCCTCGGCGTGGCGGCGGTCCCGGATGACGAACCGCAGCCGGTCTCGGATGACGAACCGCCGCCGGTCCCGGATGACGAACCGCCGCCGGTCCCGGATGACGAACCGCCGCCGGTCCCGGATGACGAACCGCCGCCGGTCCCGGCGGGATAGCCACCGACGACCGAGCAGTGGTTCGACGCCCGCGAGGTGCTGGATCGGATGCGGCAGATCGGCATCCGCCCGCGCTGCCTGGACCGTGCTCACCTGGTGGCGTGGGCCGCCGTCGGCGTCGTTGCAACCCGTCGTCTCCTGCCGTCCGTGGCGCAGCCGTCGGCGCTCGCGAGTCAGCTGCGCCGGTGACAATTCGCTGTTCACACCTGGGCCACGCGTCGTTCACCATGCTCCACCGGCGCCGACACCTGATCTCCTTACGGTCGCCGCGTCGGGGACCTCGCTGGCCCCGGAGCGGCCTGCCTAGGTCGCGACAATCTGTAGCAGAGAGGCACCACCTGTGAAGCTTCACCGTTTCGGCGCCACGGCCACTGTCGCCGTCATGGCGACCCTCGCTCTCGCCGCGTGCGGCGATGACAACCCCACCGGAGCGGCGACCTCAGCTGGCGCTGGTGGATCCTTGTCCGGCCAGCTCAAGGCGTCCGGCGCGAGCTCTCAGGAGTCCGCGATGAGTGCCTGGATCGCCGGGTACCAAAGCAAGCAGCCCGACGTCACCGTGCAGTACGACTCGGTGGGTTCGGGCGCCGGCCGGGAGAATCTGCTCGCTGGTGCAGTCACCATCGCTGGCTCCGATGCCGCGCTCGACGACGAAGAGCGGGCCAAGGTCACCGCGGTGTGCGGTGAGAAGGGTGCGATGAACATCCCGGTGTACATCTCCCCGGTGGCCCTGCCGTTCAACATCAAGGGCGTCGACTCCCTCCAACTCAAGGCCGACACGATCGCCAAGATCTTCGACCGCAAGATCACCACCTGGAACGACCCGATCATCGCTGCCGACAACCCGGGTGTCACTCTGCCGGCCACGAAGATCACCCCGGTGAACCGCTCTGACGAGTCAGGCACCACGGAGAACTTCATGGAGTACCTCACCGCGGCGGCCCCGAAGTCGTGGACCTACGAGGCCGACAAGGCCTGGCCGGTGAAGGGCGGTGAGGCCGCAGCGCAGACCTCCGGCGTCGTCGAGGTGGTCGGGAGCACCGATGGCGCCATCGGCTATGCCGACGCCTCGGCGGTCGGTGACCTGAAGGCGGTCAAGGTTGGCGTCGGCAGCGAGTACGTCGAGTTCAGCCCCGAGGCGGCCGCCAAGGTTGTCGACGCCTCGAAACCGGCCGAGACCGGTGTTGAGGGCGACCTCGCGCTCGAGTTGGCTCGCGACACGACCGAGTCGGGCGCCTACCCGATCGTTCTCGTCTCTTACCACATCGTGTGCAGCAGTTACAAGGACGCGGCCACGGCCGATGTCGTCAAGGACTTCGTCGGCTATGTCGTCTCCGAGGAGGGCCAGAAGGCCTCGGCCGAGGCTGCCGGGTCGGCGCCGATCTCTGCCGACCTGCGCGCCAAGGCCGAGGCGTCGCTGAAACTGGTCACTGCTGGTAGTTGACGGGCCCCAGGCCCGGAGGCCTGCACACGACGACCGCGATGCGACGGTCACCCTCTCCGGGGTGACCGTCGCTATGTGGTGACTGTCGCGACCTGGTCACGCCGCACCGGCGTGGCACCGGACGATACTGAGCACCATCACCCCCGACACCGAGGACAGCCATGAGCGCCCCCCCTGTCAGCACGTCTCGGGAGCCCGAGACATCGAGCGCGGAGCAGCAGTCGGCGCGCCGCGTCGGCGACCTGGTGTTCCGTGGGCTGGCCACGTCAAGCGCCCTCAGCATCCTGCTCATCCTCGCTGGGGTGGCGATCTTCCTGATCGCGGAGGCGACGCCGCTCCTTGGCGCGGAGTCGGGTGACGTCACTGGCGGCGAAGGCTTCTTCTCCTATGTCGGCCCGCTCGTCTTCGGCACCCTGGTGGCTTCGCTGATCGCGATGGCCGTGGCCACACCGGTCGCGGTCGGCATCGCGCTGTTCGTGTCGCACTATGCGCCCCGCCGGATCGGCACCGTCGTCGGCTTCGTGATCGACCTGCTCGCGGCGGTCCCATCGGTGGTGTTCGGGATGTGGGGTTTCCAGGTGTTTGCGCCGACACTGGTGCCGCTGTTCACCTGGCTCCAGGTGAACGTCGGCTTCCTGCCGTTCTTCGAGTCCTCGTCAGCCACGGGGCGCACGATCCTCACCGCGTCGCTCGTGCTTGCGGTGATGATCCTGCCGATTATCACCTCGGTGTCCCGTGAGGTGTTCCTGCAAACCCCGACCCTGCACGAGGAGGCCGCTCTCGCGCTGGGCGCGACGAAGTGGGAGATGATCCGGACAGCCGTACTGCCGTTCGGTCGTCCGGGGGTCATCGGCGGCACCATGCTCGGACTCGGCCGGGCGCTCGGCGAGACCATGGCCGTGGCGATCATCCTCTCGCCCGGGCCACTCAGTCTGAATCTCATCAACAGCGGCAACACCACCGTGCCCGCCGAGATTGCCCTTAACTTCCCCGAGGCGGCCGGGCTGCGGCTCTCCGAGTTGATCGCTGCCGGCCTGGTGCTCTTCGGTATCACGCTCGGGGTCAACTTCGTGGCGCGGTGGATTGTCAGTCGCCGCGCCGAGTTCTCGGGAGCCAACTGATGAGCGCGCCAACGACCAGCCGGCCGAAGAGCCGCAAGCTCGCCGACATCCCAGGCGTCGAACTCGCGACAGTGCGGCCATCGTCGAACCGGTATGCGTCGCTCAGCCTCGGCGCGGCCACGGTCGCGGCAGTACTGCTGGTACTCACCGGCACCAACGTCGCGCTCGCTGCGGTGCTCGCGTTCATCGGGTACCTCGCCGTCGTGTACGTCGTCTACCGGATGACGGCCGGTGGCCGGGTTGCCGTTGACCAGATGGTGCGCGGCCTGGTGTGCGGTGCGTTCGTGGTGGCCGTCATCCCCCTGCTGTCCCTGCTCTGGACCGTGGTGTCGCAGGGTGTCTCGACGATGCTCGAGCCGGCGTTTCTCAGCCAGTCCATGAACGGGGTCACCGGTCTGCAGGACCAGGCGACTCAGCGCACCGGGGCGCCGCTGGTCGGCGGGGCGTACCACGCCGTTCTCGGTACGCTGATCATCACCGGAATCGCCGCATTGGTGTCGGTGCCGGTGGGGCTGTTCACCGCGATCTTCCTCGTCGAGTATCAGCCCACCGGCAAGGTCTCGCGGACGATCCGCTTCCTCGTCGACGTGATGACCGGCATCCCGTCGATCGTCGCCGGTCTGTTCGCGTTCGCGCTCTGGGCGGTGTTGTTCGGCATCGGCACCAAGAACGGTGCCGCTGGCGCGGTGGCCCTGAGCGTGCTGATGATCCCCACGGTCGTGCGCAACAGCGAGGAGATGCTTCGGATCGTCCCGAACGAGCTACGCGAGGCGTCGCTGGCGCTTGGTGTGCCGAAGTGGCGCACCATTGCCAAGGTCGTGCTGCCGACCGCGGCGTCGGGGCTGGCATCCGGTGTCACCTTGGCGATCTCGCGGGTCATCGGTGAGACCGCGCCGCTGCTGGTAGCCGTCGGCTACGCGCGCGGGCTGAACGTGGACCCGACCTCCGGGCCGCTCAACTCCCTCGCCGTCTACGCGTATTACATGTTCACCAAGCCGCTCAGTCCCGGCTTCCGTGAACCCAGCCTCGACCGGGCCTGGGCGGCGGCACTGCTGCTCGTTGTCATCGTCATCCTGCTCAACCTCACGGCGCGGCTTGTCGCCAGAGTTTTCGCCCCCACCACCGCACGCTGACCGAAAAGAGACCGGGCACCCATGGCCACCCGCATCGACGTCAAGAACCTCGACATCTTCTACGGCTCCTTCCACGCGGTGAAGAACGTGTCGATGACCATCGAGCCCCGTTCGGTGACCGCGTTCATCGGGCCGTCCGGCTGCGGAAAGTCCACCGTGCTCCGCACCCTCAACCGGATGCACGAGGTCATCCCCGGCGCGCACGTCACCGGCGAGGTGTTGATGGACGACCGCAGCATCTACGCCAAGGACACCGACCCGGTCGACGTGCGACGCCGGGTCGGGATGGTGTTCCAGCGGCCGAACCCGTTCCCCACGATGTCGATCCGCGAGAACGTGCTGGCGGGGGTGCGACTGAACGCGACCAAGCTGTCGAAGGTGGCCGCCGACGAGTTGCTCGAGAGTTCGTTGCGCGGCGCGAACCTGTGGGCCGAGGTCAAGGACCGACTCGACCGGCCCGGGTCCGGCCTGTCGGGTGGGCAGCAGCAGCGCCTGTGCATCGCGCGCGCCATCGCGGTTCAGCCCGAGGTTATTCTTATGGACGAGCCCTGTTCGGCTCTCGACCCCATCTCGACCCTCGCCATCGAGGATCTCATCAACGAGCTCAAGGATGAGTACACCGTTGTCATCGTTACCCACAACATGCAGCAGGCGGCCCGGGTCTCGGAGCGCACCGGATTCTTCAACCTCGAGGCCACCGGGATGCCGGGCGAGCTCGTCGAGATGGACACCACTCAGCAGATCTTCAGCAACCCGAGCGTCAAGGCCACCGAGGACTACATCTCCGGCCGTTTCGGCTGACCAGGGTGTGCCCGCGCAACGGCGGATGACGCCGGCGCACCTCACTCCTGCGGGTTCTCGGGCTCGGCAGTGCTCCCTGCCGAGCCGGTTCGCGTCGTCACCCGTGCCTGGTGCGGTGGCCTGGCGCGGCCGGCCGCTCGGTCCGGGGGAGCGGTCTCTCCGGGCCACCGGAGTCGCCGAACGAACGCCGCGGCCGGCATCCGCTCGGGGTGCGCGCACACCGCAGCAATGGTCCTGGCCGAGTCGGCGCGTGATGGACAACATCAGCCGTCGCTCAGCCTCAGAACACTCGACGGCGCAACTACGATGCAACGTGTGGTGAAACAGACGTTCGGCCGATTCGAGGTGATCGGCTTCATCGGCAACGGCGCCTTTGCGTCGGTGCTCCTCGCCTACGACGCCGCGCTGGACGCTCCGGTTGCCCTCAAGGTTCTTGCCGACAACCACAGTTTCGACCCGGAGTTGAGAGAGCGCTTCGTCGGGGAGGCGCGGGTGCTGCGGCGGCTCGCAGCTGACCCGCGGGCGGCGCAACGGCTTGTCGCCGTGCACGACATCGCGGAGGAAGACGGGCGGCCGTACCTGGTGCTCGAGTACTTCCCGCGCGGGTCACTAGGCGCCCGGCTGAACGGCTCATGTGATCCGGTCGATGCGCCGATGCTGCGCCGGCTGGCCGACGAGCTCACGGCGTGTTTGCAGGTCATTCACCAACACGGAGTCACCCACCGGGACGTCACCCCGTCCAACCTGCTAATCCGCGGCGGTTCCGCCGATGTGCAGACGCTCGTCGCTCGCGGTGCCGACCCGTCGAACGCCGGGGCGGTGGGTGCACTCGGCGAGCTCTCCGGTTCCTCGCAGTCTCAGTCCGAGTTGTTCGGAGCCGACGAGACTCTGGTCCTGGCGGACTTCGGGTTGGCTCGCGCCTCGCATCAGACCAACCTCACCGTCGGGTCAGGAACTCCCGGCTACAGCGCGCCGGAGCAGATGCGGGCCACCACGCAGGTCACGCCACGGGCGGATCTCTATGCCGCGACCGCTGTCCTGGTCGCGGCGGCGTCCGGGTCGCCAGTGCTCTCGGACGCAGCACGCGGTCGTCTTCGTCGTGGTGACCTCGCCGTGATCGATCGGTGCCTCGCCGAGGACCCGGCCCAGCGCCCCGCCGACGCAGCCGCGTGGCGGGAGGCTGTCGAACCGGTCCTCGAGGGCTTGGCAGCGGTCGCACGCGACGGGCAGGTGTCCGGGAGCGAGGGGGCGGAGGGCTCGTCGCAGTCTCAGTCCCGCCGTTCTCGGGCAGTGACAGTCCGGTCGTCCGGGTCATCCGGGCGACGGTGGTCACCCGCGAACGGCGCGCACACTGGTAGTCCAGGTCGTCCGGGTCGGCGTCGGCTGCTGGTGGTGTCTGCCGCCGTTGCCGCCGTGGTGCTCGCCGGGGTCGGGGCGACGGCCGCGTGGCTGGGAGGCCCAAATGGCGGGCCACGTAGTGGCGTGTCTCCGGCGCCGGTAGCGACGGACGCTGGGCCAGCGCCGACCGGTGGCGCCGATCTCGACGGGGAGGTCGGCCCGCTCGCCACTGACGGGGCCGCGATCGTTGACTCGGCGGGTCAACCGGTCCAGTTGTCCGGGGTGAACTGGCTCGGTCTTGATGGACCGGAGTGTGTGCTCCTTGGTCTGGAGGGAGTCAGCCTCGACAATTTCTTGACCCAGGTCCGCAGCAAAGGGTTCACGATGATCCGGCTGCTGTACACCAACGCCTGTCTGAGCACCCGCTCGTCAGGCGTTGATGCCAGCGTGAACCCTCGGCTTGTCGGGCGCACCGGGGAGGAGACCATCGACGAGGTGGTGCGGTCGGCTGGCCGGCACAGTCTCCGTGTCCTGCTGGCCCGTCAAGGCGCTGACGCGTCTGATCAAGGCGGGCTTTGGTACAGCAAGAAGCTTGATGAGGCGGGATGGATCAAGGACTGGGTGAGGCTGGCGCAGCGCTTCCGCGGCGTCCCCACGGTAATCGGCGCGGACCTGCACGACGAGCCGCGCGGCACCGCGTGCTGGGGGTGTGGTGACAAGCGGTACGACTGGGCGGGCGCCGCGACCCGGGCCGGCGACGCGATCCTTGCGGTCAACCCCGACTGGTTGATCGTGGTGCAGGGCGTCGAGACCAATGCCGAGGGAGTATCTACCTGGTGGGGAAGCGACTTGTCTGCGGCGGACGTCGTCCCGGTGCGGCTGAAGGTGCCGGGCCGGCTGGTCTACGCCGCCCACGACTTCCCGAGCACGGTGTTCGAGCAGCCATGGTTCCGGGACTCCCGGTATCCGGCGAACCTCCCGGAGGTCTGGCGGAGAAACTGGGGTTTTCTCGTCGAATCCGGAAAGGCGCCGGTGATGATCGGTGGATTCGGCACGCTGGACAAGACCACCAAGGACCAGCAGTGGGTACGGAGCCTGGTCGCCTACCTCGACAAGCACGAGATCTCCTTCGCCTACTCGTCCCTCACGCTCGCCCGGCCCATCGGTGGCCTCTACGACCCCACCACACGGATGTGGGAGAAGCCCACGCTGGATGTGCTGCGACCGATCCTGAATCCCCCGTAAGGCTGTCGGGGCGTCAGAACTCGACATGCGGCTGTCGGGTCGGGGAGTTCGCCGTATGCAGGTCTCAGGCCAGCGGCAGAGCCTCGACGACGGTCCACTGGCCAGGGTCGGCGGAGATTTGCGCGTCGCCGGTGAGCACCCGAGCCTGTGCAGGTGCCTGGGCCGCGGGCAGGTGAGGCACGTGGCGCTGGCCACTTACCGGCACGGGAGGTGGCGCTCGACGGCCACGACCTGGGCGTCGGAGCCGCGACCGGCGACGTGACACACGAACGCCTCACCCTTGACCAGGCGCGCCTGCCGGGCGGCATCCGTGGTTGCGGCGTCGGTGGGCGCGACCCCGTCGAGGCGCAGGCTGAGAGCGTCGAGCAGCGCGGGAAGCACCGGCCCGTGGGTGCACAGCGCAGCAGGTTCCCCTCGGTCAAGTAGTCGCAGCAGTTGCCGTTCAGGTGCTTCTGGAGCGGCGCCGAACCCGTTCTCGGACAGTCCGTCTCGGGTTCGCACACGACATCCGGATGACGTGGCGTACGGCCCGAGGGTCGCGGTACAGCGCTCGGCCGGCGAACTGACCAGCCGGGAGATGCGGTACGCGGCGAGCAGTGGCGCGAGCGCCTGTGCTCGCCGATAGCCGGCGCGGTCGAGCGGTCGAAGGTCGTCGTTGCGGGACCACGCACCACGGGCTACCGCATGGGCGTGCCGCACCAGTACGAGTGGCCAGGTGGCAAGCCGCCCGGCGTGATGCCGCTGCGCCAGGGCCAGCAACTGGTCACGGTCGTGCGCGTAGTCCAACCGGTCGTGGGCGGCTGTCACATCGAGCCAGGCAACTTCGTCGACTTCAGGACTGGACTCGCTGGCGCCGGATGCCAGGACGTCCCTGGATCCGGCGACGGGGCCGGACTCGCTGGTGCGGCCGACGACCTCGGCACACCAGTACCGCACGATCTTCTCGTTCGGGCTGCCGTCGCGACCGAGCACCGAGTATCGAGCCTGCGGGAGCGGTGGTCCGAGGCGCACGGTTCGACCGGTCTCCTCAGCGGTCTCTCGGGCGGCAGCGGTGGGCCAGTCTTCGCCGGGCTCGAGTTTGCCCTTGGGCCAAGCCCAGTCGTGGTGCCGCGGCCGGTGCACGAGCGCGACCTGGAGTACGTCGTCGCGCACTCGCCACGGGACGGTGCCAGCAGCCCTGATCGTCACGGCACTGCCGCCGCCTCGCCGCCCCGTCACTGCTTTTCCGCCCCATCCCGAAACACGTCAGTTGACAAGGCAAAACAACCCGTGCGAACCGTGCACTTCCCGGATGGGGCGGAAAAGCCGCCGCCTGGGTCGGTCGTCATCGGCGGCGGGCTTTGCGCCGGCGCTTGGCATGCATCTCAATCAGCGCGGTCTGGAGATCCTCCAGCACCGTGCCGTCGTGGTTCAGGTGCGCCCGGGTCCAGCGGCCGTCGGGGCCGAGCCGCCAGTGCGCGTACTGGTCGTCCATGCCACGGGCGAGCAACGAGCGGAGATCCTCCACATGCCGCGGATCGGTGAGCCGCACCAGAGCCTCGACGCGACGGTCGAGGTTGCGATGCATGAGGTCGGCGCTGCCGATGTAGACCACCGGGTCACCACCGCCGCCAAACCAGAACACTCGAGAATGCTCGAGAAACCGGCCGAGCACGCTGCGCACCGCGATCGTCTCCGACAGACCCGGAACGCCCGGTCGCACCGCGCAGATGCCCCGCACCCAGATTTGCACCCGCACCCCGGCCTGAGATGCGCGGTAGAGGGCGTCGATAAGGTGTTCGTCGACGATCGAGTTGACCTTGAGGGCGATGTGCCCAGAACCGGGTTCGGCGCGTTCGTGCGCGATCTCGTCCTTGATGTGACCGATGAGCCCTGATCGCACTGACCGCGGGGCCACCAGCAGCCGACGAAATTTGCTGCGAGGGGCAATTCCGGACAACTGGTTAAATAGCCGGGACAGGTCTTCACCGACCTGAGAGTCACCGGTGAGTAGCCCGAGATCCTCATAGAGCCGGGCGGTCTTCGGGTTGTAGTTCCCGGTGCCGACGTGGCAATAGCGCTTCAACCCCTCGGCTTCCTGCCGGATGACGAGACTTAGCTTCGCGTGCGTCTTCAGGCCCACAATGCCGTAGACGACATGAACCCCGGCGCGCTCAAGTTTGCGTGCCCAGGAGATGTTGTTCTGTTCGTCGAAACGCGCCTTGATCTCGACCACGGCGAGCACCTGTTTGCCGGCCTCGGCGGCGTCGATGAGAGCGTCGATTATCGGGCTGTCGCCACTTGTGCGGTAGAGGGTCTGCTTAATGGCGAGCACCTGCGGATCTGCCGCAGCCTGCTCAAGCAGTAGCTGCACCGACGTTGAGAACGAGTCATAGGGGTGCTGCAGGAGCACGTCCTGCTTGCGGATCGCCGCGAGGATGTCGCGTGCGTTTGCACTCTCGGTCGGCGCCAGATCAGCGTTGGTGCGCGGCACGAACGACTCGAAATGCAGTTCGGAGCGTTCTAGGTCGGCGACGAGGCTCAAAGCGCGCAGATCCAGGGGCGCCGGGAGCCGGTAGACCTCCGATGCGGCGACGCCAAGCTCACGCACAATGAGGTCGAGTACGTGGTCATCGATCGCGTCCTCGACCTCGAGCCGCACCGGTGGGCCGAATCGGCGCCGGGTCAACTCCCGCTCAAGCGCGGTGAGCAGGTTCTCGGCGTCGTCCTCCTCGACCTCGTAATCCTCGTTACGGGTGACTCGGAAGGTAAAGTGTTCGCGGATCTCCATCCCTGGGAAGAGTGCGTCGAGGTGCGCCGCGATCACATCCTCGAGTGGTACGAAACGAGCGTCGTAGAGATCGGCTAATGGCGACTCCTCCGGCCTGGCCTCGACCGGCATGAGCCGGGGCAGCAACGGTGGCACCTTGATTCGGGCGAAGTGCTCCTTGCCGGTGCGGGGGTTGACCAGGATGACGGCGAGGTTGAGCGAAAGCCCCGAAATGTACGGGAATGGGTGAGCGGGGTCGACCGAGAGCGGGGTGAGCACCGGGAACAACCGTTCCGCGAAGACCCGCGCCAGTCGCTCGCGCTCGACCTGAGCGAGCTCGTCCCACCGGACGATGCTCACCCCTTCGGCCTCGAGCGCGGGCCGAACTTGCTCGCCGTACACGCGGGCATGCAGCACCATCAGCTCGTGGGCGACCGTCGATATCTGTTCGAGCACCTCCCGAGGCTCAAGCCGGGACACTGATCGCACCGCGATCCCAGTGGCGATGCGGCGCTTCAGGCCGGCGACGCGCACCATGAAGAACTCGTCAAGGTTCGAGGCGAAGATGGACAGGTACCGGGCTCGCTCGAGCAGCGGCACCGACTCGTCGGCGGCGAGTTGAAGCACCCGTTCGTTGAACTGCAGCCAGGAGATCTCGCGGTCGAGGAACCGGTCGTCCGGCAGTTCCTCGTCCTCGCTCGGCGCGATCGGTGGGGCGTGCACGAAACGACCGTTGGCGCCACGAGAGGGCTGCTGCCGGGTCTCGGTGGCCGAGGCACTGGCGATCGAGACTTCCCCGAGCATCGAACCCTCTCCCTCCGGAGCAGCACCATCCCGGATGGCGGTTCCGCTCGGCGCGGCGGCGGGGTCACCAGAAGGAACGGCGGAGTCCGACCCGAACTCCGTCTCGACTCCGGTGTGTGCATCCATACGGACAATCCTGTCAGGAACTGGTGGGGGTGTATTGACCGTCGACCGACACGTCGGTAAGCCCGAGGCGGGCGTAGGTGCGCCGTGCGGCGGCGTTGTCGCCATCGACGTACAGCTGCACTTCGGTACAGCCCGCTCGGGCCAGGTGTGCCAAGCCGAGTCGGGTGACGGGCCCACCGAGGCCCCGGCCCTGCCAGGCCGGGTCGACGCCGACGACGTACACCTCCCCGGCCTGCCCGGTTCCGCTCCTCAGGGTGGTCGGACCGGGCCCGGGGGCCCGCCCGACGGTGGGTCGTGGGGTTCGCCCGGCACGCTTCCGCGTGGCGTCGTCAGCGGATGCCGGTGCGCACAGTCGGGGAATGGCGGTCGGGTCGATCTTGGTCCAATGAAACGCCACCGGGGCGTCGGAGCCC
>JBOFLG010000224.1:0-9205 GCA_051657745.1 Dermatophilaceae bacterium | reverse complement strand
GCCGCCACGCCCGCCACACCGAGGGCCGATGCGGTGATCGGCCGGGCCAGCCCGCTCGCGAGCACCCGCTCCAGCGGGGTGCGCGGCATCTCGCCGCCGGGCGCGAGCCGCCACTGGTCGGTGACCGCCCCGGACCGTTTGACGAATCGCTCGAGCCACACCGTGGCGTAGGGCGGTACCCCGGCCACGATCGCCAGTGCGGTGAGCCGCAGTGACCAGCGCTGGTCGATCGCGACCACCACGACGGCGAGCAGATAGCCGAGGAACGCGACCCCGTGCACCATCCCGAACACGCTCACCCCCAGGTCAGTGGTGCGAGTGCCGTACTTGAGCACCATGCCCATCAGGAGCAGGGTCCAGGTCACCACCTCGGCGCGCGCGAGCCAGGTGAACAGAGTGCGAGGTGTCATCGGTCTCTTCCGGATCGGGTTCCCCCAGTGTGGCGTTCCGGCCTGAGGCCCCGTCGTCGGGGTCGGGGGCCCGCGAAGGCTCCTGCGGTGTCGGCGCCGATTTCTACGGATGGCGCCGCGCGCCTAGAATCAGCCCTGGCACCCCGCGTGGTGGTACCTCGCCGAACTCCCCCAGGGCAGGAATGCAGCAAGGGCAGGTGAGCTCTTCCAGGTACGCGGGGTGTCCTGATCCTCGGCACGGTGAGGTCAGCGGTCCGCGACGGCAGGCTCGGCCAGGTCCGGTGCTTCATCACCCGGCCCGGTGCCGCAGACTCCACCGCAGCAGCCGCCACCACACCCGCCGCCGGCCGCGACCTCCACGGGCTCGGTGCCTTGGCGCTCCCACACGTGGCGGATGGCGCCCAGCATGACGTCGACCGGTTGCGCCCCACTGACGCCGTACTTCTGGTCGAGCACGAACATCGGCACCGCGGTGATGCCGATCTGCGCCGCGAGCGCGAGATCGGTGCGGACGTCGATGCCGAAGTCGTCACCGGCGAGGAGGGTGCGCACGTCATCCACATCCAGGCCGGCCTCGGTGCTCAGGCGCAGCAGCGTCTCGTGGTCGCCGAGCGCCGCACCCTCGGAGAACCAGGCACGCATGACGCGGTCGGTGACCTGCTGCTCCCGGCCTCGAGCCCGGGCCAGGTGGATGACGCGGTGCGCATCGTAGGAACTGCCGCCGACGAGTTCCTCCCAGGCGAAATGCAGGCCCACGGCAGAGGCATCGCGCGCCATCCGCCGGTTCTGCTCGGCTATCTGCTCCACGGGGACGCCGTACTTCGTGGCGATCGCCTCGGCCACGGGCGTGTGGTCGACCGCCGGCGCTTTCGGGTCGAGTTGGAAGCTGTGCCAGACCACGCCGATCTCGTCGGCGTGCTCGAACTGATCCAGGGCCAGTTCGAGGTACCGCCGACCGAGGTGGCAGAACGGGCAAACCAGATCGGACCAGACATCGATGCGCACCTGTCGAGAGTAGGTCAGGCGCCTCCAGTGGCGGTCAGGCACGCGCCGCCAGTGGCGGTCAGGCACGCGCCGCCAGTCGGGTCGGGAGCCACCAGTGGAGTCAGGCGCGCGCCGTTGCCAGGGCGCGCCTCAGGGCGCGCCCGGCCCACCACCCTGCGCCGACCAGGACCAGGATGACGGTCACCCACCGCCCGGCACCCGCGGGTTGGTCGAGGCAGATCAGGAGCACCACTCCGAGGGTCGCTGTGGTGCAGGCCGGCCCGGCCCACCAGAGCGCCAGAAGGATCGGCCCGGCCTCCGGCAGTTGGACAGCCATCGGTGGCGCACCGCGGAACGCGGTCTGCCAGTGGGCCGCGACGAGCGCGACGGGTAGCCCGGCCACCAGCACCCAGGCCTCCGGCGCCCCGCCGGTCGTGGCGCTGGCCGCCGCCGCGACCGCAGCGACCGCCGCGGCGGCCAGCACGGCCGGCAGCACCGAATGCGCCACGGCCTGACTGCGGACCGACCCGCCGAGCAGTCGCGGCGCCCCCACCGCGTCGCCGAGCAGCAGCAGGCCGCTGGCACACCATCCGGTGCCGACATGGCAGCAGAGCAGCCCGCACACCGCCACGGCGAGACCACTGCCGTCCAGGTCGCCCAGCACCGAGGTGATGCCGGCTGCCCCGGCGGCCACCACCACGGCGCCGCCACCGAGCCGGGCGGGCCGGCGGCGAAGCCCGAGCAGGTCGCGCAGCACCACCGTCAGCTGTGGACCCCGTGGCCGCACCTGCCAGGTGCGCCCTCGGCGCACGGGCCGGGTCGACTCCATCCGGATGACGCGGGCCTCGCCCGTGAGCACCCCGCCGGCGAACCGCGCGGAGCGCACCGTGTGCTCGCGCAGCGTGCCGATCTCGAGGCGGCGCAGCAAGGATGACGGCCACGGCGCTCCCCGGGCGGGTGGCCACGGTGCCGCCGGGGCGGGCGCGGACGTCCCGGCCTGGCCATGGAGCCAGGACCACGCCACCGCCGCTCCCACCATCGCCCCCGCCACCGCCGCGCACGGCACCACGAGAACCGAGGTGCCACCGGCAGCCCAGAACCCGGCCGCGAGCAGCGGCCCCAGGACGAACCCGACAAGCACGAGCACGGACAGCGGCATCCGCCAGGCCGCGCGGAGGGTGAGCGCGCGGTCGATCGAACTGGTCACCACCAGGTCGACCCAGGGAAGCGGCGGTGTCACGGGCCCGCGGACCCGACCCGCCTGCCCGGCGGCGGCGATGAGTGCCGTGACGCCGACCGCGAGCCCACTGCCGGCCAGCAGCGGGTAGCGAAGTACCCACGCGTCCGGGTCGAGCGTGACCGCTACAGCTCTGGCCAGCGTGAACCCGTAGATGCTGCCGAACAGCGCGGTGAGGTACCCCGCGTAGGCCAGCCGCCGGGTCGCGCCGTCGCCGCCGGGGCCGCGCCAGACATGGATGGCGTCGGCGAGCCGATGAGCGTCATCCGCCGCCTGATCGCCATCCGCCTGATCGCCATCCGCCTGATCGCCATCCGCCTGAGTGTCGTCCGCGTGGTGGTTCGATTCTTGAAGGTCGTCCGCGGGCTGAGGGTCGTCGGCCCGTCCGTCGCGGGTCCGGGCGTCATCGGTCATGGCCGAGGGTGATCACGTCGTCGGCGAGCGTGCTCGTGACGGTGTCGTCGTGGCAGGCCATCACGACGGTCGTCCCCGCGTCCCGCCGAGCAGCAACCTGCGCGGCCAGCAGCCGGCGCCGGTCACCGTCGAGGCGTTGCTCGGGTTCGTCGAGCACCAGGAGTCGGGCCGGCCGGAACAGCACCAGCGCGAGATGGGCCAGCTGGACCTGCCCCGACGACAACTCGTCGGGAAACCTCGATGCGTACTCGCCAAGGCCGAAGGCGTCTAGCGCCCCTGCCACCCGACCCGCACAGGTGCGCGGGTCGCGCCCCCAGGTGGCATCGATGAGCACCAGGTGATCGTGCAGCGTGAGGTCGTGGAACATCGCCGGCGGCCCGATCAGCGCCGCCACGGACTCGCGGGTGGCTCGATCCTGCTCGTCGACCTTCTGCCCGTCGATGGTCACCGTCCCCGACGACGGGTCGAGCAGGCCGGCAACGAGGCGCAACAGGGTGGTCTTGCCCGAACCATTCGCGCCGCGCACGACGAGGCATCGTCCCGGTTCGGCGGTCACGGATGTCGGCGGCAGCAGGACGGCGCTGCCCACGCCCTTGGCGACGCCGCGCGCCTCGACACACGCCCCACGGATCACCACGCGCTCCCTCTCCGCATCTGGTCCTGCCGGACTCGCACCCCGGCCGGTGCCCACCTGGTGGCGACACCTGACGGCCATCCGGTTTTCGAAATTGACAGATTCCGGACCGAGAAACGACCTCGGCGTGCTCGGCAACTCCCTATGTTTACCGCATGCCGTGGGCACGCCTTCGTTGACGGGGCGGCCTGGCTACGATCGCTCGGGTGCGTGTCGGCGTCTACATCGATGGTTACAACCTCTACTACGGCGCTCGGGGACTGTGCGGCCGCGGAACTCCTGGATGGCGATCGATGGACGTGCGCGCCCTGACGTCATCCCTGCTCGATCAGTCTTTCTTCCCCGGCGCTGTCGTCGAACGGGCGGCCTACCGCGCCGCGCGGATCCGGGGACAGGCCAACGCCTCCGGGGCCCGGGACCAGGACGTGTACCTCAAGGCGCTCAAGGCGACCGGCTCGGTCGACCAGATCGAACTCGGCAAGTACATCGAGAAGGTTGAAGTACGCTCCGCTCGCTGCGCGGGACGCCAAGGGCCGTCCGTTGCTGCAGCGCCCTGCGTGGCCGGTGATGGTCAAGAACAGGGATGGCGACATGCGCGACGCGGTCTTCATGGCGTCGTTCGCCCACCGAGAGGAGAAGGGCTCCGATGTCAACGTCGCCTCGCACCTGCTGATCGACATGCTGATGCGCACCGTCGACGCGGCGATCGTCGTTTCCAGCGACAGCGATCTGAAGTTCCCGAATCGAGCAGGCGCGGCAACACGTACCGGTCGGCACCGTCAACCCGAGCGGCAATCGTCTCGCTGGCGACCTCAAGGGCGATCCGACCGCCGGGGCGGGTCGCCATTGGTGGCGGCAACTCGCTGCCGCAGACCTGGCCGCGAACCAGTTGCCTGACCTCGCCGGCGGGTTCCGGAGACCGATCGGCTGGTAGTTCCCGCACGCCTCTCTGCACGCCATCATCGACCGTGTAGTGTGACCTGCATAGACCACCCGGCCCCTCGTGGGCCGGGTTTTTTCGTGGTCGGGCATGGACATGCAGTGTCGGACCGCTTCACCGTCCCAGTTCCTTAGAACTGGGACACCACCCCCCGCCAGGTCGGACGACGTCGCGGGCTGAGCACGCGGACACCATCCCGGAAGTTATCTCGAAACATCCGTCCCGGTTCAGTGCTGCAAGATCAGGCACCGGTACGGTCGCGGGATGGATTTGGGCTACGCGCGGGTCTCGACCACCAAGCAAGACCTCGACCGGCAAATCCGCGCGCTGGAAGCAGCCGGGATCAGCCCCGAACACATCTACCTCGACAAGAAATCCGGAGCCTCGACCAACCGGCCCGGGCTGGCCGCGGTCACCGCGTACGCCCGCGAGGGTGATGTCATCGTGGTGCACACCCTGGACCGCCTCGGCCGCACCGTACGCGACACCCTCAACCTGATCCACGACCTCGCCGACCGCGGCGTCGGCATCCGCAACCTCGCCGACCCCATCAAAGTCGACTCAACCAACCCGGGCGACCCCATGGCCCAACTCGCCGTCGTCCTCCTCGCGCTGTTCGCCCAAATGGAACGCACCTACAGCCTCGAACGCGCCGCCGGCGCCAGAGCAGCCGCAACCGCCAAAGGCCGCCGCACCGGCCGCCCCACCATCGTCAACCCAGACAAACTCGCCTACGCGGCACACCTACGCGACACCAACCACACCATCGCCCAGATCGTCGCCAAAACCGGCATCACCCGCACCACCCTCTACCGGCACCTTCCACCCCGACCAGCCGACGACCCGACCGCCGCACCCGCCAACCCCTGACCCGTTCGGCGAACGCATCAGCCGAACGGCTGACCCTCGCCCCCCAGAAACGGGCCATTTCTGCCTGGCCTGTCGAGGTTTCGGCCGACGCGCTCCTGCGTGGGCGCGGCCAACTCGTCGACCTCCCTGGTACTCGTCGAGAAACGACCGTTACCGGTCGGCTCTTGGGGCCTCATCAGACCTCGTCGAGGTACTGAGCGCGGGCCTTCATGGCATGGATGACCAGTTCGTAGCCGTCGTCGTAGACCAGGGCGACGATTTCGAGGAGGCGGCCCGCGGGGTCGGTGCCGATCATGAGCCAGCGACGAGGGTCGTCCTCGTCGTCGAGCGGGCGCGAGTGCACCACGTGCGCGACCGCGTGGAGCACCGTGTCGTCGTCGAGTCGGTCACGGCGGTAGTGCTTCCGGGCGGAATGGTGCAAGTCAGGCAATGCGCGCCCACTCGCGCACCGCGGCCCGGATAGCGTCCGAGCGGGTGGCGATGCCCTCGGCCTCGGCTCGCGCGGTCAGCGCGGCAATGGTCGCCGCGTCGAGGCGCACTGGCACCACCGCACCGGGGCCCTCGCCCACCGGGGGGCGCCCGCGCCGCGGCTTCGGGAGCTTCGCGGGGTCGTAACCGGTTTCGGCCTCATCAGCCCACGCTTGAATCTGCTCGTCGGTGACGGGCTTGCCGTGCAGCAGGTGCTCACCACTCATACCCGTATCGTATACGAAACCGGTGGTTCAGGCGGCGAGCGGACGGCGAGCAGGCCAAGGGGCACGCAGCGCCTCGCCGCGCGCGGCTCCAGGCCGGATCGCGGCGCGAACCTTCAAGGACGCCATTCCATCCCCCCAATCGCCGGACCAGGTGACCCGCGTCGAGGCGATCTTCTCCGCCTAGTCACCGGCGAACCCGCGCTCGCCCTCGTGATGCCGAGACTTCGGCGGCGGGTTCGCTCGCCGACGACAAGCGACCCGATAACGCCGCGCCGGTGAGCCCTCGGCCTGAGGACAGTCGCTCCCGGGCGGTCGTGGGCGGGCTAGGGTCGGTGGGTGAGCACCGCGCTGTACCGCCGGTACCGGCCGGAGACGTTCGCCGATCTGATCGGCCAGGAGCACGTCACCGACCCGCTGATGCAGGCATTGCGAACTGGGCGGGTCAACCACGCCTACCTGTTCTCCGGGCCGCGCGGGTGCGGCAAGACCACCAGCGCCCGCGTCCTCGCGCGATGCCTCAACTGCGACCGCGGGCCGACGCCCGAGCCATGTGGGGTCTGCGACTCGTGTGTCGCGCTGGCTCGTGGCGGCCCGGGAACCGTCGATGTCATCGAGATCGACGCGGCCAGCCACGGTGGTGTCGATGACGCCCGCGACCTGCGCGAACGCGCGTCGTATGGCCCGGCCCAGAGTCGCTTCAAGGTGTACATCATCGACGAGGCGCACATGGTGACGCCGCAGGGCTTCAACGCGTTGCTGAAGATCGTCGAGGAGCCACCCGAGCACGTGAAGTTCGTGTTCGCGACCACCGAGCCCGAGAAGGTCATCGGCACCATCCGCTCGAGGACCCACCACTACCCGTTCCGGCTGGTGCCGCCGGCGCGCCTGCAGTCCTACCTGGACGAGGTGTGCGCGCGAGAAGGAGTGGCCGTGGCGCCCGGGGTGTTGTCGTTCGTCGTGCGTGCCGGTGGTGGGTCGGTGCGTGACTCGCTCTCGGTGCTTGACCAGCTGATCGCGGGGTCCGGCGAGGCCGGCCTCACGTACGAGTCGGCCGCCGCGCTGCTCGGTTTCACCGACGGCGAACTCCTCGACTCCACCATCGACGCGCTCGCCGCCGGTGACGCGGCGGCAGCGTTCCGTGCGGTCGACCGAGTGATCGAGACCGGCCTCGACCCGCGGCGCTTCGTCGAGGATCTCCTGGAGCGGCTCCGCGACCTCATCATCGTGCAGGCTGTCGGTGATGGTGCCGCCGCAGTGCTTCGGCACCACCCCGAGGACCAGCTGGCGCGGATGAGGCATCAGGCGGCCGCTTTCGGAGCCGGTGCGCTTTCCCGGGCCGCCGACCTCGCCAACGCAGGCCTTACCGAGATGACCGGTGCCACCGCACCCCGGCTCCAGCTCGAGCTGGTGATCGCCCGCATGCTCATTCCCGGCGCTGCCGGTGAACGGGGCTATGCGGCCCGGCTGGACCGGCTCGAACGCCGTCTCGATGTCGGTGGAGTGCCGAGTGCGGCCTCCGGGGCGATGATGCCGAATGGCCCTGGGCGGCCCGCCGAGTCCGGGCGACCTGCCTCGCGTCCGTCGCAGCAGGCCACCGGCAACGACGCGCCCGCCGGCACGCCGGTGCCCGTTGGCACCCCGGTGCCCGCCGGCGACGTGGTGCCAACGGGTGAGCCAGTACCCGTCCACGAGCCGGTGCACCCTGCTCGACCGGTGCGCGAGGCCGAGCCGGATGACGCCAACTCGCCGCCCGCTGACGCCGCGCCGTTGGGCATGGTGGCGGTGCCGGAGCCGTCCGCGGGGCAGGCGCGTTCCGCAGGGTCGGGCGGTCACGAACATCCGCACCCCCACGGCACCACGGGCATCGACCAGGCGCCCACCGGTTCGGCACCGGACGAACCACCGTTGGGCCGGCTCGACACCGACGCGGTGCGCCGGTCCTGGCCCGATGTGCTGGTTCGGCTCGGCGAACTTCGGCGCACCACGTGGACCTTGGTGTCCCAGAACGCTCAGGTGGCCGACTACAACGGCGACCGGGTGGTGCTCACCGTGGCGACGTCCGGGCTGGCCGAGGCGTTCCGGCGAGGTTCGCACGCGGATCATGTGCGCCAGGCCCTCATCGACGTCCTTGGCCTCAACGCCAGAGTCGAGGCGCGCCCATCTGACGGCACGCCGCCGGATGCCGCTCCGCCCGGTCCGCCGGATGCCGCCTCGAGCAGGGTCGCACCGACCACCGACTCGCCCGGTGGGCCGGATGCCGCTCCGCTCGGCGACATCCCTGCGGCCCCACCACGATCAGCGTCGACCGGGTCCCCGCCTGGCCTGGCCACGTCGAGAGGCCCGACGACGCCCGCCGGCGCCGAGCCGACCGGCGCCGAGCAGGTGACCCCTGAGTCCGGCCCAGTCGGCCACGAATTCCGTTCTGGCGGTGCGGCATCCGGTGGGCGCCTCGGTTCGGCTACGGACGCGTCATCAGCGTCCGACGGCTCGTCGGCTCAGGCCACGCCACCCGACGCCGAACCGGCGTGGTCGAGCCCACTCGCCCGGGCCCGTGCGCAGGTTGCTGCCGAGCCGGTGGTCGCGCCACCGACGGTCGATGACGGCGCGATCAGCCCCGACGACGAACGGGTCGACGGTGTCGGCGATGTCGGAGTGCCGGTCGTCGAGCGGATTCTCGGAGGCACCGTCGTTGCGGAGGACCGGCAATGAGTCTGGCGTACCAGGCGGGCAAAGCCGTCACCGTGCCTATCACCAAGGCGCTCTGGCGGCCGACGATTATCGGTACCGAGCACGTGCCCCGATCCGGTGGTCTCATCCTGGCGAGTAACCACCTGTCGTTCATCGACTCGTTCGCGATCCCGATCGCGTCCCCCCGAACGGTGAGTTTTCTGGCCAAGGCCGAGTACTTCACCGGAACGGGCCTCAGCGGTGCGGTACGGCGGGGGTTCTTCGAGGGTTTCGAGGCGGTCCCGGTCGACCGCCAATCCTCCCGGGCGGCCCAGGAGTCGCTCGAAGCCGGCC
>JBOFLG010000223.1:0-11839 GCA_051657745.1 Dermatophilaceae bacterium | reverse complement strand
GCCCATCGCGATGCCGGCAACCGGGGCGCGCAGCGGCACACCGGCATTGAGCAGCGACAACGTCGACGCACACACCGAACCCATCGACGTCGAGCCGTTCGAGCCGAGCGCCTCGGACACTTGCCGGATCGCGTACGGGAACTCCTCACGCGTCGGCAGCACCGGCATCAACGCCCGCTCGGCGAGCGCACCATGCCCGATCTCGCGACGCTTCGGCGAACCGACCCGCCCGGTCTCACCAGTGGAGAACGGCGGGAAGTTGTAGTTGTGCATGTACCGCTTGCGCGTGGTCGGCGAAAGGGTGTCGAGCTGCTGCTCCATCCGCAGCATGTTCAACGTGGTCACGCCCATGATCTGGGTCTCGCCGCGCTCGAAGATCGCCGAGCCGTGCACCCGCGGGAGCACCTCGACCTCGGCGCTCAGCGCCCGGATGTCGGCCAACCCGCGACCGTCGATGCGCACCTTGTCGGTGAGGATGCGCTCGCGGATGAGTTTCTTCTGCACCGCGCGGAAGGCCGCCGAGACCTCCTTGGGGCGGCCGGCGAACTCGCCCGCCGTGCCCGCACCCGACTCGGGGTCGAAGTCCCCGACCAGGGCCTTGTGCAGTGCCGACTTGATGGCGTCGAGGCGGTCCTCGCGCTCCTGCTTGCCGGCGATCTGCAGCGCCTGCGCGGTGTCGGCGGCGACCTCGCGCTCGACCGCCGCGTACACGTCATCCGTGTAGTCGAGGAACTGGGGGAACTCCTCGACCGGCTTGGCGGCACCGGCAGCCAACTCGGACTGGGCCTCGCAGAGCACCCGGATGAAGCCCTTGCTCGCGTCGAGGCCGGCGGAGACGACCTCCTCGGTGGGGGCGGTCTTGCCCTCGTTCGTGACCAGGTTCCACGTCGCGTCGGTGGACTCGGCCTCGACCATCATGATCGCGACGTCGTCACCGACGACCCGGCCGGCGACGACCATGTCGAAGGTCGACCGGCCGACGTCGGAGAAGTTCGGGAAGGCGACCCACTGGCCGTCGATGAGGCTGACCCGGACGGCACCGATCGGGCCGGAGAACGGCAGGCCAGAGATCTGCGTGGACGCACTGGCCGCGTTGATCGCGAGCACGTCGTACTGGTGGTCCGGGTTGAGGCTCAGAACCGTGATGACGACCTGTACCTCGTTGCGCAGGCCCTTGACGAAACTCGGGCGTAGCGGGCGGTCGATGAGCCGGCAGGTGAGGATCGCGTCGGTGGACGGGCGACCCTCCCGGCGGAAGAACGAGCCGGGGATCTTGCCCGCGGCGTACATCCGCTCCTCGACGTCGACCGTGAGGGGGAAGAAGTCGAACCCTTCGCGCGGGCTCTTCCCCGCGGTGGTGGTGGAGAGGATCATCGTGTCCTCGTCCAGGTAGGCGGCGACCGCCCCGCCGGCCTGCTTGGCCAGCCGCCCGGTTTCGAACCGGACCTTTCGAGAGCCGAACCTCCCGTTGTCGATGACAGCTTCGGCGAAAGTGATCTCGGGACCCTCCATGGGTCCTCCTTTTCGTGTGATGTTCGCTCTCGCGCATCGTCGTTGTGCGCGGGCGGTTCCTTCGGCGGGCGCTGCTTCACGCCCGAATTGGGTGTCGCTGTTCAGTTGTGGCTGTTCCGTCACGGTGATTCCGTGGTGGCACAGCGAGGGCGGGAGATGCGGCCGGGGTGAGGTTCACGCAGTACCTGCGACGACGTCATCCCCCGGCGTAATCCCGCCCTTCTCCCGCGAGTTCAGGTGCCCCGCCCCCGCGAGTGACAAGGGACCTGCGACGGCCATCGTTGATCGGGGCCGCCCTCGCGGAAGCCCTTAGCGGCGCAGGCCGAGGCGCTTGATCAGCGCGCGGTAGCGCTCGATATCGATGCTCTCGAGGTAGCGCAGCAGGCGGCGGCGCTGGCCCACGAGAAGCAGCAGACCACGGCGGCTGTGGTGGTCGTGCTTGTGGGTGCGGGAATGCTCGGTGAGGTCCTTGATGCGCTGGGTGAGGAGCGCGACCTGGACCTCCGGGGAGCCGGTGTCGCCCTCGGCGGTGGCGTATTCGGCGATGATCTGCTGCTTGACGTCGGTGCTCAGCGGCATGGGGCGACGACTCCGTTTCTGTGGTTCGTTGCGCGGCGCGCCCGGGCTGGTTCACCGGGGCTCTCTCGTTCCGCGGCCGTCGACACGGCGGCCACACGGTACCAGCGTCGCGTCGACCCCTCCTAATCGTGGCGGGCCCACTCCGGGCGCCGGGTCGGCGGGTCGGCGGGTCGGCGGGTCGGCGGGTCGGCGGGTCGGCGGGTCGGCGGGTCGGCGGGTCGGCGGGTCGGCCGGCGACGCTGAGCCGGCCGAGTCGATATCGAAGGGGCGATCAGTGCGTTCGCCGAGCGACCCGAACCTCCGCACCGTGCCCGGGGGCGGCCAACGTGGCATCACAGGTCAGCAACGGGGCACCGAGCGCCTCCGCCAGCGCGACGTATCCGGCGTCGTAGCTCGTGTACTGGTGGCGCAGCTGCCACACTCGCTCGGCGAGCGGCTGGTGCTCGTGACGGATGATGGTGAAGGCGAAATGGTCGTGGCGGGCCCGCTCAGCGACGTGCGGCTCCAGTTTCTTGCCGAGCACGAGACCCCTGAGCACGCTCTGCACCTCAACGTCGAGGAGGTGTGGGGCTGCGATATCGCCGGACAGTCCGTCGAGCAGGGCCACCTCGACGTCACGCCCGACCAGCGCCTCGACCATCGCCGAGGCGTCGAGAACGATCACCGGCGACGACCGGCCTCGACGGCCGCGAGGATCTCGCCTGTCGCTGGGCCCGCGGACCGGTCGAGGGACTTCAACCGTGCCACGATCTCGGCATTCGTCGGTCGCGACGCGATCTTGGTCAGCTCGGCAGCGACGTACGCGGACAGCGACTTTCCCTCGGCCGCGGCTCGCGCCTTGAGCGCCTCGGCGACCTGCTCGGCGGCGTCACGGATGGAAAGAGTCGTCATGAGCACATGGTCGCAGGGTGCAATCGCCGCACCAGTGCCGCTGGCCCGGATCCAGGACGCGAGAGAGCCCGACTCAGGAGACCCACCTGTGCTCGCGCTCCGACGTGACGGCGCTGTCACCGGGCCTTGCGAGGATGCCGACCATGGATGACGCCCCGCCGGCGACGGATGCCGAGCCTGACCAGGAGCCCTGGCCGGATGACCCCGCCGCGCTCCTCGCGGAGGAGCGCGTCATCCTCACTGTTCGGCTCGCGGCCCTGACCGGCGACATGGCCGCCCTGGTCGCGGCGTCGCGGGACTCCAACGCGGATGACGAGCACGACCCGGAGGGCCAGACCATCGCCTACGAGCGGTCGCAACTGGCCGCGGTGACCACCCAGGCCCGCATCCATCTGGCCGAGGTCGACGCCGCCGTCGAACGCGTCCGCGCCGGCACGTACGGAACCTGCGAGGTGTGCGGCCGGCCGATCGGGGCAGCACGGTTGGCGGCCAGACCGACCGCACGAACCTGCATCCAGCACGCCTGATCATTGACCGCCGGCCCCGACTGGCCCAGCGCAATCACCACGGAGCCGACGCGGTGTCGGAACTGCTATCGGTATCGGGTTCGGTGTCGGAGCTGCTGTCGGTATCGGTGTCGGTCGAACCGCGCGCAGCGTCATCCGCGGTGATCAGGTGGAGGCGGCGCTCGAGGTCGCGAGCGCGCTCCTGCTGCTGCTCCGTTGACTCAACCCGGCCGCGCGGCGGCTCGGGCGTGGTGCCGTCCCAGTGCGGGGCCGGCTCCCATGGGGTGCGGGCGTTCTCCTGGATGACGCCCGCCCGCGGACCCTGCCGGGTGATCTCGCCCATCCCGGAGCGCTGCCACGCGGGCCGGTCACGCTGCGGTGCACCGGTGCGCAGGGCGGCCTCGATCATCGACGCGCCTGCGTGCGCCCACGAGTAGTCGACCAGCGCCCCCCGCAGCTCGGATGCCGCAGCCCACCGGCTCTCGAGGTTGACATCGAGATCCTCGATCGCCTGCGCCCAGGCCTGCACCCGGTCGCGTTCATTGTCGGGGTCACCGGCGGTGACGGGCGAGTGCACCACTGCGTTTTCGCCGCCGGGCAGCTGCCGGAGGAAGCGGGCGGCCCCGCTCTCGTTGTTCACCAGCACTGGGATGCCGCTGCCAGCCGCCTCGGTCGCGACCAGGCCGAAGCCCTCGTGCAGGGACGGCATGATCACCGCGTCGGTGGTGCGGCGGTCCTCGGCCAGCTCGGCGGCGCTGGTGGTGAACGGCAGCAGGGTGACCGCGCCCGGCGCGTGCCGGTCGATCACATCCTGCACGGCGTCGAACCCCGGCGTGCCGACCGGCGGAGCACCGCGAACGGTGAGATGCACGCTGCCCGGCCGTCCCTGGTTCACGACGCCGACCGCCATGATCGCCGGGTGGACGCCCTTGATGACGTCGTTCGCCCGACCGGGCAGCAGCAGCCTCACCGGACTACCGGGCGGTCGCTCGCGGCGGTGGACCTCCAGCCCGAGCTCGGCGCCGGGGATGAGCTCGTGCACCGACGCCTGCCGGCCGATCTGCTGCGACAGACGCGCAGCCTCGTCGGCGAGCAGCCCACCGACGCCGACGACGAGGTCGGCATCCTTCATCACCTCGCGTTCGATCGTGGACTTCTCGCCGGCCTCCCCCGGCTGCCCTTTGAGCACGTCCAACCGCACCGGACTGGTGTGCAGCACGAGCACGAACCGCGCGTTCGGAACATGGCTGTCACGGATCGTCGACGCTGCTGGGCCGGAGAAGCGCATGTGCCCGATCACTACGTCGTAGTCGGTGCCCAGCCCCGCCCGCCGAAGGTCGGATGACGTCGATGCAGCGAACTGCGCGAGGTTATCCCGCGGCTCGGCCCACACGTCGGCCGTGACGTTGATGAACCTGGCGTCGCCGTGCTCCTGCTCCTTGCCGAGCTGCCACGCGTGTTGCTCCTCAGCCGTCTTGCGGACGCTCGGCGTGCCGTCCGGGCCGAGGTGCCACTGCGACTGCGGGTCGGCGGTCACCACGGTCACGTCATGGGTGGCGGCGAGCCCTCGCACCAGCTGCATGGTGACGACCGGCACCCCGCCCAGCCCGCGACCGCTGACATCGGACAGCACCAGGATCTTCTTGCGCCCGATATCCGAGCCGGACGAGACGAACCCGCCATCATCACCCGATGCAGGATCGACCCGGTTCCTGCCACCGTGCGGCGCCTGTGCCGAGGGCTCCGAGATCGCGGAGGTGTCGTCGGCCGGGTCGACATCGAGTTGCTCACCTGGCTGGCGGGACGGGCCCGGGTCCCCGCTCGACGAGGTACCACTAGGACGGTCGCTGCGGTGCTGTCCTCCTGGTGCGCCACCACGCAGCCCGCGAGCCGGCAGCAGGCCCAGCTGCGGACCCCATCGGTCGACGAGCGCCCGGGCCCGGGCCTCCTGCTCGGCATCGGAGTCACCGGGACGGTACGACGCCGCCACCACATCGACCAGCTCATCGAACCTGGCAGACACCTCCCGATGCCGGGCCGACTCGGCGGTGTCGGGACCGCCCTCGATGAACAGGCCCACCCGGAACCGCTGGCTGACCTGCTGCTCGGCCCACCGCTGCCGTGGATGCAACGGATCCGGCACCGGCTCGCCACGCGCAACCAACTCCTCCTGCTGCTCGGGCGACAACCGCTCCGGCGCCTTCCCCAGCACCGCGTCCAGCCCCGCGCGTGCCTCACCCACCGCCTCAACCCACCCCGACACCACCGGGGTTCTGATCTGCGGGTCACTGATTCCGTCGAACATCCTCACATCTTCGTCGACAGGCCCTGCTTCTCCGCCGGATACCTGCGCGAGCTCGTCCACCATCTCCGCGTCTTCGTCGGACCATTCCGCGGGCTCGTCCACCATCTCCGCGTCTTCGTCGGACCATTCCGCGGGTTCGTCCACCATTTCGGCATCCCCGTCGTAAACTCGCTCACCTTGGTCGCCGGACTCATCAATGCTGGCCCCAGCGGGAGCGGACCCATGAAGTTTACCGAAACGCTTGTCGAGGTGCTGCGCCAAACTCTTGCGGGACATATGTAGCGCGTCAGCCAGGCTTTGCATACTAAAATCCTCGCGAAGCGTCTCGAGCTTCTTGTTGAGACTTTCCGGCATCGTCCTCGGCGGAAGCCTGTTTTTGCCGTTTCCACTTTCCAACTCATGCCAGGCCGCCTTGAAGGAACTTTGTTCCATCGCGACTATCAAATCTTCTATTTCATCTTTACCTATATTTGGTCGCTTAGTGAACTTTCCGACTCCGGGCGTCGTGGGTGCCATCGTTGCGCGGCCACCACGTCGTGGTGGCCGCTGAGTGACGCTCAACCCCCCGTACCGGGCCTCATGTCCATCCCTGCCTCTCACGTATCTGCCCACGGTCGTGGCGCTCACCCCGAGCACTTCAGCGATCTCAGCGTGCGAGGCGCCCATACGAGAGTAGTGCTTTAACACTTCGGCCCGCCGTTCAGAGTCGCCGCTACGCCATGCCTCCCTCAGTACGCGCTCATCATGGTCTGACAATATCCGCTGCGCTCGCCTCGGGGCGAGTGTCTTGTTCGTTCCGCGGCCGAGAGGTTTCGCCCCACCGCTTGTCGCAAAGTCAAGCACTCGGAGGCCGTCGTTCTCCGAGTCTGACGCCGTGACATATCCCCGAGCTGGAGCGTCGTGCGCAGATATCACCTTCTCAAAGCCGTTGCTGAATACAGCATCGACGGGCGGTGCTTGCCGCGACAGTGCTGCGGAACTCATTTTCTGACCTCTTTGCTTCTCGGCGACACTCGCGATGAAGTTGCGCGGACCGCCTCCCGGGTTCGGGTCGACAAGCGTATGCGGAAGGTGATCGACCAACCCCTCCGCGGACTCAATATAGTAATTTCCATAGTTGGGATTGAAGTCGACGTTGAAACCAATCTCTCTATGGTGTTTCAGCGACGCCCAACATGTCAGACATGGACGATACTTGCCCACGATCAGGTACGTCCCGTGAGTGTCTTGAGGTGTTAACTTCGCACTGTGCACCGCGAGTAGCAGTTTCTGTTCAGCGTGCATTGAGTTCTTCCCGCTCGCAGCATGCCGTAACAGAATTGTGGCGCCCTGGTGGCGGTCGTCGGTCAATAGGCTGCGCAGCTCTTGTTGGCCTTCTAACGTCGACGGCGCGGCGTCGACGACAATGACCTGATCGCTGCTCATCGCCCGAGCGGTGGCACTGTCGCGACGGCCATCGAAAGCCTCGTCGATCTTCTCGCGACTTCGGGCCATGCGACCGACGTACTCATCGGCATCTTGGCGGATGAGGCCCCTCCGTCGCAGCTCGTCGCCTTGCTGGATGTTGAGCAGTTGCCGAAAAGACAGTCGCTCACCGTCACGGGTCCTTGCCTGGTCGAGTAGATCAATCGATTCGTTGTGGTTTGTACTGAATACCAGACGGCCGTTGATCAGCATCCCTTGAACCTCGCGATCTTTGGGCACGTCATTCGCGCTTAGATCACCGAGGGCACGGATCGTGTCGTGCAGTTGAAAGCAGAGATGGCTCAGTGTTTGGGCAGCTCGTTCATTTTTCTTGTCGCGGGCGAAGCGGAGCCGAAACTGGTCGACCGCTCGTCCATGTCGGCCGCCACCGTACGAATCCGTATAGCTCTTGACCACACTGTCGATCTCCACAATGCGACCCCGCTTGGAACCCGGTTTGCTCGGCGGGCCTGCATACCGATTGCCGTCCGGGTCGGGCAACCCGGTGTCAAGCATGGAGCGAACAGTGCTGGCTGACTCGGTGTCAGTAGTGAAAGGTGCAACCTGACCTGTTCCATCAACCAGCAGCATGCGAGCATCTGAGAGGGCTCCGGTCAGCTGCGCCGCCGGACGCACCGTTCCTGGCTGCCCGGCAACAAAGTCGATGGCCATCAGTCCGTCGGGCGTACTACGGACAGCGACGGCGTGGCCGATAGCCCCAGGACGTCCGACCAGGACGAAGGCCGTCGCGCCACGATGGCCCGGCTGGGCGCCGCGGAGTGCTTGGTCAACGGTGGTCAGCGAGTCGACCGGTGTCCACGCGTTCTCCGCGACGGCAGCGAAAGGGTCGGGTCGCGCGTCGGCCGTTCCGGTCAACCGCGATCGCAACGCGGCGACGTCGTCGACGACCACCCCTGAACGGATGCTTCCGTACAGCGTCTGAGCCACCTGACGGATGCCTGTGACGCATGCGGCCGGATCGGCAGAATCGACCGCCCCGACGTGCTGAACCAGCATGTGGGGGCTCGGTCCAACAAGTGACTCGTGCGTCGACAGTGACGTGCCGGTGGTCGCTGGCGGCGCGGTGCCGGTGGTCCCCGGCGGTGGAGTACCCGTCGTGATCGGGGCATCGGTGTGGGGCGACACCAGTGGTGACGTCCCGGTGGTTGCCGGGCTCGGTGTGCTGGTCGACGCAGGCGTATCAGCCGTCCGCGGCGTCGATGTCCCGGTTGTCGTCGGCGACTGAGTCGGTGTGGTGGTCGGCGCCACTGCCGCCGCGGGTGCAGCGGTCGTCGCTGGAGTCGGTGCCCCCGGTGACAGCCCTTCTCGGAGATCCGCCTCTCCGGCCGCGGGGTTCGAGTCGGCCCCCGAGCCGATACTCCTCCAACCGGCACCACAACCGGTGTCGTCATCCTGGTCCGTTCCGGTAGCCGAGGTGGTCGATGCCTCGGCCGGGCTCCCGGCCCCGTCGATTGCGTCGCGAGACCCCTCACCCGCAGGCGACGTCTCGACCGGCCCTAGCGTCGACACCGCGCCCGACGGCGAAGGCCCCTCCGGCGTCCTCACCTCCGCCGCGTCTGCGTCGATGCCAGCGTCAGCATCCGCCGGCCGGGACGAGGAGTCCAGCGTCGGCGCTGGCGCTGCCTCCGATGTCGTCGCCCCTCCCGATGCTATGGCCTCAGCCGGAGTCGAGACCACCGGCGAGGGTGGGGAGGACGCCAGTTCGGATGCCGGAGCCGGGCTCGGCGTGGAGGCCGCCAGGCGGGTTTCCACTGCTTCCGAGTTGGCGTCGAAACCGAGGTCCCGGCCGGGATTCTCATCTCGTACCGAGCCGACATCCGAGCCGATCGACGCCTCGATCGACATATCGGCCTGGCTCCCGACTCCGTCGGTGGCACCTCGAGAAGCCTCGTCCGCTCTCGGCGTTGACACTGCGCTCGACGACGAAGGCCCTTCTGACGTCCTCGTCTCCCCCGGCGCCGACGTCTCACCCGGCGTCGGTACCACTGACAGGGCCGACCAGTCCGACATCAGTGCTGGTGACTGAGGCGCGGCGCCCGCTGGCGCAGGTGGGGCCGGCGTGGATGTCGGGGACGGCGTCGTCGCCGGGGTTGAGGTTCCGCTCGTCGCCGGAGACGGCGTCGGGGTCGGGGTCGGGGTTCCGCTTGTCGTTGGGGTCGGCGTCGTTGCGGGGGTTGAGGTTCTGCTCGTCGCCGGAGACGGCGTCGGGGTCGGGGTTCCGCTTGTCGTTGGGGTCGGCGTCGTTGCGGGGGTTGAGGTTCCGCTCGTCGTTGTGGTCGGCGTCTCGGTCGGTGCGGCGATGACAGCGTCTGACCGAATCTCGCCTCCGGCGGGACGGGCCTCGGAATCCTCCCGCGGAGGCGGAACGCTGCCACTACCGACGGACGGCGGCCCATCGACGGAGCCGAGCGGAGGCGGCACGCTGTCACTGTCGGAGGCTGCTGGCACATCGAGGATGCCGCCGTCCGGAGACGACCCGTGCGGTGGTCCACCGGTCCCTGGATCGCCGGCGAGGCCCGGCCCATGCACCAGGTCGGCGATGTCCTGGCCGACGTCGTCCGCTGTGCTCTCCGTCACGGCCGACCCGAAACCGTTGACCGCTCCCATCCACAAGCCGTCGTAGCTCCCACCGAGCGCCGCCGTGGTTCCGGCGCCGACGACGACCTCGGCGGCGGCCTCGTTGACGCCCTGGAACACCGCGAAATCGTTGAGCTCGGGTCTGAACCTGTCCGCCATCCCGTGACCGGCGCCGACCAGGCCCCCGGCCGCTCCACCGGCGATGGCGGCGACCGCAAAGTTGAGCCCGTCCCAGTTGCCGGACAACGCGCTCGTCACGGCCTCCTGGACCACCTCGTCAATCGCCTCTTCCACAACAGCAACGAGCAGCCGCACGAACCTGTTGAGCCTGTTGAAGACCTGCTGGACAGCGATCCGCGCCCCGGTGATGATGCTCGGCACCAACGGCATCGTGACCGGATTCGACAGCGCCCAGTTGATGGTGGCAACGAACCAGGCGATTTCGACGGCGATGGAGTAGTTCGCGTGGTCGACCTGCGTGACCAGCTGATCCAAGCCATCGGCCTGCCCACGCGCCGCCGATGCGACCGACGGCAACGCCGACGCCGAACTGCGCATCACGTCCTGGAAGGCGGCCCCGACCAGCGACCCGGAATTGCGGCCGACGACACTCGATGCCGCCGTCGCCAGATCGGCGAACTGGGCAACCTGCCGCTCCAGGTGCCGATAGCGAACAGCCATGTCCCGCATGGCCTCCGGGATCGGACGAGGCGCCTTCTGACCAACCAGAAAGATCAACAGCCCATCCAGACTCGGGTCCCAGGTAGGACTAGACACGAGCCAACTCGTCAATCACGGGATGTGGTCGCGCGAGCGTTCCAGCGAGGGCGCGGCGCGCCTTCATGCTCACGACGGTGCCTGCGGGGGCCGGGTTTCCATCTGACGCTGTAGCGACTCGGCGACGAGCTCACTGTCCTGTTCGGTCTCGCTGTACGCCCTCGACTGCTGGCGCAGACCGTCACCAGCGTCGGCGACCACCCGGTAGAACCCGTCCAGCACCGCCACGATCGCATCCCCGGCCCTGGTGTAGCCCGGCCCGAAGGTGTCCCACGTGTCGTCGGACTCACCGTTCTGCAGCGGCTCGTGACGCACCAGCAGCCGCGCCTCCTCGCGTGCCTCCGCGGACCTGGCCGCAAGGTCGCCGTACATCACCGCGGCGGCGTCGATCCCCGGTGTGTGGACCGTCAGGTCGACCGGGACGCCTCCCGAGTCGCCGCCACGGTCCGCCGAGTCTGGGATGCCCGCCGAACGGTCGGGAAGATCAGCGGAACCACCCGGCCTGGTCACCATGTCACCCACCCGCCCCGGCGCCAGTGCCGTTGTCGCTCACCGCATCCGCCACCACCGGGCGGAGCGGAACCAGTTGGCGAAGGTCGCCTCGACCGGCCCGGACCTGATCCGCGGTGACGACCAGCTCCGGTGGCATCGACGGGGCGAGGATCTCCGCGGCCTCCGCAGCGGCCTGCTGCTGGGCCTCCTCCACCACGGCCAGGACGGTCGACGACAGCTCAGCCGGCGCCATCCGGGTGTATCCGGAGCCGTCGAACGTCAGCGCCCGCACCACACCTCCGTGACCGACCGTCACCGACACCACCCGCCGCCTCGACGTCGCGGTGCACGAGATCTCCGCGAGCCGCCGTTGGGTGACGTCCAGCTCAGCCAGCTGCCGCCGGTACGCCTCGACCAGGCCAGCCATCCCGCCGTTGCCGTCGATATCCATCGAGTCCTCCTCGTCTGGTGTCGTTCTGAAGGTGCCTCTGCTGGGTCCACGGCTCACACCCCGGCCCGGATCGGTGGCGTTCAGGCCCGGGTGTGCCGCGTGTTGAGCCACGCCGCAGCAGCACCCCGGCCGCAGCGTCTCGGCCCCGCTCAGCTGGCGTCGGACAGCGCACGCAGACCGACCGCCGCCGGCGCGAGGGCGCCCACCCCACCGAGAATCGCGTACACGTCGGGAGCAGCCAGGGTGCGGACCGCGGCCGCCCGA
>JBOFLG010000222.1:0-11950 GCA_051657745.1 Dermatophilaceae bacterium | reverse complement strand
ATGCCGCCGGTGTGATCATGAGCAGCGAGCCGCTCATCGACGTCATCCCGATCATGCGCCGGCTCCAGGACGGCCAGGTCATCACCCAGTTCGACTATCCGAGTTGTGAATCGCTCGGCCTGGTCAAGATGGACTTCCTCGGGCTGCGTAACCTCACCATCCTCGATGACGCCATCGCCAACGTGCAGGCCAACCGCGGCGAGACGATCGACCTCGACGCGCTGTCCAAGGACATGAGCGACACGCCCACGTACGACTTGCTAGCCCGGGGCGACACTCTCGGTGTGTTCCAGCTCGACGGCGGCGGTATGCGCACGCTGCTCAAACTGATGCAGCCGGACAACTTCGAGGACATCTCCGCGGCCCTCGCGCTCTACCGGCCGGGCCCGATGGGGGTCAACGCCCACACGAACTTCGCGTTGCGCAAGAACGGCAAGCAGGATCTGGTGCCGCTCGACCCCCAGCTCGAGGGCAAGCTCCAGCCCGAGATGGTCGAGGCGCTCGACCCGATCCTGGGGATGACGCACGGACTGGTGATCTACCAGGAGCAGGTCATGGAGATCGCCCAGAAACTGGCGGGCTATACCCTCGGCAATGCCGACCTCCTCCGACGGGCGATGGGCAAGAAGAAGAAGGAAGTCCTCGACAAGGAGTACGTTCCCTTTTCCGAGGGGATGAAGGCCAACGGCTTCACCGAGGCCTCGATCGCCGCCCTGTGGGGCGTGTTGGTCCCGTTCTCGGACTACGCCTTCAACAAGGCGCACACCGCGGCCTACGGGCTCGTCTCGTATTGGACCGGCTACCTCAAGGCCAACTACCCGGCCGAGTACATGGCGGCGCTCCTGACCAGCGTCGGCGACGACAAGGACAAGTCGGCGCTCTATCTCGGTGAGTGCCGCCGCATGGGGATCACGGTGCTGCCGCCCGATGTCAACGACTCGGTTGGTCGGTTCGCCGCGGTCGGCAGCGACATCCGGTTCGGGCTGAGCGCGATTCGCAACGTCGGGCATGGCGTGGTCGACGCCATCGTCGATGCCCGCGAACGCAAGGGCCGGTTCGCCTCCTTCGGCGACTTCATGGAGAAGGTGCCCGCGGTGGTGTGTAACAAACGCACCATCGAGTCGCTGATCCGAGGTGGTGCGTTCGACGGGCTGCAGCACGCGCGACGTGGGTTAGTCGAGGTGCACGAGCAGTACGTCGACCACTATGTCGATGTCAAGCGCAAAGAGGAGATCGGCCAGGACTCGCTCTTCGGGGCGTTCGGTGAGGGTGACGACACCGGGTTGTCCGGGGTGGGCCTCGGTGTCCTGCCGCCGATTTCGACCAGTGAGTGGGACAAGTCGACGCTGCTCTCGTTCGAGCGCGAGATGCTCGGTTTGTACGTCTCGGACCATCCCCTGTTCGGGGTCGAGCACGTGCTCACGGCGCACGCCGACACGCAGATCGCCGCCCTGACCGCCGACGATGCCGGCCGCCCCGACGGCAGCACCGTCACGGTGGCCGGCCTGATTACCGGCCTCCAGGTCAAACGCACCAAGAAGGGCGACCTCTGGGCGATCGTCACCCTCGAGGACCTCGCGGGCTCCATCGAGTGTCTCTTCTTCCCGAGCACGTACATGACAGTGTCCTCAATGCTGCAGCAGGATCGTCTGGCGGTGGTCCGCGGGCGGATCAACCGGCGGGACGACACGGTGTCGATCTACGCTCAGGACCTCACCCTGCCCGAAGTCACCGACGGGCCACGCGGCCCGGTGGTGGTGACGATGGAGACCGTGCGGGCGACGACCCAGCGGGTCGAGGAGTTGCGCTCGGTGCTGACCAACCACCCCGGTCAGACGGAGGTGCTGTTGCGCCTGGTCGCTCCGGGCCGGTCGGTCGACCTGCGCCTCGACGGTGCCTATCGGGTCGAGGCCACCGAGGCACTGTTCGGCGACCTCAAGGTGCTGCTTGGCCCGCGCTGTCTCGCCTGACAAGGTGTTCGGAGTCCTCCGGGCGCCACACTCCGCTGTCGAACCGCCACTGCCCGCGGGGTTCCGGAACCAGCGCTCAGTGTTGCCAGTGGTGCCAACCGGCGGTGCGGGCGAACGGCACCGCGTCACCACTGCCGCGAACACCGCGAGTACCGCGCCCGCGGCATCCGGCGGTCGCGTTCGGCAGGCCGGCCCGGGCCAGGTGTGAGCGCGCCGAACGGCCGGACCTAGGCTGGCCGCCATGCCCGTAGCCCTGCCACCAGCGGCTCCCCGCCGGCCGTTCGTCCGTGAACACCATGGCGACCGGGTCGAGGACCCGTACGCCTGGATGTCCGACCTCGAGGACCCGGCACTGCGGTCCCACCTCGAAGCCGAGAACGCCTGGGCTGACGAGCGCACCGGCCACCTGGCCGGGCTCCGCACCGCGCTGTACGACGAGATCAAGGGCCGGGTCCAGGAAACCGACCTCTCGGTCCCGTCGGCCAGCGGCCCCTGGTGGTACTACGCACGGACCGTCGAGGGGATGCAGTACGCCATCAACGCGCGGGCGCCGCGCGCGGATGGTGCGGCCCGCCCGGACCTGGAGGCGCATTCGGTCCCGGGCGAGCAGGTGGTGCTCGACAGCAATATCGAGGCGGGGAGCAGCGAGTTTTTCTCGGTCGGGGCCCTCACGGTGAGCCAGGACCACCGGCTCGTCGCGTTCGGCGTCGACCGCGAGGGTGATGAGCGGTTCGATGTGACCGTCCGAGTAGTCGACACCGGTGAGGTGGTGGACACCTCGGTACGAGGCGTCGGCTACGGGTGCGAACTGAGCAGCGACGGTCAGTTTCTTTTCTACACCCGACTCGACGACGCGTGGCGGCCGTACCAGCTGTGGCGTCATCGGCTCGGCGACGACATGGCCCACGACGTGCTCGTCCACCAGGAGGATGACGAACGGTTCTGGATGGGGGTGTCGACCAGCCGCGACGAACGCTGGCTGCTGCTCGGGCTCGGGTCGAAGACGACGTCCGAGGTACACCTGCTGGCGAGCGACGACCCGGAGGGAGAGTGGCGGTGCGTCGCCCCCCGGCGAGACGGCATCGAGTACGACGTCGAACCGTCCTCAGATCGGCTGCTTGTCGTGCACAACACCGACACACCCGACTCCGCCCTCGCGTGGGCCCCGCTCGACGCAACCAGCCACGAGCAGTGGATGCCGTGGTTGAGTCCCGGCGCAGGCGAGCGGTTCGTCGGGGTGGACGCCTTCGACCGGGCCAGCGTGCTGACCCTGCGTTCCGGCGGGCTGACCGCGCTGCGGGTCCTGCCGCGCGAGGCCGATGCGGCATCCGGGCACGGCGCCGCCTGGGACGTGCCGGTGGACACTCCGGTGCACTCGATCGGGCTGGGCGACAACCCCGAGTCCGACCAGACCGCGGTCCAGGTGATGGTGGAGTCGTGGACCACGCCGCGCACCGTGCTCGAGGTCGACCTGACCACCCGCGCGCAGACCGTGCTCAAGCGCCAACCGGTGCTCGGCGGCTTCGACCCGAGTCATTACGAGGAGTCGCGCGAGTGGGCTACCGCCGCCGACGGCACTCAGGTCCCGATCTCGGTGGTGCGGCGCACCGGCATCCGGCCGGACGGCACCAACCCGGGCCTGGTGACGGCCTACGGCGCGTACGAAATCTCGTCCGACCCGTACTTCTCGGTCGCCCGGCTGAGCCTGCTCGACCGCGGTGTGGTCTACGCGGTGGCGCACGTGCGCGGCGGCGGCGAGATGGGCCGGCGGTGGTACGACGAGGGCAAACTCGCGGCCAAGACCAACTCCTTCACCGACACCCTTGCCTGCGTGGATCGGTGTGTCGCACAGGGGTGGATCGCCCCCGACCGGGTGGGGCTCGAGGGTGGCTCGGCCGGTGGCCTGCTCGTCGGTGCGGTGGCGAACCTGGCACCGGAGCGGTTCCGGGTGGTGCATGCGGCGGTCCCGTTCGTTGATGCGCTCACCACGATGCTTCGCCCCGAACTGCCGCTCACCGTGGGCGAGTGGGAGGAGTGGGGCAACCCGCTCGCCGACCCCGACGTGTACCGGCTGATGCGCGGGTACACGCCGTACGAGAACGTGCGAGCCGTCGACTACCCGGCGGTGCTGGCCACCACCAGCCTGCACGACACCCGCGTCTACGCCACCGAGCCGGCCAAGTGGGTCGCCCGGCTGCGCGACATCGCCACCAACGACCAGCACACCCGGCCGGTACTGCTGCGTACCGAGATCAGCGCCGGGCACGGTGGGCGCAGTGGCCGGTACGCGGCGTGGGAGCAGGCCGCCTGGGAGTGGGCGTTCGTACTCGACCAGTTGGGCGCTGACCGCTAGCGCTCCCCGCGCCTGCGGGCGTGTGCTTGGCAGGCAGTTCACCTATCAGTCTTCGCGCTAGCGCTCCCCGCGCCTGCGGGTGCGTGTCGCGGGGTCGGGCTCGCGCGGCCGGCGAGACAGTGCGGCGTCATCCGGGACTTGTGGCGGATGACGCCCGCGGCGTGTGCGCCGACGGCAGTGCCCCGCCGGATGTCGTTGTGCACCTGCCGGATTGGGGCCCATGCGGGCCCTGCTTCGGAGGCCAGATTGGGGCCCATGCGGGCCTGCGTTCGGATGCCGGCAGTACGTTTCGGATGGGCGACGGCGGGGACGATCGTGCGTAAGGTGCGGTCATGACGCTGGTGGCCATCGAGTGGGACCCGGCCGCCGGTGCTCGCGGGGGCGGTGCGGTCCGGCTCCTGGACCAGACGTTGCTGCCCGGCCAGACCCGCTACCGAGTCGTGGAGCGCACCATCGACCTGGTCGCTGATATTCAGTCGCTGGCGGTCCGGGGAGCCCCGGCGCTCGGCGTGGCTGGTGCGTTCGGGGTGGTGCTCGCCATGGATGACGGGGCGCGCGAGGGGTGGGACGAGGGCCAGGTCGGTGCGGCGGTCGACCTGGTGCGCACCGCCCGTCCCACCGCGGTCAACCTCGCGTGGGGAGTCGACCGAGTGCGTCCGGTGATGGCGCAGGGCCGGGACGCCGTGCTCGCCGCGGCGCTGGAACTCGCTGCGGCCGACGAGGCAGCCAACCGGGAGTTGTCCCGGCTGGCCGCCGACTGGCTGATCGAGCGCGTCGGCCGGCCGCGGCTGCGGGTGCTCACGCACTGCAACGCGGGCTCCTTGGCCGCGTCTGGGTGGGGGACCGCGCTCGGCGTCGTGCGCGAGCTGCACGCGCGTGGCCGGCTCGAACTCGTGCGCATCGACGAGACCCGGCCGCTGCTCCAGGGCTCCCGGCTGACCGCCTACGAGCTGGCGAGCGACGGCATCCCGCACGTCCTGCAGGTCGACGGTGCTGCTGCCGCGGCGGTGCTCGGTGGGCTGGTCGACCTGGCCGTCGTGGGCGCCGACCGGGTGGCAGCCAACGGTGACACCGCGAACAAGATCGGGACCCTCGGGGTCGCGCTGGCGTGCCGCGACGCCGGAGTCCCGTTCGTGGTGGCGGCGCCGTGGTCCACGGTGGATCTCGCCCTGCCCGACGGCAGCGGAATCGAGGTCGAGGAGCGGGACGGCCGCGAGGTGACGGAGATGGCCGGGGCCCTGGTGGCGCCGGGTGGCACACCGGTCTGGAACCCCGCGTTCGACATCACTCCCGCGCGGCTCATCGACGCGCTGGCTACCGAACGCGGTGTGCTCGAGCCAGCCGCGGGTCGGGTTCCGGCCACCCACGCAGACCGCGCAGGATGACGCCACCGCCGTCGAGGGGTTGGGCTCGACGAGGTCACCGAGGACGTCTCCGTCGGCTCGTTCATCGTGTGGCTGATCGCCCTGGGACGCGTGGCGCTCACGCAGTGATGATGCGATCGCGCCACTGGGGTGGGAACGTGCTCGTGGTGTCACCGGCGAGCAGGAGTCGGTAGGTCATTGCCGCGGCCTCCTCCAGGTTCAGCGCCCGGCGAAGCGCCATTTCCACGGTGTCGCCGAGGGCCGAGCACCCGTGGTGGGCCAGGATGATCGCGTTGTGCCCGCGGGCCGCCTCGGCTGCGGCATCGGCGAGCTCGGTCGAGCCCGACGGGAGGAACGGCACTCGTGCCGCGCGCCCGAGGTAGTACTGGTGGTCCAGGGTGGTGAACCGGAGCGGCGCGCCGAGGAGGTCCACGAGCAGCACATACTGCGGATGCAGATGGACCACCGCGCCGACGTCGGGGCGTTCCTGGTAGGTGCGGGCGTGCAGGCGCCACTCGGCGCTTGGGGCGAGGGAGCCATCGAGCCGGCCGCCATCGAGCGCGACCTCGGTGAGGTCGTCCTGGGTGAGCCGGTTCAGCCAGGTGCCGGTAGCGGTGACCACGAACCGGTCGGTACCGGGCAGCCGGGCTGACAGGTTGCCACCGCTCGCCTGGACCAGACCCCGCTCCACCACGTGGCGTCCGGCATCGATCAACTGTGCGACGAGATCAGTGCGCATGGTCATGGTGGCGATTCTCGCGCGGTCGGCGCACGGCGGTCGGTGGAGTGGCGGACGACGCACCGATGACGCCGCACGGATGACGCCGCACGGATGACGCCGTGATCGATCAGCGCCGGGGCGGCATCCATGATGGTGGCGACCTCGGGGGTGACTGCTGCCAGGTAGCGTGGGTGACCTGCAGACTCAGCGGAAGGAGCTGTCCATGGGGTTTCTCGACCGGCTAATCGGCAACCCGTCCGGAGTGTCGGCGGCGTCGGCGCCACCGCCACCCAGCGCGAGCGAGGACGAGCGGGCCGTTGCCCGGTACCGCTACCTGCTCCGGACCGCACCCCCGGAACAGGTCGAGGCAATGCATCGGGAGGCGTTCGAGAAGCTCACCACGGAGCAACGGCAGCAGGTACTCCGCGACCTGTCCGACAGCGCACCCGGCGGGGAGCGGCCGGCGTCGGCGGAGCCGCACGACCTGGCCAGGGCCGCGACCCGCGCCGAGGTGCGCCAGCCCGGCTACCTGCCGGGAGCGATGTCCCGCGGGTCGACCGGCATGGGCGGTGCGTTCGCCGGGTCGATGCTCGGCACCGTGGCGGGCGTGGTCGCCGGTTCGATGATCGCGTCGGCGCTGCTGTCCGGGTTCGAGTCGAGCCCGGAGTCTGCGGAGGTCGGTGAGTCCGGGCTCGATGCTGATGTCGGCGATGCCGGCGATGCCGGTGCTAGCGCCAACGGGCCGGACGACGCCGGGTCCCTCGAGGCGAGCGGTGACGCGAGCGCTGGCGACTCCGGCGGCTATGACTCGGGGGGCTTCGATTCTGGTGGCTACGACGCCGGGGGCTTCGACTCCGGTGGGTTCGGGGGCGGCGGCGACTTCGGCGGGTTCTAGGCAGGCCGCCCGAGCAGGGCGATTCGGCGTGGGAGCGCCCGGTACCGCTCGGCTCGCCCCGTCGATCACGTGGTCCGGGCAGCCACGCCGATGGCGCGGGTCACTGCTCTGAGCGTCGTCGGCCGAGGCTAGTCGGTGCTGCGTCGTACCGGTTGGACACGGGTCAGGTCTCGTGCGGAACTGCGCCCTTCATCCGGTCGATGGCGACGGCGAGAGGCGCCAGGCGTTTGTCGATGGTGAGTTGAATGATCTCGGGGTTGGTCGCGAAGTAGTGGTGAGCGAGAAAGTCACGCATGCCTGTGATGTCGTTCCACGGGATGTCTGGCTCCGTCGCTGTCAGTGCGGGGCTGATCCCCTTCACCGCCTCGCCGATCTCGAGGAGTCGCATGGCGACAGCGCCCATGACGATCTCGACGGAGATCGGGCCGTACCGCAGGTGCGATTGGATCGACGTGATGGCTGCGGCGATGTCGTCGAGCCGGTCGGTGTCGGAGCGGCTCACAGTGGCAGCAGGTCCCGTGCCGCCCGGGAGCGCACCCGTTCCTTGAGGCCGGTGCGCGGCACGACATCCACGGGTACTCCGAGCACATTCTCGAGTTCGCGTGTGATGCCGATGATGTCGATGATGTCGGTCCCGGGCGCGAAATCCACGAGCAGGTCGACATCGCTGCCTTCGTGGTCGTCGCCTCGTGCGGCGCTGCCGAAAATCTCTGGGTTGGTGACGCCGTGGCGGTGCAGCACCTCGAGAAGCTCGACCCGGCGGGCGGCCACCCGCCGGCCCGTGGGGCCGCTGAGCGGCAACCGGGCAGGCACTCCGAGATTGGCCATGCCTCTATCGTATCGGCGGCCGGCCACTATCCGGCCGGTCACGCGACGTGGTGGTGGTGGGCAGTTCAGGTGATGTGGTGCAGCGTGGTGCTGATGAGTGTGGCGCCGGTGTCACAGATCGGATGGGTGCATCATGCCTGCCAATATGCATTCATGAGCAAGGTCATCCAGGTCCGCGGCGTACCCGACGACGTTCACGACGGGCTCAGCGCCCGGGCCCGCGGCGCTGGCCTTTCGCTCAACCAGTTCATTCTGCGCGAGTACGAGCGCATCGCCAGACAGCCGACGAACGCGGAGATCCTGCAGCGCCTGGCGGGCCTGCCAGGCGCGCGGCCGACCGGGCAGCAGATTGTCGACGCGATCCGGCATGGCCGGGACCGCGACGAGTGATCGTCGTCGACGCCTCCGTCCTGGCGACTGCGCTCGTTCTCGACGGCCCGGCGGCGAGGCGGATCGCGACGGAGGAGATCCACGCCCCCCCATCTCGTCGATGCCGAGGTCGCCAACGCCCTCCGAGGCCAGTGCCGTGGCGGTCACCTCGCCGAGGACGTCGCGATGGCGGCCATCGCCGGTCTTGGCGGCCTCCACCTGACTCGACATGCACATTGGCTGTTGCTGACTCGGGCGTGGGACAACGACGTGCGCCCCGCCCACAGCCTGCGCCGCCTCCGGCAGCGGCGCCGCGCCGCACCTGCTGGCCGCCCTGGGGCACCAGCACGGTGTGGTCGTGGACCGGCAGGCCGTCCCCTTGATCATCAGAATTCATTACAGGTATGCTTTACCTGTAATGAATTCTGTCGAACAGGAGGTGATAGTGGACACCGCGACGCTGCCCGAACTGCTGCGCTACGACGAACTGTCCGCGCACGGGCTCACGCGGCACGGCCTTGACCGGCTGATCGCCTCGGGGGAGTTCGAGCGCATCGCCCCCGGTCAGTTCCTGCGGGCGGGGCTCGCGGACGACACGACGGCCGCGTGGATGGCGGTCGCCGCGAAACAGCCCGATGCGACGCTGTGCCTACTCACCGCGCTGTCGCTGCACGAGCTGACCAACGAGATCCCCGCCCTGAGCAACATCGCCATCCCGCGCGGCAGCCAGCCGGTGACCGTCCATCACGCACCCATCGCCTGGCACCGTTTCGTCGTCGACACGTTCGCTATCGGCCGCACCGAGCACGAGCTGCCGGGAGGGCTGTTCATCGGCCTGTATTCGGCCGAGCGCACCCTGATCGACCTGTTCCGGTTGCGGCATGTCTGGGGCAGCGACCTCGCCCTCGGCGCGCTCAAGCGGTGGTTGCGGGAACAGGGCAACAGTCCCGGCACGCTGCTCGCGCTGGCCGAGAGCTTCGCGAAGGCGCGGCCTGCGATCCAGCAGGCGCTGGAAGTGCTGCTGTGAGCCCGAATCCGCAGCACGGAACCCCGGCAGGCGACGCGACCATCGCCATCCGCAGGCTTGCCCGGCAGACGGGCGGAGACGTGCAGGAACTGATGACCCTGTACGCACTCGAAGGGCTGCTTGCGCGCATCGCGATCTCGGAGCACCGCGACGATTTCGTGCTGAAAGGCGGCGTGCTGCTGGCCGCGTTCGCGGCACGCCGCCCGACGAAGGACATCGACCTGCACACCACCAGGCTCAGCGATGACCCCGAAGAAGTCGCCGAGCACGTCCGTAACATTGCGGCGCTGGAGGTCGCCGACGGGCTCGTGTTCGACCCTGCCTGCGTCACCGCGGCGACGATCCGTGACGACGACGAGTACGCGGGAGTGCGGGTCAAGCTCACCGCAACACTCGGCACCGCACGGCTGACGGTCGGGATCGACGTGAATTTCGGCGACCCGATCTGGCCTGCACCGCGCCTCGTCGACCTTCCCCGCGTTGTGCCCCTCGGGCTCCCTCCCGTGACGCTGCTGGGCTACCCGTTGTCGATGGTGCTCGCCGAGAAGGTCGTCACAGCCATCGACCGCGGCATCGCCAACACTCGCTGGCGCGACTTCGCAGACGTGTACGCGCTGACCTGCCTGCATCCGGTCGATGCGGCAGAGTTCCGAGCATCGGCGGAGACCGTGGCCGAGTACCGGACGGTGGCGCTCATGCCATTGCTGCCCGCGCTCGCAACGATGGGCGCGCGGGCGCAGCAGAAATGGCGCGTGTGGCGCACCCGATCCCACCGCGAGCACGAACTTCCCGACGCGTTCGCCGACGTGCTCGGAGCAGTCGCAGGTTTCGCCGACCCGGTGCTGTCGGCCACGGCAGTTGGCCGATGGAATCCCTCGGAGAGGTCCTGGGAGTGAATCGTCAGGCACGCCGCTGAGCGGCTTCGGCACAGGCGCTCTGGTGTCGGCCATGCCGGTGTCACATGAGCGTCCGGCCGCCATCAGGCTGCGCTGTCGATCCTCACGGCCAGGCGACGTCGTGGGGGGTGGCGGTGCGGGTGAGGTGGTGCAGGGTGTCGATGTCGATGTCGATGTCGATGTCGGGGAAGACGGAGTCGGGGGCCGGTGGGGGGCGTGGTCGGTGTAGGGCGATTCGTAGGGGCGGTCTGGTTCGACGATGCCGTGGGTGGTGAGTTCATCGACGATGAGGGTGATGAAGCGGATCTGGTTGGTGGAGAACGCAGTACCGTCGAGGTGTGTCCCTAACGCGGTGGGTGGTCGTTGCGCGGTCGGGCGCGACGAGGGGTGCGGATGAAGATCCCGAGTCCGCCGCGCTGCTCGGTGGCGGCTGTTCGGTCCGCACCGGGCAGCGGACCGGGGGCACCAGTCGTCCGGATGCGCCCGGCATCCGCGCACGGATGCCGGATTTTGTTCAGCTCGCTACCAGAGCGGTCACCTTGGCCAGCTCGTCACCGTGCAGGTCGCGCTCGATCTCCAGGTCGTAGTCGGTCTGGATGTTGATCCAGAACCGGTCATCGACGGCTAGCGCCCTGGACAGGCGCAGGGCGGTATCGGTGGTGATGGCGCGCTTGCCGCGAACGATCTCGCTGATCCGTGTCTGGGGGAGTCCGGTGGCCTGGGCCAGCCGGTATTGCGTGATGCCGAGCGGCTCCAGGAACTCGGTGAGCAGGATCTCGCCTGGGGTGATCGGGTCGTGTGCTGTGGTCATCGTTGCGCTCCCGTCAGTGGTAGTCGGTGATCTCGACGTCGGTGGCGCCGTTGTCGGCCCACACGAAGCAGATCCGGTACTGGTCGTTGACGCGGATCGAGTATTGGCCGGCGCGGTCGCCGACCAGTTTCTCCAGGCGGTTTCCGGGTGGCACCCGAAGACTGTTCAGTTCGGAGGCCGCATTGAGGAGGCGAAGCTTCTTCTGCGCGGCTCGTTGCAGCACCGGCCCGAAGGCTCGAACGTGCGCCGCTAACGACGCCGAGCGGTGCGGGCCGGTCAGGCGACTTCGTGGGGGGTGGCGGTGTGGGTGATGTGCTGGAGGGTGGTGATGATGATCTGGACGTCGGTGTCGGGGAAGACGTAGTCGGGGCCGGTGGGGGCGTGGTCGGTGTAGGGCGACTCGTAGAGCCGGCTCGGTTCGACGATGCCGTGGGTGGTGAGTTCGTCGATGATGAGGGTGATGAAGCGGATCTGGTTGGCGGAGAACGTGGTTCGGTCGAGGTACCTCGCGAACGCTTCGGTGGCGGCGGCGCGGTCGAGGCCGACGAGGGTGCGGATGAAGATGCCGAGCCCGTGGTCGGTGGCGTGGGCGATGTCGGCTGGTTGGCCGCCGGCGGCGTGCAGCATCCGTTCGAGTTCGGTGAGGTCGTCGGGGGTGAGTTGTTTGGCGCGGCGGAGGCGTTGCAGGGCGAGGTTGTCGAGGTGTTCGCGGAGGT
>JBOFLG010000221.1:0-2529 GCA_051657745.1 Dermatophilaceae bacterium | reverse complement strand
AAATATGTCCAGCGAAGATTGGATCGTCATGAGTCACACAAGTCACACGAAAGCAAGGACATCCCCCCGCCTAGCGGCAAAGGTATCGGCGGCATTGGTGGCTGCTGCAGCGGCTTCGGTGGTGCTGGCACCGTCAGCTTCCGCCAATGCGAATGGCACCGCATGGTTCTACAGCGAGTACAGAATCCCACAAAAGGTCAGCTACACGTGCCCCACCGCCGACCAAGCGCGTAGGTTTGCCAATGGTTGGAATCTGCAGCCAGACAAATTGAAGGACTGGACGTACCTCCTCGGTACACTCAGTTTTTACAGGTGCTGGGTCAGCTACTGACGTCGAGTTGACCGGCCGACAACGGTGCTGGGCGGCACTGCGTGGAAAAATTCCCGGAGTCCGTCGGTAACGAACAGGGAGTCAAGTCATCCATGGCTTCGGCGCGGGCCACGGTGGCGCATGGTTTTCTGATCGTTACACCGGGCTTCGGGCTAGTCACAACGCTGCGATCGCGCCGTCGGCGAGAACGTGAACACCCTGCACGTGGTGCTCAAGTCAACGAAATGGATGGCGCGGGCGCCGGGCCGCCACCCTGATCCCGGATCCACTGATGTCGTTGGTGGATCCGGGATCAGCGAACGCCCTCCCCAGACACTCAGATTCCGTACTCACGCGAGTTCTTTGAACGACTCCTCATCGGACATTCACCCCGTCGCTTCGACACCTGGATACCGCAGGAATCTCGGGCAAGGCGGCTCAGAGACAGCGTTCGACGGACCACAACGGACCGGTGCCGGCCGAGTCACTTGCCGATCAGGGCATCGACGAGCAGAGCGGCGTTGCTCGCGCACCACAGCGCCGCAGCGACGAGCAGAGCGGCGTTGCTCGCGCACCACAGCGCCGCAGCGACGAGCAGAGCAAGCCCCAGTCGGCGGAGACCAGTAGGCCCCGCATGGCCGGTGACGCGCACGAAGCCGCGGCCGGTGCCGAGTCGGCTGGGCCGACCAGCACCGGCGAACGGGCCGAGAACACCGCCTGCGGAGGCGAGCACGCCGTCGACCGGGGCGAGCGGGTGCAGCTGTTCCCCAGGGAGCACACCCATCAGAGCGGATGCGCGGGGCATCGCGTCGAGCACGACGGTGATGTCCCGTTCGCCGTCGACACGGACCGCCCAATCGTCCCAGGCGTGCGGGCCGACGTCGCCGGTCGTGGCGTCGTTGGGCATCACGCAACTGGTCAATACGTCGTGGTGTTGCGCGTCATCCGCACGGTGTAGTCGAGCGAGTGTCTGGGTCACCGCGCACCTCCCCTACTCGTCATCATCGCCGGGTGCCGCCGAGACTGATCGGTCTCAGACAGTCCGAACAGGTGACCTGCACTGCCGCGACGGCCAACACCGGGCTGGCCAACGGTGGTTCGCGGGCGTCATCCAGGCCCGGGCTCATCCGCCGTCGAGCCTGGGCCGTGCGGTGCGTTCGGCGTTGAAGGCCGCCACGCCGTGGGCCACAGCGGTGCTGTCGTCGAGGTCGACACCGCGCTCGGTGAGGTAGGAAACCAGCTCGCCGGCGACGCCTGCCGTGCCGCCGGGCCCGTCGGCGATGCGGTCGAGGTAGTCGTGCTCGAACTTGTCGACCGCCTCGACCACCGCCACGAGGTGCTCCGGCGCCAGACCGGCGCGCCGCAGCGCGAACCCGACCCAGGCCCGCAGCACTCTCGGCAGCTCGGCGGCCACGTCATTGTCGAGAGTCACCGAACTCCGCACCCAGTCGGTGAGGAAGCGCTCGACCTCGCCGGGGCTCCACGCGAGCACTCCCCCGTCGAGGTGTCCGTCGCCGAAGTCGATGAACGTGTCGGCGAGCACCTCGACGACCGAGGCATCCAGGCCGAGCGCGGCACCGTGGGCAGCGGCGAATTCGTCGAGGAGCCGCCGGCGCTCGTCATCCGGGATCGGCTCCCAGACGCTGTCGGCGCGATGCCCACTGGTACGCCACCGCGCGATGGCTCGGGTGAGGACGTAGTCCTCGGCGTCCTGCGGCGGCCAGTACCGGTCGGTCTGCGCCAGCGCGTCGGCCACCGCGGTGAGCACCGCGTCCACGGGTTGTTCACCCTGGAGCGTCAGAGCGCCGACCGGCCCGTCGGGCTCGTCGCCCTGGCGGCCGATCACCACCTGATGCACCACCACCCCGCCGTCGGTGCCGACCCGCACGAACATCACATGCGGGTTCGGCTCGTCGTAGTCGACAAGGTAGATGCGATCGGAGCCCCACGGGTCGGCCCACAGGCGCGCCCGGGTGGCCTGCTCGGGCTGCGCGGTAGCGGGGTCGACCGCCCAGAGTGGCACCGGCAGGTCGGGCGGCGCATCGGCGAGGGCCTGCACGAGGTCGGCGCGCCACGCGTCATCCGGCATGGTGGCGAGCACGTGCACGGCCATCCAGCACTCGCCCTGGCGGGCGCGGCGCACCAGGGCGAGCAACTCCCGCACGAAACTCGCCTCGGCGCCGTGCGCATCCTCGGCGCCGACTGCATCCTCGGCGCCG
>JBOFLG010000220.1:0-3284 GCA_051657745.1 Dermatophilaceae bacterium | reverse complement strand
CGGCTCTTCGAGACGCCATGGGCACCCACGGCCGTTCTGGCGGCATCAGCGGTCGGTGCTGTCGCCCTGTCCATCACCCGAGAACGCAGTAAGGAATGCCCATGAGAATCCTGAGTCGTACCGTCGGAACGCTGCTATTGGCCTTTGTGACCTCGTTCGTCGTGATCAGTTGGTCGTTCTTCCAGGCGATGCGCGAGGCGCGCGCGGCCGGTGGCGGAAGCGGGGGAATCTTCGGGGTCACTCTCGCCGAAGCATCGTGCACGACATCGGGGTGTACTACGACGGCCGGCGACGCATGGTGGGTCGCAGTCACCGGCTGCGTCGTGGCCTCGGTAGCCACGACGGCCGCTGTGTCATGGGCCGTGGGGCGTCGCGATGATCGGGGTGCGGTGGTGGACCCCGGACGTGCGGCGTCGTAAGGCGTGCGCGTACTCATGTGCGCTGGACAGCCCCGAACTCGAGCGCCGCAGCCACATGGGCCGGCGCGGCAAAACCGAGGTCGGTGAATCGCTTGTATATGTGAGCGGTGGCTGGCCTGGGGCTGGCCTGGCAGGAGTGAGGTTTGCCGTCCACTTCGTTCGGGTGACTCGTGAATCGCGTGGCGCTCTACTCGGAGAGCAATCACCGCCTCGCTGGCCGACGCCTACGTCTGCGATGGGTTCCACGGCTCGCCGCCGCTACCGCGCGCACGGTCGATCACGCCGAGGGTCGTACAGGTGCGACTCGCCCGCCGCGTCATCCTCGCCCAGTGCCCGCCCGACCAGGATCACGGCCGCCTGCCGCAGCCCGGCATCCTCGACCGCGTCGGCGATGGTCGACACCGAGCCGCGCAGCACCCGCTCCTCAGGCTGGCTGGCCCGATACACCACCGCCACCGGGCAGTCCGCCCCGTGCGTGGCCTCGAGCTCGGCCATCACCTCGCGGGTGCGGGTGACCGCGAGATGGATAACGAGGGTCGCCCCGGTCGCGGCGAACGCGGCGAACGCGGCGAACGTCTCACCGTCCGGCATCGGGGTCGACCGGGCCTGAGCCCGGGTGAGCACCACCGACTGCGCCACCAGCGGCACCGTCAGTTCGCGCCCGAGCAGCGCCGTCGACCTTGCCTGAGCTGCCCTCAGCACGGGGTCTGGGCAACATACCGAGGGCCCAGAGACTCGCGGGTGGATCGGTGGCGACGCAACCGATGAGCGGCTGCGACGGCCGCGATGCCGATCGGGACCGTTGGCCTCCGAGTGGAAGGCGACCCTAGTTGTGACATGTGGCCTCGCATCGGTTCTCGCAGCGGGTATCACATGTCGTTTCAGGCACCCGCTGGTACGGCAGTTTTATGGTGCAGGACCGACGTGATCTGATCGCCAACTCGACGGTATGTTGCACTCGTGAAGCAGCCGAAGAACGACCCCGACGGTGACGGATCAGCGCCGCCGGCGACCGCCATCCAGACACGCGCCTTCCTCGTCAAACGCTCCGGACGCTCGTTCGCGCCCATCCCCAAGACGTTCATCCAAAACCCCGACCGCACGGCGAAGCCCGACCGTTCTGCGCCCTTAGCAGGCTTCGTGCGCCGTGGTGACAAGCGTGGCCTGACCGCCTTGTTGCTGTTGCACACCACCATCAGCAGCGGTGACCACGCCGACGGCTGGAGCAGCACCCTGCACCTGCAGGTCTGGGCCCGCGCCCTCGACACGGTTGCCACCGCCTCCGGCGCGTCAGCGACCTCGGCGGCCACCAAGATCCTCTCCCGGCTCGTTGAGCGTCGGTTGATCGAGCGCCGGCGCGCCGGCCGGGAACGCAAGATCACCATCACCCTGCTCAGCGCCGATGGCTCAGGCGAGCCCTACACCCGACCGACCGGAGCCACACCGGCCGATCGCTTCATCCGGCTCAACCACCAGTTCTGGGACGACGACTGGGCCCAGAGGTTGACCCTGCCGGCCATCGCGATGCTCCTGGTCGCCCTCCACGAGAAGGCCGGGTTCACCCTGCCCACTGAGCACATGCCCCGCTGGTACGGCTGGTCGGCCGACACCGCCGAACGCGGCCTGCATGAGCTCCGCGAACACAGCCTGATCCACATCGGCAAACAGGTGCACACCGACCCGATCAGCCCTACCGGGGTTTCCGCCAAAAACGTCTATACGGTGCAGGCCCCTTTCGATACTGCATCCGTCGAGCGAGCCGCGACCCGCAGAACGGCGCGGCGATGAGTGCCGCTGGCGCCCTCCGAGCCTGGGTGGATGAGTCCGGGTCCGACCGCGCCCGCGACCCGGGCACCTACATCCTGGCCGCAGCGGTCGGTCGGCACGATGCCGAGCCCACCACCCGACACCAGATGAGCCAGTTGCGTCTGCCCGGCCAGGTCAAATTGCACTGGCGCGACGAGAGCGCGAAACGCCGTCAGGAGATCACCCGTGCTGTAGCCGCCTGCGATGTCGAGCACCTCGTCGTCGTGCGGGCCGGTGCGGTCGACGACCGGCCGGAGCGCCGGCGCCGCAAGTGCCTGGAACGCCTTCTCTACGAACTCGAGCTTCGGACGGTGAGCGACATCGTGCTCGAGTCCCGCGGCCGAGCAGATGACCAACGCGATGTCGGCATGCTCAACGCCCTGCGAGGAAAGCACCACGTGTCCGCAAGGATCCGGTTCACTCACGTCATCGGACGCACCGAGCCAATGCTCTGGATATCCGACGCTGTCGCAGGAGCCGTCACAAGTTCGCGTACCGGCGATCCCGCCCATCAAAACGTGCTCGAAAGGCGGCTCACCCTGATCGAGATCTGAGTACTGGCCCCCCACACAAACCGCGAGCCTCGGGCCCTGTCGTCCGGCAGGAAATCCCGAGGCTCACTTCCTTTACCCTCGCAAGGGGAGGCTCCGCTTCCCACTATACCCGAGCCGAACCTGGGCCGTCATCCTGGCGGCAACCCCATCATCCAGCCCTCGTCGGGGAGTCGATGTACGCCATCCGAGACACCTGTGCGGGCCGGTCAGCGGCGCGGACTCGCTGCTCGCACCCTGAGAATCGGTCAGGGTGCGCACGGTCGATCACGCCGAGGGTCGTACAGGTGCGACTCGCCCGCCGCGTCATCCGTACCGAGGGCCCGCCCGACCAGGATCACGGCCGCCTGCCGCAGCCCGGCATCCTCGACCGCGTCGGCAATGGTCGACACCGAGCCGCGCAGCACCCGCTCCTCAGGCTGGCTGGCCCGATACACCACCGCCACCGGGCAGTCCGCGCCGTGCGTGGCCTCGAGCTCGGCCATCACCTCGCGGGTGCGGGTGACCG
>JBOFLG010000219.1:0-15438 GCA_051657745.1 Dermatophilaceae bacterium | reverse complement strand
ATCGGGACAGCCCCTTGACCACCACCGGGAACCCGGCGTACCGCTCGGCGAACGTATTGACGTGCTGCTGCACCAAGATGGTCGTGGGGCAGAGCACCACCACCTGGGTGCCGTCCTGCACCGCCTTGAACGCGGCCCGTACCGCGATCTCGGTCTTGCCATAGCCGACGTCGCCGCAGACCAGGCGGTCCATCGGCACCTCGCGCTCCATGTCGGCCTTGACCTCGTCGATGGTGCTCAGTTGGTCGGGGGTCTCGACGTGCGCGAAGGCGTCCTCGAGTTCGCGCTGCCACGGCGTGTCGGGGGCGAACGCGCGCCCGCGGGTCGCCATCCGCGCCGAGTAGAGACGGATCAACTCGGCAGCGATCTGCTTGACGTAGCGGCGAGCCCGGCCTTTGGTCTGCTGCCAGTCCGAGCCACCCATCTTGTTCAGGGTGGGCTGCTCCCCACCGACGTACCGAGTGACCTGGTCGAGTTGGTCGGTCGGCACGTAGAGCCGGTCGCCCGGCTGGCCACGCTTCCCCGGCGCGTACTCCAGGACCAGGTACTCACGGGTGGCGCCCTGCACGGCGCGCTGCACCATCTCGACGAAGCGCCCTACCCCGTGCTGCTCGTGCACCACGTGGTCGCCGGGCCGCAGCTGCAGCGGGTCGACCTGGTTGCGCCGGCGGGACGGCATCCGCCGCATGTCCTTGGTGGAGGTGCCCGACCCGGGTGCGGCGCCGGTGAGGTCGGCCTCGGTGACCACGGCCAGGCGTTCACCGGGGGCGAGGAAGCCGGGCCCGGCCGCGCCGGTGGTCACGGTGACCAGCCCGGGCTCCAGGAGGCCCTCGCCGAGCAGCCGGCTCGGCACGTCGTGCTCGGCGAGCATCTCAGCCACCCGCTTGGCCAGGCCGGGGCCCTCGGTGACCGCCAGCACCGACCACCCGCCCGCGGCCAGGGCGCGCAGTTCGGCGACGGCGGCGTCGGTGTCGCCGCGGAACGACGGCGAGACGGCCAGACCCAGGTCGATCGTGTCGTCGAGGTCGAGGATGCCGCCGACCTCCTCCCCGTCGCTGGCGACCTCGCCGACCACGCCGGTGACCCCGAACGGCGTGAGATCGCACCACCGGATGCCGAGCTGTCGGGCCTGGGCGCGAAGCTCGGCAACGGTGCGGAACGAGGCAGTGCCCAGCACGCTCTCGAGGTCGATCGGCACCGCGGCGCCACCGACCGCACCCACCCACCCGGCCTGCAGGAACTCCTCGCTGGTGGCCACCAGGTCGTGGGCCCGGGTGCGCACCCGCTCGGGGTCGCAGGTGGCGACCACCGCACCCTCGGGCAGCATCTCGAGCACCGTCTGCATCCCGTCGACCAGGGCCGGCGTCAGCGACTCCATCCCCTCCACGGCGATGCCGTGCGACAACTTCTCCAGGATGTCGGCCGCGCCCGGGAGGGAGTCGACCAGCGCGGCCGCCCGGGCCCGCACCGACTCGGTGAGCAGCAACTCCCGGCACGGTGGCGCCCACAGCCCACCCGCCGCGACCTCGAGCGAGCGCTGGTCCGCGACGGTGAACCAGCGGATCTCCTCGACCGTGTCGCCCCAGAACTCGACCCGCAGCGGGTGCTCCTCGGTGGGCGGGAACACGTCAAGGATGCCGCCGCGCACCGCGAACTCGCCGCGCCGCTCCACCAAGTCGGTCCGCGCGTACGCGGCGTCGGCCAGCCGCTCGACGACCTGGCCCAACGGCACCTCGTCACCGGCGGCGAGGGCCACCGGGCGCAGGTCGCCCAGGCCGGTCGCCACCGGCTGCAGCACCGCCCGCACCGGGGCAACCACCACCGCAGGGAGGCCGTGGGCGGCATCCGCAGCCTCAGGGTGGGCGAGCCGACGCAGCACCGAGAGCCGCTGGCCGACGGTGTCGCTGCGCGGGCTGAGCCGCTCGTGCGGCAGGGTCTCCCAGGACGGGAAGTGCGCCACGGCATCCGGCCCGAGGTAGGCGGCGAGCGCCACCGTGAGGTCCTCGGCCTCGCGCCCGGTCGCGGTGACCGCGAGCAGCGGTGCCCCGCTGCGCTGTCGGGCGAGCGCGGCCAGGACTGCGGGTCGAGCCCCCGGCGGCGTACCAGCGGTGACCTCGGCGCCGGGTAGGTCGAGCGCAGCACGGAGACGGGCAGGCCCAGGTAGCGCGTAGACGCGCTCGCGCAGGATCGACAACGACGGCATTTCCCCGATTCTAGGCGGCGGGTCGGACGCCCAGGTCGCTGGCGGCGGCGGAGACGACCCATCAGTCCACCGCCTGACATCAGGCCACAGCCTGGTATTCCCGGTGGGGGCATTTCAGGGACGAGCCCGGAGTCTGTGGCGACGTCGGTTTCACCGCTGCCCGGGTGTGGAGTCGGGTCTCAGCGGGCGACGTCTGGCGTGGTCTCCCACGGGTCGATGCAGGGGACGCCGAGGGGTTCGAAGTGTCGTCGGTTCCGGGTCGCGACGACCATGGTCGAGGACTCAGCGACAGCAGCGACCAGAGCATCGTCCAGCGGAGCATGCTCGGGTACTCGATACGCCGCGAGCGCCCGTGCTGCCGGAAGATCAAACGGCAGTATTCGGCCCGCGAAGGCCGGCAGGACGCGATCTTCGAACCAGCGACGCAGAACCGCACCCTGTGTCGCGTCGGATCGCTCCTTGGAGATCACTCCTCGCTCGATCTCAGCGATCGTTGTTGCCGTGACGAACTGGTCGCCGATGAGGACTGATGCTGCCCATACCTCGACCGGTCGGTTGCGGCCCCGCACCCGCAATGCGGACACGACGTTGGTGTCCAGGACGTACTTCACAGTTCGGCTGAGCGAGCTGTCAGGCCGAGTCGCTCAGGCTCGAAATCGATGTCGGCGCCCTCCTCGGTGCTCAGGAGATCGACGATGGTGCGGGGCTCACTCGCGAGAGCCGTGGTCAGGAGGTTGCGCGCTTCCGCCTCGGCCGACCGGTGATGATGCCTGGCGCGCGCGCGAAGCGCGGCCTTCGTTCCCTCGGGAAGATTCCGGATCAGAATCTGCTCCATGAGAACCTCCTTTTGATATCGCTTCGACGATATCACGATCGGTCATCGACGACATCGACGCCGAGCGGGTGTCGTCATCCCCTGCCGCTGCGACCGCCCGGTGTCGCGGCCGAAGATGAGCAAGGACCTGCGGGACCGGGCATTGCCGCTTACCATTTCGCGCACAGACGGCACGGAATCTCGTCCGTGTCGGCATGACCGCACTCGCAGGGGAGGTGGCAACCGGTGTCGGCGACGTCCACAGCCAGCCCCCGGGTAACACTCGACGGTGCCCGGTTAGGCGACGTCGAACTCGCCTTACTGGGGGTCCTGTCCGACCACCACGCGCTCGGCGGGACAATTGGCGACGGCCCACCGATTCCTGGCCCGCGAGTGCTCCTCCACCTCGGCCCGGATGACGACTCCGCAGCAGCCGAGCCGGGTCGCCCGGGCTCGCCGGGTGAGGTGGTGCTCGTCGATGAGGAGTCGACCCCGATCGCGACGCTCGTCGTGGACGGCCAGCTCCCGGCCAGCGCACCAGGAGCCCTGTTGCATGGTCGGCTGGCGCCCGAACGGGTGCGCGAGTCTGGCAGTGGCGAGCCACGGGTCGACGCCACGCTGCTCGCCGCCGGCTGGGACCAGGTCCTCATCGTGTCCCGCCCACTCACCGACGAGGATCCCGAACTCCCCACCGGCGCAAAGGTTCTCGTCCTCGTTCCGGACAGCGCCCGCGCCACCGACGGCATCCCGACGCCAGTAGCCGTCGAGGTGGCCCGCGCGGCCACGGCGCACCTCGGTGACGGTGTCGTCATCCGCACCGCACCACTGCACTGGCGGGACCCGGCAAGCGACCTGGCTCTGGCCCGGCTGCTCGCCGCCGCCACCCAGGCGCCGGTCGACCTGCGTCACCCCGCACCGGAGGTCGACCCGGCAGCAGCGGCGTGGCTGCGGGTCCGCGCCGACCTCGAGACAGCCGTCACCGACGCGCCACTTCCGGGCATCACCGAGTCGGCGGCCGCCGCGTTGCGCCGCTGGCGGCCACCGCGGCATCGGCGTGGGCTGGTGGTGATGTTCACCGGGCTCTCCGGTTCGGGAAAGTCCACCCTGGCCCGCTCGGTCCGTGACGCGCTGTCCGCCGGGCCACGCACCGTCGGGCTGCTCGACGGCGACGTCGTGCGCCGCCTGCTCTCCAGCGGCCTCGGCTTCGACCGGGCCGGGCGCGAGCAGAACGTGCGGCGTATCGGGTTCGTCGCGACCGAAGCGGCCCGACACGGCGGCCTCGTGCTGTGCGCGCCCATCGCGCCGTACCGGTCGACCCGCGACGAGGTGCGGCAGATGGCGCGCACGGTGGGCGATTTCGTGCTGGTGCACGTCAGTACCCCGCTCGAGGTGTGCGAGGAGCGCGACCTGAAAGGACTGTATGCGGCGGCCCGCGCCGGCCGAATCGCCGAGTTCACCGGCGTCAGCGACCCCTACGAGACCCCGGATGACGCCGACCTCGCCCTCGACACCTCGCGCACGACGGTCGCCGACGCCACTGCGGCCGTGCTCACCCACCTGCGTGCGCAGGGCTGGCTGCCGGAGGTCGAGGCCGAATGAACCTCGACCTCGTCCTCGTCGCGGCCTGCTTCGGCATCGGCATCATCGTCGGCCTCACCGGGATGGGCGGTGGCGCGCTGATGACACCGGTGCTGGTTCTCTTCTTCGGCATCCCTCCGCTGACCGCCGTCTCCAGCGACCTGGTTGCCTCCGCAGTGATGAAACCGGTCGGGGCAGCGGTGCACCTGCGTCACGGCACGGTCAACCTTCGCCTCGCCGCCTGGCTCTGTGTCGGGTCCGTCCCGGCCGCATTCTCGGGCGTCTTCGTCATCCGGGCGCTCGGGGACGGCGAACAGGTGGAGCACCTCACCCGGATGGCGCTCGGCGTGGCACTTCTCGTGGCGGCTGGCGGGTTGGTGGTCAAGGCGTACGTGCGGCTGGCGGAGCGAGCCCGACACCGCCGCGACCCAGCCCGGCGCCGCACGGCCGACCGGCCCGACATCGTCATCCGGCCGCTCCCGACCGTGGTTGTCGGCATGGTCGGCGGGCTGGTCGTGGGGATGACATCGGTGGGCTCGGGCTCGCTGATCATCATCGCGCTGATGGCGTTGTACCCGATGCTGCGGGCGAACAGCCTGGTCGGCACCGACCTGTTCCAGGCCGTGCCGCTGGTGGCCTCAGCGGCCATCGCGCACGTGCTGTATGGCGACTTCGAGTTGGCGCTGACCACCTCGCTCCTGGTCGGCGCGGTCCCTGGCGTGTGGCTCGGGGCGCAGTTGTCGTCGCGTGCCCCGGGTGGGCTGGTACGGCGGGCCCTGGCCTTCGTCCTGCTCGCCTCAGCGCTCAAGTTGCTCGACGTGCCCACGGTGACCACCGGCGTCATCTTGCTGGCCGCTCTGGTGGTGGCTCCGCTGGTGTGGATGGCGGTCCGCCGGCACCACGGCCTTCCCGCGCTCGGTCGGCGGGCAGCGGGCGACGTCGTCGAGTCACCACCTGGGAGCAGCGGCGGATGACGCGCGAGGCCCGGCCCGGGCGCCCCGGCGGAGCGCAGACCCTGGCTCGGGGCGGGGCGTTCAACCTTGCGGGTGCGGTGGTGCAACAGGGCGCGCTCTTCGCGGTCATGGCGCTGCTCGCCACCTCGCTCGGCGCGGCTGACGTGGGCCGCTACTCGCTGCTCTACGGGATGTTGTCGCTGCTGTCGCTGCTCGGCCTCGCCGGGTTCCGGGCCGGACTCACCCGCTTCGTGGCCACCAGCCTCGCGGATGACGACCCGGCTCGGTTGCGCGGCACCGTGCGCCTCGGCATGGGAGTCACCATCGGCGCCTCGCTGCTGCTCGCCACCGGGCTGGCGCTCGCCGCGCCGGCAGTGGCCGCGTTCTACCGCGACCCGGGGCTCGAACCAGCGGTGCGCATCATGGCCCTGACCCTTCCGGCCGCGACACTGGCCGACGCGGCGCTGTCGGCAACCCAAGGGTGGCGCAGCCAGGTGGAGTACACCGTGATCGGGCGGTTCGTGGACCCGCTCACCGTGCTCGGGCTGACCGGGCTGGTCGTCGTGCTCGGCCTCGGACTCGAACCCGCGCTGTGGGCACTCGCCGCCGGGGCCTGGCTGGGTGCCCTGCTGGCCTCGGCCGCGCTCGCCCGCCGGATGCGCCGAGTGCCCGCGGCGAAACCGGTGGTCGAGGCCCGAGCGATCTTCTCGTTCTCCCTGGTCAGTTGGGTGTCGGCGCTCGCCGCCACGGGGCTCATCTGGTCAGGCACGTTGACGCTGGGTCGGTTGGCCGGCCCGGCCGACGTCGGCGTGTTCACGGTGGCGGCCCGGCTCGTATCACTGGCCGTCTTCGTCATGCCACCGATCACCAACGCCTTCACCCCGCATATGGCCCATCTCGCCCACACCGGCCAGCAGGAGGCTGCGGCCCGTGCCTACGGCGACGCCACCCGATGGATCCTCGCCGCCTCGCTCCCGGCCTTCGTCGTGCTCATCGCCTTCCCCGACCAGCTGCTCCGGCTGTTCGGCGAGGACTTCCGCACCGGCGCCACGGTCACCGTGATCCTCGCGGTGGGGCAGTTGGTGGCGGCAGCCGCCGGCCCGTGCGGTGTCGTCCTCAACATGTCGGGGCGGGTGTGGATCTCGATGGTCGACAACATCGGTGCACTCGCACTCACCATCGCACTGACCCTGCTTCTCGTGCCACAGCTCGGGATCAGCGGCGCCGCCGTGGCGTGGTCGGTCTCGCTCGTGGTCGCCAACGTCGCCAAAGTGCTCCAGGTGCGGTGGCTACTCGGCATCGTCGCCGACGGCTCCGGCGTTGCCGCGCTGGTGGTGTCGGTGCTGCCCGCGCTGGGGGCCGCGCTGCTGGTGCGCGCCGTCGTTGACGACTCGATGACGTCGCTCCTGGTCGGCATCCCGGTGGTCGTGGTGGTCACGGTGGTGCTGCTGGTGCGGATCGGGCTGCCGCCGGGTGACCGCAACGCGCTTCGCCGCGCATGGTCACGCCGGGCCAGGTCGATGCGTCAGTCGTCCTGATCGTCATCGGGTTCGCGATACCGCCCGAAACCCGCGACGACACCCCTGGCGCTGACCTATCGCCGCTGCCACCCGGCCGGGTCGTCCGAATGTCCAGTACGGGCATCGGCCGTTCGGCCGATAGGGATCAGTCGTTCGGCGCCCACGGGCAACGGTCGCTAGCATCGCGAAAAACTGCGGCCGACTTCATGGCGCCATCCCTGTCGTGCGCCAGCCGGTCGTGGGGAAGGAACTCTCGATGTTTCCTGCCTCTCGGATGCTCGCTGCTGCGTGCGCGAGCGCCCTCCTGACCGGCACCGCTGCGGCGGTCGCCTCCGCTCAACCCATCGCCTCCGGCAACCGCGAGCCGGTTCGCACCACCCGCAGCGCCGACCTGCCGACGCCGACTCGAACCATCGTGCGCGGCGGCACCCCGGTGCCGGACGACACGATCATGCGCACCGTGCGGGTGTCGACCCCGGCCCAACTCGCCGCGGCCGTCGCGGACGCCCGCCCCGGCGACGCCATCCGCCTTGCCGCCGGCACCTACCCGGGAAAGATCACCATCAACCGCTCGGGTGCAGCATCCGCGCCGATCTCGCTGGCCCCGGACGGCTCGGGCCCGGTCGTGCTCACCGCCGCGGTCTCGATGCCCGGATGCGGTGCGACCGGGCCGGACGGCGACCGGACCGTGACGTTCACCAAGGGTGCCAGCCACTGGATCCTCAGCGGTCTCGTCGTCCACGGCGGGGTGCTCATCGCGTCGAAGAGCGCTGGGGCAGCACAAGACTGGTTCGCCAAGCGCATTGACAGCGGCGACTGGGCAGCGCGACGGTCCGTACCCGGGCGAGGTAGCCGCAACCCGGCGGCAGCCCGTGACGCGATCGCTCACCTGTCGCGCCTGACCGGTGAGACCATCGTGCCGAGCGACCACCTGGTGTTCGTCGGCAACACCGTGACCGGCAAGGGGGTCATGGGCCGGGCCACCCGGTACGGCACGTTCGTGGGCAACACCATCACCGACGTCGCCTGCGGCACCGGCCCGGGACTGTGGTTGTCGACATTTAGTGACGGCTGGACCATCGCGCACAACACCGTGGCGCGAGTGGCCTCGTCGACCGCGAGCCACTACATGCAGGAGGGGATCCGGCTGGGCAACTCCTCCTCGTACAACCACATCACCCGCAACCTGGTCACGGACCTGCCGGGCAACGGGCGAGCCGTCACGACCGACCAGGATGCGTCCTGGAACCTCATCGAGCACAACACCGCGCGCAACGTCGACATCGGCTTCAACGACCAGATGTCCGGATGGGGCAACACCTGGCAGTACAACACCGTGCCGAGCTACCGCACCGCTGGGCTCAGTTTTCGCATCATGGACGGCACCGAGGCCGCGAGTTACGACACCAGCACCCGGCAGGCGCTGGTGCGCTGCAATACTGCCACCGGACCGCGCGACCTGCAGGCCGGATCGCTGATCGGCGTGCGGTTCGAGTCGAACTCCGTCGATGAGGTACTGCTGGGAGCCAGCCTGCGCACCTACTTCGCCACCCAGGGCAACACCTGGAACGGCAGCAACGCCACACCCTCACGCGTGGTCGTGCCCTCCTCGGCCGGCTGCTGAACGCAGCACCCACCCTGCTGCGGCAGCAAAGGCCAGCAGGTACCAGAGACTCACGACATTCGACATCACGTTGGCGAACCCAGCGCTCATGGTGAACACCACCGCACACCCGAACGCGCCGGATGCCACCGCCTGCCCGATACTCCCCCGGGTGGTCAACCGGACCGCACGCCAACTGCTCTGCACCAACGTGATGACCAGCGCGAGGAACGTGCCGAACCCGACCAGCCCGGTCTCGACGTACGAGCGAAGGAAGTCGTTATGCGGCTGTTTCTCGGCCGCCGTGCCGTACTGCGTCATCGTCAACCCGATGCCCGTGACCGGGTTCTCGTTCGCGAGTGGCAGCACCTCGGCCCAGTAGCCGAGCCGCCAGGTCAAACTGTCCGCAGTGGGGTTGTCGGCGCCGATCTCAACGGTGGTGCCCGCGGTGCCGATCCGTTCCGCCGCACTCGGCAGCACGGCCAGCGCGACCACCGCGAACACCGCCATGCCGGCAAGCACCGAGCGACGGCGCTGGATCAGCGCCACCAGCACCACCCCGACCGCCGCACTGAGAATCCCGGTGCGGGTCAGGGTCATCACCAGGAACACCCCCGACAGTCCGATCATGACGGCGGCCGGTATCCGCAGCCGTCGGCCAACGTGCGGGTGGACGGCCACCCCGAAGACGATCATGAACGCGAGGTATCGGCTGAAGGTGTTGGCCTGGTTGAACGGGCCGGTGAGCCGGGTGAACGACCCGGCCGCCTCGGAGGGCGGGTCACCGGTCAGGATCCCGACCACGGTGTACGCCAAGGGGAAGACCAGCCCGGCGAAGCAGGCGCCGAGCACCAGTCGCATCGCGCGCTCGTCGCGAATTAGCTGTTCCAGCACCACAAACATCATCACGAGGGACGCGATACGAGTGGCTTCGAGCGCACTCGCCCCCGGCCGAGCCGACCCGACGACGCTGAGGTACGCGGTGACGCCGAACGCCATCAGCGCCCAGCCGAGGCGGCTGGGCGCCACTACCCGGCCGTCGGCGACCCGGCCGGCGAGCCACAGCAGCGCTGCGGCGAGGAACAGCACGGCCAGCATGCTTGACGGGTCGACTCCGCGGGACACGCCGGTGGGGCCGGCCGTGCCAGTGGGGTCGCCGCTGAGTTTCACCACATCAATGCTCGGCCGGATCGCGAGCAGCAGCAGGATGAAGGCCCGGAACCTGGTGAGCGCGAGCGCGCCAACCGCCAGACCCACCATCAGGGCGAGCGGCACTACCGTGAGCAGCCGGTCGCCGTGGGCGACCGCGATACCGGACACCACAGCCGCCGCGACAGCGACGCCGCCGAGGCCCAGATCGAGCAGCAGTCGGGTGCGCTCGCCACCGGCGACCCAGCCCGCCACCCGAGCAGCAGCGCCGAGCGCGGCAGCACTCAGCGCAGCGGTACTCGGCGTGGTGGCGACGGACGGAGCCGCGTCCGGCGCGGGTGCACCGGTCGGACGGTCGGTCACCGCGGCATCCGCACCGCCGGCGGTAGCGTCAGGATGCCGCGCCGACATGGTCAGTACCCGAGTTCGCGCTGGAGGCGGCGGCTGTTCGCCCAGACCAGAAGGCGCACCAGCGGGTCGAGCTCACGCCGGTACGTGCCCACCCTGGACGCATACACCGCCCGGTCGGTGCCAGCGCTGGCCTGCCGTGCGGCGAGTTGGGCGTGATAGCGAGCCGGGACGTCGTGACCTGCCTTGTCGAACTCCAGGACTGCGGGGTCCCACGGCTCGCCGAGCCAGTCGAGAAGGTCGCTCAGCGTGGCCCCAGGGTCGGCGACGAGACGCTCGTAGCGGACCTCTCGGTAGGTGGCTGCCGACAGCCCGCGCGCGGCGTGGCGCGCGGTGCCGACGTACTTCGGCCACTTGACGGTCGACTTCAGGCACGACCAGTACCCGAACCGCTTGCGATGCGAGACCGCCACATCACGTGGGTCGCGGATGACGTGCACGATCTGGGCGTCCGGGAAGATTCGGAGCACCAGCGGCAAACTCAGGGCGTAGCGCGGCGTTTTGTCTGCCCACCGCTGTTTGCCCCGGGACCGCGCATAGTCGGCTTGCACGCCCTCGAAGAAGCCACGGATCCGAAGCACCCATTCGTCCTCGGAGAACCCGTACTGCGAGAGTCGTTTCCAGTCGTCGGTAAGGATCGGTTCGAAACCCTCGAGGAAGCGGGTCTCGGGGCCGCAGCTGATCCGCGGGTGCGAGTCGAGCATCAGCCGGAGCATCGTGGTGCCCGACCGTTGGCAGCCAACGATGAAGATCGGCCGGCCAGCGACCGGGTCATTCGCGGATGCCGACCCGGCCACCGTGGCCGACTCAGCGGGGGAAGCCGCATCGCACGCGGATGCCGCCCCGGCCACCGTGGCCGGCTCGGATGTGGACGTCGTCATGGCGAGTCAGCCACGGCCCGGAGGCCGAGTCGGTGTGGTGCCAGGCGTGTGCCGCACGACGAAGGCCGGCGGGCCCGACGCGGCACGAGGTGCGGCGGCCACCGGCTCGCGGTCCCGCCCACGCCGCTCTTCCGGGGGGTCGTCGGTCGCCGGCTCGGCCTGTCGTGGTCCTGCCGGACGAGGCGGCTGACCTGCGGGCGTAGGTCGAGCCGGTGCGGTCGAGCGAGCTGGCCCGTTCGCGCGGGCCGGCGTCGCCGGAAGGATCGACGATGCTGCGCGGGCCGGCGTCGCCGACGGCTCGAACTCAGGCTCGAACTCAGGCTCGGACTCGGACTCGGACTCGGACTCGGACTCGGACTCGCCGACCGTGTCACCGGCAGGCGCATCGCCGCTCGACGTCACCTCCTGTACCGACGGTTCGGCATCCGCAGAACTCTCACCAGCGCTGGCATCATCCACGACCGAATCCAGACCGAGGCGCCGCTGGAGAATTCCACGAGCCACGAGCTCGAGCACGAGGATCGCAACCAGCGAGGCGAAGATGCCAGCGCCGAGCACCGGGAGGATGAGCGATGAGACCTCGCTGAGGATCGTCGGGGTAGAGACACCCGAGATGAAGACCACCCGATTCGAGGATGTCGCGGCGAGCTGACCGGTCGCCAGCCGGGACTGCTCCTGAGCGGCGGCGAGCGCCTCGGCGGCCGCCCGCTGCGTGGCTTCAACGGTGGCGTACTCGGCGAGGACCGGACCGTACCCGTTGGCCTTGTCCCGGGCCGCCTTGAGCGGGGCATCCAGCGCGGCCGCCGCCACCGCATCACCGTTGGCGCGCAGGCTGGCCTGCAGTTGCTCGAGCGAGGAGATCCTGCCGACCAATGCCTCGTAGACGTCCCGCGGGCTGGCCGCGCCCACCTTGTCGCCCAGCGCCTTGGCCTCGGCGTTCGCGGCGGCCACCTGCTCGACTGCGGTGGCGCGGTCCCGGGCGGCCTGGTCGGCCCGGGGTTGGAACAGACTGATCAGCGTCTCGCGCACGACGGCCGACAGCACCGGCTCGACTGTGCTGCGCTCGCCGTTCTCGTACGCCACCCGCATCGAGGGGCTCTCGCCCACCTGGGTGACCTCTAGTCCGTCGACGATGTCACCCACCGGCACCGAGGTGCGATCGCTGACCGCGTTCACCACCGCCGGGCCAGTGGCCGCGGCAGCAAATGCTGCCGCGAACTGGCCGACCCCCTGCGGACCGGTGAACTGGCTGGTAGCCGTGCCGACCAAGGCGGTGCCGTTGACCGTGGCAACCGCGGTGTGCGCACGAGGTGACACCGCGGCCCACGTCACGGCCACCAGCACCGCGACAAGTGGGACGAGCACAAGGACCCGCCTTCTGCTCCGGAGGATGCGGAGGTAGTCGATGATCTCCATGTCGGTGCTCCCGATCGTGGGTGATGGGTGGATGAAGGGCGACGGACCGTGCTCAGGTGCTAGCCACTCCGGGCCATCGCACGTCGACGCCGGGCACGGCAGCAAGTCGGTCGTTGTGGGGCCGGTAGTACGCCTGCAGCCGGGCGACGAGGTGCTCGGGCATCGAGCCGTAGGGCGCGTTCGCATTCTGCGGGCGCACCTCGCTGGGCACGAATGGCGCGAGGCCGAGAAAGCGCCAGACCGCGGCGAGCTCGCCCTGCGGGTCGGCGAACAGCCGCTCGCTTTGCACGACGAGCACCCGGTCGGGGCCCACGGCCCGATGCAGCTCGAGGATCTGGTCGGCGTAGTGGCCGCGCCGCTGATACGCATGGAAGCGCCAGTGCTGGCTGTCGTACCCGGGCTGCTCGCGCAACCGCTCTTCCTCGCCGTGCAGCCGTGCCGCCTCGGCATCCAATGCGTCCTCGAAACCGAGGTGCTCACGGCCGTGGGCCACCTCGTAGGCGTGGTGCGACCAGGCCCGCGCGACTGGATCACGCAGGCAGACAACGAGTTTGACGTCGGGCAGGGTCGCCGCGATCCGCTCAGGAGCCAGCGGGTGAAACATGTAGTACGGACTCGCCTCCCCGGTGATCGCCCGGCCCGGCGCGGGCTTTGGAAACGCAGACCGGAACCACGCCTCACCTCGGCGCCAGTTGACGTCGAAGTAGTGAGTTCCCTTGGACGACAAGCACGGAGCCACTTCTGGATGCCGGGAGATCCAGTCGGCGAGCGAGGTCGAACCACCCCGTTTGGTGCCGACCACCAAGTACCCCGGTTCCATCCGACGGCCGCGCCGCATGACGGGGCGCACCGCGCTCACTGCCCGGCGCAGCCTTGTCGAGGATGACATTGACACTCCGTCCCTGCTTGCCACCGCCGCCGGGTCCGCGACCTCGGCGCTGTACCGGCGGGCACCCACCCAAACCGGCCCGACCCGCCCTGCACGTGGCATGATCAGAAATTCATCCTATCGACGGGCTGTGGCCCCTGCAGGCCGAATGGGATGATCCGTTGCCCAGACCTGGGAGGAGCGGCACGGTGACCCATCGCTACCGATCACCCGCAGTGGCGGTGGTGGCCGGTGTCCTCGCACTCACCGCCTGCTCGACCCGCAGCGACCGCCCCGACCTGGATGGGCGCTGGTCGGCGATTGCGGCTCCCACGGTGAGCTCGTCCTCCACGCCGAGTGCGACCGCGAGCGCCGCACCGACCGAATCGGTACCGCCCGCCGTCGGCCGCGAGCTCGATGAGTTGTCCCGTAACCTTCGCGACCTCACCCAGGCCCCGAGCTCGCGCGAGGCGCTGCCCGCCATGACCGACGCGATGGCCGACACTCGAGCTGGCGTCAAGGTTCTCCGCGAGCGGGCCTATGGTGCCGAAAAGTCCTGTGCCGCAGTGGCTGAAGCGCTGTCGTCGGCCAGGTCCAACGCCGCGCGGACGACCTCGGCGGCCGCGACCATCCGAGCCAGAAACGCCACCCGTTCGGCACTTCGGTCCCGCGGCTCGGCCACGGTCGAGCGGCTCGTCGCTGCGGCATCCGGCGGGTCACGCACCCCGGCACCGGCGGAGAGCGCAGCAGTCGCCGATGCCCGCACGACGCTCGCCGGCGCCGCCGACCAAATCGCCCGCAGCGGCGAAGCCGCGGCCGATGCTGTGGCCGCCGTCCGCGACCTCGTCGCCACTGCTGAAGGCGTCGCGGTCAAGGCCTGCTGACGTCCCCGGAACGGCAGGATGTCGATGACAGCCAGCGCGTCATCTGCACCCCGCGTGGCACGCACCACACCGTGGCCATGTGCCCCGAAATCCGTGGCACCGTTGCGGCGCGGCGCGTGACATGATCCGCTGACCATGGTGTGGGTGGTCGGCGGCCCAGACAGCCGGAGATGAGCGGTCCGCGACGGCGGCCGGAGAGAGGCAGCCGGTGACCAGTACCGACGTGTGGCGCATTGCTGCCACAGCCATCGCGGCTGCGGTAGCGGCGGCATCGCTCACCGGCTGTTCGTCCACGAGCAACGGTGACCCGATCGACGGACGCTGGGTATCCCTCGCATCCCCCACCGTGAACGCCACCTCCACCCTGAGTTGGTCGACGAGCGCCGCCCTCACCACGTCGACATCGGTGGCTGTCAGCCAGGAGCTCGACGAACTCGCTCGCAACCTCCGCGACCTGTCCCAGGCGCCGAGTTCGCGTGAGTCTCTGCCCGCGCTGGCCGACGCACTGGCGGACACCCGCGCCAATTTCGACGCACTGCGTGGGCGCGCCTTCGGTGCGCGGAAGTCGTGCACTGCCGTTGCGGGGTCGCTGGCCTCAGCTCGGTCCAATGCGGCACGCACGACATCGCTGGCGGACGTGGTTCGCGCGCAGAACCAGGCCCGCTCGACTCTTCGCGAACGAGGACAACGCACCCTCGCCCGGCTGGCCGCAGCCGCGGCTGCGGGATCACGAGCCATCGCGCCAGCCGAGGCCGCTGCGATCAGCGACGCACGGACGACCCTCACCGGAGCCACCGAGCAGATCGCCCGCGCGGGGGAGTCCGCCACCGATGCGGTGATCGTCGCGCGCGACCTCGTTGCCGACGCGCAGGCGCTGACCGCCAGAGCCTGCCCGAGCGTGACGGTACCGCCAACTCTGCGTCCCACGGCGACACCTACGGCGCGAGGCACCACGAGTTCGCCGACGCCCGCCATCCAGAAACCCTTCACCACCCCGACTCGGAAACCCTTCACCACCCCGACTCGGAAACCCTTCACCACACCCACCCAGCAACCCGTCCCCACCCCGACTCGGAAACCCGTCACCACCCCCACCCCCACCCCGACCCCCACCCCCACGACGCCGATCGACCCCCCGGCGCCGATCGACCCCCCGGCGCC
>JBOFLG010000218.1:0-2500 GCA_051657745.1 Dermatophilaceae bacterium | reverse complement strand
GGCACCGATGAACTGGGCAGCGATGAGGTGGGCGCCGACGGGCCGCGGTGCGCGGGCGTCGTGGTGCCGCTGCTGCTCGCGGCCGGGTTCCACGTGCACGTCGACCTCGCCGATGCCGTGCACGCCCGCCCTGATGTGGCGGTCTCCGCGGCGCTCGGCCCCGACGACCGGCTCATCGACATCCTCATCGACCGAATCGCGGCCGCGCCTGTCGATGCGGGTGCCGCCGTGCTGCTGGCGCCGGCCGGGTCGAGTGACGCACGCGCACAGGCGGACTCGGCCGACATGGCCCGCCGACTCAGTGAACGCCTCGGCCGGGCGGTGTCGCTCGGCTATGCGGCCGGGCCGTCGCCGTCGGTGGCCGAGGAGGTGACGCGGTTGCGCGCGGCGGGTGCGTCATCCGTGGTGATCGTGTCGTACCTGCTCGCGCCGGGCTTCTTCCAGCGTCGTCTCGAACAGTGCGGCGCCGACGCGGTCACCGGCCCGCTCGCGCCCGACCCGCGGATCGTCGACATCGTCCTCGACCGTTACCACGCTGCACTCGCCGGCGGGTCGACCTCGTAGCACCGAGACCGGCTCGTCGTACCGTCGATGGTGGCTACTTCTCGCGTGATCCCGCCCGCTGCGGCGTCACAGCACCCATTCACGGAGGTGGCCGAAGCGTACGTAGTTCGTTGAGGTAGTTGTTGGCCCACTCGGCCGCCTCTTCCACGGTCCCGACAACTGGCAGGCCCACGGCGGCGATGTCGTAGAGCGTGCTCCAGCGGTCGCCGGGTGTGACCCTCGCACTGGACCAGGTGTGCGCTCGCCGAAAAGCGAACAGCCGACGGGTCGTGGATGCGACGTGCGCGGCATCGGTGTGCATGTGGACGAGTTGGAGGTCGACGAGGTCATGAGCGCGCTCGTTGCCTGGCTCGGTACAGGCGTGCAATTTCTGCGAGATCTGATGGTGCAGTGGGAGCACGCGGATCGGTGCCGGCGCCGCAAGGCCGAGCTCGGCGAACAGGGCCGTGACCTCCGCGGGCAGGGCGAACTCGGCGGATTCGGTCGTTGCGCCGAGCTCATCGGGACCCACCTCCAGGTCAACGGTGACGAAAGGCCGACGACGGAAACGCAACTTCACCCGCAGCGGCTGCATGACGTAGGCGCGTGGCACTCCGATCGGTGGTCGTCGGTCTCGGATGACGAGAGCGCCATCGAAGCCGCCCCATCCGGTGATGAGGTTGCGCTCGAGGGCGGCGCTGAACTCCTCCTGGTCACCTCGCAGTGCGGTGTCGAGATCGGGTGTCTGGCGGGTCAGTGCGTCGCCGAGGCGCAGCTTCAGCCCGGTCCCGCCCTTCACAGCCGTCTCCGGCAGTAGCTGGGCCAGTGCCACGTTGGCGACGAGCGACTGCAGGCGGGCAGCCGTGCTTCGGCGTGACCTCGCCGCCGCCGCGAGCCGACGCTGGAGAATGGCGACCGTGCCGGGATCCTGCGGCCCGGGTGGTGTCGGTGGGCTCACTCGCCGCTCAGCTCGTCGATGACACGCTGTGCCTGCCTCGCGGTGATCAGGTCGCGCCGCACCGCTTCGTGGGCGGCATCGACAAGGCGCTCGATCATCACGCGGCCGCGGCTGGCGATCAGGGCGGCCTCGACCGTCATGGCGGGTACGCCGTCGATGTAGTCGAGGTCAGGAGGGCGGACCGCCGCCCGGACCAGCTCGACCGTTGGTGGCAGCCCGGCCCGCACCCGGTGCGGGGTCGCGACCCGGATGGTGCGGGCGTTGACCTGAGCCAGGCCGTGAGCGGCCAGCACCGACTCGTCGGCCAGAGCCGCGTCCGCCCCGGCGCTGGCGACCGCTTCCGCGAACCCGGTCAGGGCATCGACCGGCACTTCCAGCATGCGATAGACCCCCTTGCCGACTCGTTCCAGGGCCCCACGGGAGGTCAACTTGTGCACCTCGACGGCCGGGACTCCCGCAGTGCGTGCGCCGCTCAGGGTGACGACGCCGTGGTTGTCGTGAGCCACGTCGCGCAGGGTCTGTCGGTAGGTCACGGCACCCCTTTCTCTGCCAGAAAACTACCAGAAGCGGTATGGTTCTGGCGGCGTCTCAGGATGGTCGTTCCACGTGCTGTCGGCGACGTGGACGGATCGTCGACATCGTCCTCGACCGCTACCACGCCGCACTCGCCGGCGGGTTGACCTCATAGCACCGAGACCGGCTCGTCGAGGTCGCAGCGTCGAGACCTGGTGTGTCGTACCGTCACGAGATGGCACCACCCACGATGCGCGCGCGACCGGCTCAGCGTGCTGCCGCACCTCGACCGCTGAGCGAGCACGGTGTGCTGGTGCTGCTGGACGGGCGGCCGGTGCGCGCCGCGTCGATGCGGTCGGGCCGCGCCGGCGTGCCCGACCCCGACCTGGCGGTGGTGCTCGCAGGCCGAGCGCCGGATGACGCCCCGTGGCCGGTGCTCTGGGTGCGCTGGCCCGACTTCTGGGTGCCGGCGGATGCTGCCGAGGC
>JBOFLG010000217.1:0-6371 GCA_051657745.1 Dermatophilaceae bacterium | reverse complement strand
GTCGTCGCTGGCGAGCGACCTCGTAGAGCGTGACCCCGGTGGCGATCCCGGCGTTGAGCGACTCCACGGCCGAACTCATCGGCACCGACACCACCTGGTCGCAGGTCTCCCGGACCAACCGCGAAAGCCCTTTGCCCTCCGACCCGACGACAACCACCAGCGGCTCGGACGCGAGCGCCAGGTCGGGGAGCTCGACATCGCCGTCCATGTCGAGCCCGATCACGAAGAACCCGGCATCGCGGTACTCCTGGAGCGCCCGGGTGAGGTTGGTGGCCCGCGCCACCGGCACCCGTGCCGCGGCACCGGCCGAGGTCTTCCAGGCGGATGCCGTCATCCCGACCGAGCGCCGCGAGGGCACCACCACCCCGTGCCCACCGAATGCCGCCACCGAGCGGACAATCGCACCGAGGTTGCGGGGGTCGGTGATGCCGTCGAGCGCGACGACGAGCGGGATGCCGGGCGCCTCCGGGTCGACCAGGTCGCGTGGATGCGCGTACTCGTAGGGAGGAACCTGAACGGCCAGCCCCTGGTGCACCGCACCGTCGGTGAGCCGGTCGAGCTCGCCACGTGGGGTCTCGAGCACCGGGATGCCTCGGTCGGTTGCGGTGGTCACCGCCTCGCGTACGCGGTCGTCGGCGTCGATCCGCCCAGCCACATACATCGTGGTGACCGGGACATCCGCGCGGAGCGCCTCGACCACCGCGTTGCGCCCAGCCACGACCTCACTGCTTGGCTTGTCTCGACGCGTGCTCGTGCGGCTTGGCCGCCCAGTGACCGCTCCGGCCCGGCCGCTACCCGGACCGCCGGCCCGCGCCGCCGCCGCCGAGCGCCGGTGGGCCTGGTGCTTCGGCCGGTCGGCCGCCTTGGGCGTGGGGCCCTTACCCTCCAGCCCTCGCCGGCGCTGACCGCCCGACCCTACGGTCGCCCCCTTCTTCCCGCTCTTGCGTATCGCACCCCGACGCTGGGAGTTGCCGGCCACGTCATCCGCCTTTCGTTGCTCGGGTCAGGGACCAGCGGACACCAGTGGCGCTGTCCTCCAACGCGACTCCCGCATCAGCGAGTTCGTCGCGGATGGCGTCGGCGGCGGCCCAGTCACGTGCGTCCCGTGCCGCAGCCCGCGCCGCGACCCGAGACCGGACGAGGACGTCGAGCGCGCTCCTGGCCTGGCCATTCCCGTCGTCACCGCGCGCCCAGACCGGGTCGAGCGGGTTGATGCCAAGCACGTCGGTCATGGCGACCACGGCGTGCGCCGTCGTTGTCGCCGCGCCCAGATCGCCATGATCAAGTGCGGTGTTACCGGCCCGTATGTGGTCGTGGATGACGGCGAGGGCGCCGGAGACACCGAGGTCGTCATCCATGGACTGCCGGAACTCCATTGGCAGCGACGCCGCCGCACCTGACAGGTGACCGCGGTCGTTGGGTGAGACGCCGGGGAGCGCCCGGCGCAGAAAGCCGTGGATCCGATCAACCGCCGACGCGGCCTCCTCGATCGAACCCTCGTGGTACTCGATGGTCGACCGGTAGTGGGCCGCGGTGAGGTAATAGCGAACGGCCAGCGGCTGGTAGCGGCCAACGACCTCGCTCACCCGCAGCGAGTTGCCGAGCGACTTGCTCATCTTCTCGCCGCCGGTCGTGACCCAGGCGTTGTGCAACCAGTAACTGGCGAACCCGAGCCCGGCAGAACGTGACTGGGCCAACTCGTTCTCGTGATGCGGGAAACGCAAATCGACGCCACCGCCGTGCACGTCGAAGGCGTCGCCGAGGTACTTGCGCGCCATCGCCGAGCATTCGAGGTGCCATCCGGGCCGCCCGGCGCCGAACGGGGTGGGCCACGAGGCCGTGGTTGGCTCCGCTGGTTTCCGGCCCTTCCAGAGCGCGAAATCGCGCGGGTCGTGCTTACCGCGCGGGTCGGCATCCTCGGCGTCGACCATGTCGTCAAGGTGCTGGCGGGTGAGTTCGCCGTAGGAAGGCCAGCTGCGGACGTCGAAGTAGACGTCGCCGCTGCCGTCGTCGGCGACGTACGCGTGACCCTTCTCGACAAGAGTCGAGATGAGAGTGATCATCTCGGGCACGTGGCCAGTGGCGCGGGGCTCATAGGTGGGCGGGATGACGCCCAGCGCAGCCAACGCGGCACTTGTCTCCAGTTCGTTGCGATACGAGAGCGCGAACCACTCCTCGCCCGTGCCGGCCGACTTCGCGAGCACCTTGTCGTCGATATCGGTGACATTACGCACCAGCGTGACCTCGAGGCCGTGACCGCGGGTCATCCAGCGCCGCAGCACATCGAAGGCCACGGCGAAGCGCACATGGCCAAGATGCGGCGGCGCCTGGGTGGTAAGACCGCAGATGTAGATGCCCGCTTTCCCCGGTTCGACCGGCACAAAGTCACGCAACTCACGGGTCAAGGAGTCGAACAGCCGGAGGGTCACCCGGCAAGGCTACCCACCGCGGGGCGGCCGACCTCCGAGCGCACCACCCCCTGCTGCTGCCGATCCGTGGCCGCCAACCGATGGGTCGGTCACGCCGGGGCCGTCACCGCGAGTCCGTGCGCGGTGCCCGCCGCAGCCAGGCGGTCATCGTCGATGAGCACGGCGTGTACGTCATCGCATCCACGAGATTCGCTGGTGGCCGCGGGGTGACCTCGTCACGAGTGCCGAGACATTCTCGCCACGCGCGCTCCCGGCCCTGGTCGAGCAGCTGCTCACCGGTCGGGCCGGCGAACTCCCAATGGTCGTATCCGGCCATTGACCCGCGCCGTGGCTGCGAGGCCCCGGTCCACTCACGGACCGGAGACGACGAGGGCGGTGGCGATTGCCCCGACGCCCTCGCCACGACCGGTGAGACCCATACCATCAGTGGTGGTGCCGCTCACCGACACCGGCGCCGCCACGGCATCCGACATCGCCGCGACGGCCTCGGCACGGCGCGTGCCGACCTTCGGCGCATTGCCAACCACCTGAACCGCGACATTGCCGATGTCAAACCCAGCAGCCCGCACCAGACGCGCCGCCTCCGCCAGCAGGATGACGCCCGAGGCGCCGGCGAACTCGGGCCGCCCGGTACCGAAATGCGCACCGAGGTCGCCGATACCGGCTGCCGAGAACAGCGCGTCACACGCAGCATGCGCGGCGACGTCGGCATCCGAGTGCCCGACCAGACCTCGCTCGCCGGGCCAGTACAGCCCGGCCACCCAGAGCGGGCGCCCGGCGCCCTCGGGGGCGAACGCATGCACGTCAACCCCGACCCCCACCCGCGGCACGGCGCCGGTCGTCATCCGCTCACCCGCTCGGCAAGATAGTGCTCGGCGAGCACCAGGTCGTCGGGGGTGGTGACCTTCAACGCACGCGGGTCACCGGCGACCACCCGAATACGGTGACCGAGCCGCTCAACGAGCGTCGCGTCGTCAGTGGCGTTCAGACCGCTGGCATGCGCCGCCACGAGCACCTCTCGGGAGAAGCACTGGGGGGTCTGCACCGCTCGCAGCATGGCGCGGTCAGGCGTTCCGGCGGCGTAGCCGTCCGAATCGACGGTGGTGATGGTGTCGAACACTGCAAGTCCGGGAACGGCGCCCGGGGCGCCGTCATGAACCGCATCGACGACCCGGTCGAAAAGGCTGAGCGGGGTGAGGCACCGTGCTGCGTCGTGCACGAGGACGACATCACAGCCGGGGTCGAGGGCGGCAAGGCCGCGACGCACGGATGCCGTGCGGTCACCTCCCCCGGGAACCACCCGAGCATCGCCGGGCGGCCGAATGTCGCGCCACTCCGCCGCACGGACGTCGCTGAGCGCTTCGGGAACGACGAGGACGAGGCCGCCGAGACTCGACCAACAACGGAGAGTATCGAGCAGGTGAGCGAGCAGCGGACGCCCGGCTAGCTCGGCGAACGCCTTGGGCTGCCTCGCGCCGAGCCGGACTCCGGACCCAGCAGCCACCACAATGACGCCGATGCTGCGCACGGCAGCATCGGCGTCATCCATGTGAGGGGAGTCGGAAGGAATGGCGCCGAATGGTGCCACTCGAGAGCCGGACTTCAGGACGCGAGAACCTCGTCGAGAAGTACTTCGGCCTTGTCCTCATCGGTCTTTTCCGCGAGCGCGAGTTCAGACACCAAGATCTGTCGAGCTTTCGCGAGCATTCGCTTCTCACCAGCAGAGAGGCCACGGTCCTTGTCGCGACGCCAGAGGTCACGAACCACTTCGGCAACCTTGATCACATCGCCCGAAGCGAGCTTCTCCAGGTTGGCCTTAAACCGCCGGGACCAGTTGGTGGGCTCTTCAGCGTAGGGTGTTCGCAATACCTCGAAGACCTTGTCCAGGCCTTCCTTGGAGACGACGTCCCGGACGCCGACGAGGTCACAGTTGTCGGCCGGGACCTCGATGACAAGGTCGCCTTGCGCGACCTTGAGCTTGAGGTACAACTTCTCCTCTCCGCGGATGGTGCGGGTCTTTATCTCCTCGATGCGGGCGGCCCCGTGGTGCGGGTACACGACCGTTTCGCCAACCTTGAAAACCATATGGTGTTGTCCCCTTTCGAGACCGCAAGGGTACCACGCAGACGGCGAAGGACCGAACCCGCCGTGCTGCCATTTGCGCAGGTCAGAGCCATGGCGGCGGGATCGATGGGCGGGGCCCAGGGGTTGACAGGACACCGCTCGTCGTGCATCGCACGGGCGTCCCGGACGGCCACCGGACCATCCACCATGCGCCGCTATCCTGACTCCGTGACCTTCCGTGCCGCCATCGCCGCCCGCGGCTTCGCCGTCGCTGGCGCCACCCTGCTCGCTACCGGATGCGCCGTGTTCTCGCCGGTACAGACCACCGAGAACTACATCCCCGCCGACGGCGTACCACTGAGCATCCCAGGCCTCGAGTTGCGCAACCTCGCGGTCATCGCCACGGCGGATGGCGGTCCTGGCGTCGTCGTCGGCCAGGCGGTCAACAGCAGCGTCAACGCCCTCGACGTGGCCTTCTCGGTCGGCGAGGAGGGCACGCCGGTGACGGCGGTGATTCCGGCCGGTTTCGGTGGGTCGCTCTCCAACGGCACTGACAACGTTGACCTCGCCGCAGTTCCGGCGCCGCCGGGAGCGCTCGTCGAACTGGTCGTCACCACCGAGCGGGCCGGCCAGAACGTCGTCGAAGTGCCAGTGTTTGCCCCCGAAGGCGACTACGCGGACTTCGTCGGCTGACGGCATCTGCGGCTCGTGGCATCCGGGCCGCGAGTCCGCTGATTGACCGGCGCGAACGACGAGTCAGGCACCCACGCGGAGGTCACGCCTCGAACTTGTAGCCCAGGCCGCGCACCGTGACGATGTGTCGCGGTGCGCCCGGGTCGGACTCCACCTTCGCGCGCAGCCGCTTCACGTGCACGTCGAGGGTTTTGGTGTCGCCGACATAGTCACTACCCCACACCCGGTCGATCAACTGCATCCGAGTGAGAACCCGGCCCGTATTGCGCAACAACAGTTCCAGCAGCTCGAACTCCTTGAGCGGGAAGCTCACCTGGTCACCGCGCACCGTCACCACGTGCCGCTCGACGTCCATGCGCACCGGCCCGGCCTCGAGCGTGGTGGGCACCAGATCCTCAGGCTCGGCGAGCCGACGAAGCACGGCCTTGATACGAGCCAGGAGCTCGCGCGAGGAGTACGGCTTGGTCACATAGTCGTCAGCACCGAGCTCGAGACCGACCACCTTGTCTATCTCGCTGTCCTTCGCGGTGAGCATGATCACCGGGACGTTCGAGCGCTGCCGCAGCGCTCGACATACGTCGACCCCGGACAACCCCGGGAGCATCAGGTCCAGCAACACCAGGTCTGCTCCCGCAGAATCGAACTCGCTGAGCGCCGCATTCCCGTTGTCGGCAACCGACACCTCGTACCCCTCCTTGCTCAGCAAGTAACTCAACGGATCCGAGAACGACACCTCGTCCTCGACGATCAAGATGCGGGTCATGGCGTGGCCTTTCCTCGGATGACGTCGACCGGCCCCGGTACAGGGTCGTCCGCGCTTTCGTCCACAGCCGACTCGTTGCCGGCCGCGGGCAGTCTGATGGTGAATGTCGAGCCACGCCCCTCGCGACTCCAGACACTGACGTCCCCGCCGTGATTGGCACAGATGTGTTTGACGATCGCCAAGCCGAGGCCGGTGCCGCCGGTGGCTCTGGACCGAGCCGCGTCGACTCGATAGAACCGCTCGAAAATACGCGCCTGTTCAGCCACCGGGATGCCTTGACCCTGGTCCGTGACAGCCACCTCGACGGTGTCGCCGACCCGGCGCGCGCCGATGCCGACGTGGGTGTGCCCGTCGCTGTAGTTGACTGCGTTCGTCAGCAGGTTGGCGATCGCCGTGGCGAGGAGCTCGCCATCCCCGAACAC
>JBOFLG010000216.1:0-12725 GCA_051657745.1 Dermatophilaceae bacterium | reverse complement strand
GACCACGCTACACAGGCTGCGCACGCCATCCGCCTATCGACACGCGCCGACCGGTTGGCGCCGCGCCGCCGCCGGCCGGTCGTGGCCCGCGAGGGCGATCACTCGGCCGCGAGCGCGGCGAGGACGTCATCGGGGATGTTGCCGTTGGCGAAGACGTCCTGGACGTCGTCGGAGTCCTCGAGCGCCTCGACCACCCGGATCATCTTGCGGGCACCGTCGAGGTCGAGCGGCACCTGCAGGTTGGGCACCCAGGCCGCCTCGGCCGAGTCGTAGTCGATACCCGCATCCTGGAGCGCAGTGCGCACGTCGACGACGTCGCTTGCCTCGGAGACGACCTCCCAGGTGTCGCCATTGTCGGTGACCTCCTCGGCGCCAGCATCGAGCACCACCTCCAGGATGGCGTCCTCGTTGCGGCCGTCGGTCTTGGGTACGACCACGACACCCTTGCGGGTAAAGACGTAGGCCACCGAGCCGGGATCAGCGAGTTGTCCGCCGTTGCGGGTGAGCGCGGTGCGTACCTCGGCAGCGGCGCGGTTGCGGTTGTCGGTGAGACATTCGATGAGCACAGCCACCCCGCCGGGGGCGTAGCCCTCGTAGGTGATGGTCTCCCAGTCGGCCCCACCGGCGGTGGCGCCAGACCCGCGTTTGACCGCGTTGTCGATGTTGCTGTTCGGGACGGAAGACTTCTTGGCCTTCTGGATGGCGTCGTACAGCGTGGGGTTGCCGGCGGGGTCGCCGCCACCCTGCCGCGCGGCCACCTCGATGTTCTTGATGAGCTTGGCGAACAGCTTGCCGCGCTTGGCGTCGATCGCTGCCTTCTTATGCTTTGTGGTCGCCCACTTGGAGTGGCCGCTCATGCACGCTCCCTTTCGATGTGGCGTCGTCGTGGTCCGGCAGACCATCCTAGGTCCGTGCCGTGGCTGGCCTGCTTCCGCGTTCGGGTGTCGCGGCACCGCATCGTTACCGGCGCCCGGCGACGATGTCAGCGAAGTAGGCGTGGAAGCGGTGATCGCCGGTGACTTCGGGGTGGAACGAGGTCACCACCAGGCCCCCCTGCCGCGCTGCTACCACCCGTCCAGCCGCGGGGCCCCGCTCAACCCGGGCGAGGACCTGAACGTCATCCCCCAGGTGCTCGACCCACGGCGCGCGGATGAAGACTGCCCGCATCGGCTGAGGCCCCAGCTCCCGGATGTGCAGATCCTCCTCGAAGGAATCGACCTGGCGGCCAAAGGCGTTGCGGCGCACGGTGATGTTCATGCCGCCAAGAGTCTGCTGGTCGGGTCGGGCGTCGGCGAGTCGGTCCGCAAGCATGATCATGCCGGCGCACGAGCCGTAGACCGGCATCCCATCGGCGATCCGGTCCCGGAGTGGTACCTCAAGGGCGAACGCCCGAACCAGCTTGTCCATGGTCGTCGACTCCCCGCCGGGGATGACGAGCCCATCGACGGCCGACACCTCGGCGGGGCGCCGCACCACCACCGGATCTGCCCCGGCCACGGCCAGGGCCCGAACATGCTCGCGGACGTCGCCTTGAACAGCGAGGACACCGATGGTCGGGTTCCTGGTCACGGCGCCCGATCGTACGGCCGTGGTGAGTCCTCATCTCGGGCGGGCTGCGGGGTCGTGACACGCGCCGCCTCGGCGGACGAGTGCCTGATGCCCGATGGCGGATGACGCACGCGAGGCCGCTCTCGGGACTGCGGCTACCAGCCGCGTTCGCTCACCACGACATCCGAGTACCGCCGGTGACCGATTGGCGGGTCGGCTACCAACCGCGCTCGGCGAGGCGGTGCGGTTGCGGGATCTCATCGACGTTGATGCCGACCATCGCCTCTCCGAGACCGCGGGAGACCTTGGCGATCACGTCCGGATCGTCGAAGAAGGTGGTTGCCTTCACGATCGCCTCGGCCCGCTCAGCTGGATTGCCCGACTTGAAGATGCCTGATCCGACGAACACGCCCTCGGCACCGAGCTGCATCATCATCGCCGCATCGGCTGGCGTAGCGATGCCACCGGCGGTGAAGAGCACGACGGGCAGCTTGCCGGTCTCGGCAACCTCCTTGACCAGGTCGTACGGGGCCTGGAGCTCCTTGGCCGCAACGAACAACTCGTCAGGAGACATCGACCGGAGCCGGTTGATCTCGGCCCGCATTGCACGCATGTGGGTCGTGGCGTTGGAGACGTCGCCGGTGCCGGCTTCACCTTTGGAACGAATCATCGCCGCGCCCTCGGTGATCCGGCGGAGCGCCTCGCCGAGGTTGGTCGCGCCGCAGACGAACGGCACGGTGAAGGCCCATTTGTCGATGTGGTGGGCGTAGTCGGCCGGGGTGAGTACCTCGGACTCATCGACGTAGTCGACCCCCAGACTCTGCAGCACCTGAGCCTCGACGAAGTGCCCAATCCGAGCCTTGGCCATGACCGGGATCGAGACCGTCTCGATGATGCCGTCGATCATGTCGGGGTCGCTCATCCGGGACACACCGCCCTCGGCGCGGATGTCGGCCGGCACGCGCTCGAGGGCCATCACGGCAACGGCACCGGCATCCTCAGCGATCTTCGCCTGCTCGGGGGTGACGACATCCATGATGACGCCGCCCTTGAGCATCTCGGCCATGCCGCGCTTGACGCGGGTCGTGCCGGTGGCGGGGCGGTCGGGGTGTGCTGCGGTCATGTGCCGATTCTAGGCCTGATGCCAACCGACCCGGATCGGGTGTCAGGAGGTGAGTGTGCCGGGCAGGTCGTCGTCGAACTCCACACGCTCAGGAAGGCCGGCGTACCCCGCGAGCCGGAAAGTTCGCACGATTCGCTTGGCCCGAACCCGACGCACCTCGCGGACCGCATCGTTGTGAAACCGACGCGCCATCCGCACCCGGAGCCCGCTCGCGGCGATCCGGGCGAGGGACTCGTCGATCAGGTCTGCGCGGTGGCTGCGCAGTGCGGCAACCGTCTCGTGGGTGAGCGTCGAGCGGAGTACTCGGCTCAGGTCGCTTTCGATCTCCTCCCGCCCGCCGAAGTGCTGGCCGTCGAGCAGATCCTCGGCACGCGGGTGTTCGGTCACCCGCTCCAGCGACTCGGTGGCGGCGTGCGCAAGCAGCAAGGCGCTGGCCGGATCGAGCGCGCCGCTGTTGGCCAACTCGAGGGTGGCTTCGGCACGTCGGACCAGTTGGGCGTCCAGCGCCGACATCGCGCCCTCGGCCTTGGCGTGCAGACGGTCCAGTCGGGACGCCGAGTAGGAGAGGTACCAGGCGACGACGACCAGACCGATGACGAGGAATGTTGCGGTCTGGAGCACGTCAACTCCGACCTCGACGCTCGTCATCCGACCCTCGCGCCCGGCGCGCCCCGGACCAGGCGCCCCCACAGCCCGCGCGGCGTGGGGTCGGCCGGTTCGCTTCGAGCCGAGTCGAGAGCGGTCTCATACACCGCCATGACATCACCAGCCACCCGGGACCAGTCGAACGCCCAGGACCGTTCCCGCCCAGCGATTCTCAGCTGTTCGCGCCGACCAGCATCGCCGAGTAGGTCGAGCACCGCAGCGGCCAGGGCCGTGGCTGAGCCAGTCTCGAAGACCACCCCGGTCCGCCCCTGGTCGAGGACCGCGACAAAGGCGGACAGGTCGGAGGCCACGACGGGCGCGCCGGCCGCCATCGCCTCAACGAGCACGATGCCGAAACTCTCTCCACCGAGGTGCGGCGCGATGTAGGCATCGACCGAGGCCAGCAGCGCCGCCTTGTCAGGTTCGGACACCGCGCCGAGAACCTGAACGGCAGCGGCTGTGCGCGCATCGAGAGCGCCGAGCGTCTCGGCTACCCGGCCCGGCCCGGCCACGAGCAGCCGCGCACCCGGATGCCGGTCGAGAACCGTGGGCAGCGCGCGCAGCGCCACCTCCAGGCCCTTGCGCGGTTCGTCGACTCGCCCGAGGAATGCCAGGGTCGGCGCCTCGGCGGTGCCCGCCCACTCGGGACGGTATGCGGTTGGCGAGAACCGTTCCACGTGAACGCCGTTGGGCACCACATAGGTTTCCCCGCCGAGATGCCGTCGCACCGTCAGGGCGGCGTCGTCGGACACCGCGATCCTGGCCCTGATCTTCTCCAGGGTGGGCCGAAGCAACGGGCTGGCCGCATGCATCGCCCGGGACCGCACATTTGCCGTGTGGAAGGTCGCGACCACCGGCTCGGTCGCTGCCCAGAGGGCCATCAGCGATGCCGACGGGGCCATCGGCTCATGGAGGTGGACGATGTCGAACCCGCCACTCTCCAGCCACCGGGTGACCCGGCTCGAGGTGACCGGGCCGAAGCTGAGCCGGGCGACCGACCCGTTGTACCGCACCGGCACCGCTCCGCCACAGGACACCAGGTACGGCGGCAACTCTGATCCATCATCCGCGGGTGCGAGCACCGACACCTCGTGTCCCTGGGCCAGGTAGACCTCCGCGAGATCGCGCACGTGGAACTGCACCCCGCCCGGCACGTCGAACGAGTACGGACACACCATCCCGATCCTCACGGTGCCGCCCCGGCTGCAGCGGAGGCGCGGTCGAGGTCGGCGACGAACACCCGTTGCAGCATGTGCCAGTCGGCGGTGTGCCGCCGGATGACGCCGCCGAGCACGTCCGCGCAGGCCTGAGTCATCGCCACCACCCGCAGCCGGGTCGCCCCGCCGGTGGGCACGGCCACCGCCGGGTGGAATGTGATGACGATCCCCCAGCCACGACCTCGCCGTTCGTGCCGGATCGTGACCGGATGGAGCGGCCGCTGCTCGGCCAGCGCGAGCGCGGCTGGCCCCGGCGCCATCCGTGCCGGCTGCCCGCACAGGTCGACGGTCACTCCGCGGGAGGTGAGGTCTCGATCGGCGAGCAACGGGATGACGGCTCTCCCCCGTGCAGCCCGCCGCAGGGCCGGAAAGACATCGGGCCCGCCGGTGAGTGGCAGGATCGTCATCCCGAGGCCCTCGCGGAACGCAAGGAACTCGGCGTACACCGGCTCAGGGCGCAGCCGTTCGGCCACGGTAGTCACCGGCCCAAGGTGCGTGGTGCACCACGCACCGGCAAGGTCCCAGTTGCCGAGGTGGCCGAGGAAACACACCACCGACCCGCCGCGGTCAAGCACCTGCCGCACCGGCTCCTCACCCTCGACCCGAACTCGTTCCGCGAGTTCGTCCGGAGCAAGATCAGGTAGTCGAAACGCTTCGTTGAAGTAGCGCAGGTACGCCCGCATCCCCTCGCGGGTCAGTTGGTCGAGTTCCGCGGCGCCAAGTTCCGGACGGACTCGGGCGTAGTTCGCCCGCAGCCGAGTTGCCCGACCGCGCGCGACGGCGAGGTCTGCGGCGAGGTCGACGGCCCGGCGTGTCGCGCTCTCCGGTAGCCGCCGCACAACTCTCCACGCAGTTCGGTACGCCGCCACCTGCGCCGCGTCGGCGACCCGGGCCGACAGCGGCGTCACGCGGCGCTGAGCGCCTGTCGGCGCACCTCGAGGATCCGTTGCACCACGGTCACCAGACTGGCCAGCGCGAGCAGGCTGAACACGACCCCGAGCACGATCATCGGGAGGCCGAGCAACCCGGTGAGCCCGACGGCGACGAGCGCGGTGACGAGCCGGTCGGCTCGCTCGGCGATGCCGACGTCAGCGGTCATGCCGAGGCCTTCCGCTCTCGCCTTCGCGTATGAGACGACGCTGCCGAGGATCAAGCAGGCCAGGGCGAGGGCAGCCATGTACGCGTTGCCGCCGTCACCGGCGTACCAGAGCACTAACCCCCCGAAGATCGCCGCGTCCCCCATCCGGTCGAGAGTGGAATCCAGATAGGCACCCCACCGGCTGGATCGACCGAGCCGCCGGGCCATGATGCCGTCAACCGTGTCAGCGAACACGAACGCGGTAATGACGAGCGTGCCCACGACGAACTCCCCACGCGGGTAGAACGCCAACGCTCCCACGCAGACACCGAGGGTGCCGATGACCGTGACGACATCGGGGCTTACCCCGAGCCGTAGGAGGAGCGACGCGACCGGGCCGAGGACTCTGGTCGCGAAGGCGCGAGCGTAGCGGTTAAGCATGGTTCGACCAGCCTAGTGGGCTCCGGCGGACTGGCCGCAGGGTGCTTCGCAAGGTCACGGTGGCGACCTCGACCCGCCGTGCTGAGTGGGCCGGACCGGTCCATCCGTGATCGTCGCTGACGGGCACCTCGGTGCGGTCACGACCGACTCCGGTTGCCGCGACGGACCGAGCCCGGTCGAATGCCGCCCGGGACCACCTCGGTGTCCAGGTCAGTCGGTGGGCCAGTGATCGACCAAGCGCATCCGCGCATCCTCGAGGAGCATCGGTAGGGCCTTGGTACGGGCCACAACCGGGAGGAAGTTGCTGTCGCCACCCCATCGGGGAACGACGTGTTGGTGAAGATGCGCCTCCACTCCGGCTCCGGCCACCGCCCCCTGGTTGATGCCGAGGTTGAATCCGCTCGGGGATGCCGCAGCCTCCAGGGCGTGAACTGCGGCCTTGGTGAGCTGCGCCAACTCTGCGGTTTCTGCCTCACTGAGGTCGACGTAGCGCGCCACATGGCGGTACGGACACACGAGCACATGGCCCGGGTTGTACGGGTACAGGTTGAGCACGACAAAGCACAGCTGACCCCGCCGCACCACCAGACCAGCCGGGTCAGTCTTGGCTGGAGCGGAGCAGAAGGGGCACCCGTCGCCAGCTTCCGGGTCCGGGCGGTCGCCGCGCACATAGACCAACCGATGAGGGGTCCACAGCCGTTCGAAGCCGTCGGCCGAGCCAGCGAAGTCGGCGGATGTCTCGAGAGAATCGTGGTCGGGCGACACTCAGCGATCTTACGGAACGGACCGGCGACCTCGGTGCCGTCCTGGCCGACAGTGGGTGAGGCCCCGGCAAACAACGGTGGTGGTCTGCGGTCATACCTGGCGCTTGTCTCGGATGGCGCCGAGCACCTCGTCGACGGCCTCCGAGACGGGAACTGCGTTCCGCTGCGATCCATCGCGGTACCGAAACGACACCGCCGCCGCAGCCCGGTCGTCCGCTCCGGCGATCAGGACGAACGGCACCTTGGCCTTGCTCGCGTTGCGGATCTTCTTCGGGAACCGGTCATCGGTCTGGTCGATCTCGAACCGGATGCCGTGTGCGGCCATCCGCTCCCCCACCTCGGCCAGGTAGGGCGCGAACTCGTCGGCGACCGGTACACCGAGAACCTGCACCGGCGCGAGCCACGGCGGAAACGCGCCGGCGTAGTGCTCGACGAGGACACCGAGGAACCGCTCGATCGACCCGAACTTCGCCGAATGGATCATCACCGGTTGCTGGCGACTGCCATCGGCGGCCTGGTACTCCAGCCCGAACCGTTCCGGCAGGTTGAAGTCGTACTGAATGGTCGACATCTGCCAGGTTCGGCCGATCGCGTCACGAGCCTGCACCGAGATCTTCGGGCCGTAGTACGCGGCGCCGCCAGGGTCTGGAACCAACTCCAACCCCGAGTCACGGGCGACCTCGGCCAGGACCCGGGTCGCGACCGTCCACTGCTCGTCGGTTCCAATGAACTTGTCCTTCTTCTCGCCGTCCTCGTCCCGCGTGGACAACTCGAGGTAGAAGTCATCCAGGCCGAAGTCGCGGAACAGTCCGAGACAGAAGCGAAGCAGATGGGCGATCTCGGCGGGTGCCTGATCCGGGGTGACGTAGGAGTGGGAGTCGTCCTGCGTCATCCCCCGCACGCGGGTGAGGCCGTGCACGACGCCGGACTTCTCGAACCGGTAGACCGACCCGAATTCGAACATCCGCAGCGGCAGCTCACGGTAAGACCGCCCGCGCGAACGGTAGATGAGGTTGTGCATCGGGCAGCTCATCGCCTTGAGCCGATACTCGGCATGCTCGAGTTCCATGGGCGGGAACATCGTGTCCGCGTAGTACGGCAGGTGCCCGGAGGTGTGGAAAAGCCCGTCCTTGGAGATGTGCGGCGTGCCGACGTACGAGAACCCCTCCTCGATGTGCCGGCGGCGCACGTAGTCCTCCATTTCGCGCTTGAGCACCCCGCCTCGCGGATGGAACACCGGTAGCCCCGATCCAAGCTCGGCCGGAAACGAGAACAGGTCAAGTTCGATACCGAGCTTGCGGTGGTCACGGCGTTCGGCCTCGGCGAGCCGGTCGAGGTAGGCCTTGAGGTCGCCCTTATTCGCCCACGCTGTCCCATAGATGCGCTGCAACTGCGGGTTCTTCTCTGACCCGCGCCAGTAGGCGGCCGCGCTGCGCAGCACCGAGAAGGCGTTGCCGAGCACCTTGGTGCTCGGCACGTGCGGGCCGCGACACAGATCTCCCCAGGCGCGGGTGCCGTCACGGCGCACGTTGTCGTAGATGGTCAACTGCGAGCCACCCACCTCGACCGCGGCCCCGTCGGCGGCCTCACCAGCGGAGGAACCTTTGAGGCCGATCAGCTCGAGTTTGTAGGGCTCACCGACAAGCTCGGCGCGCGCCTCGTCATCGGTGACCTCGCGACGCACGAACCTCTGGCCCTCGTTCACGATCCGCTGCATGATCTTCTCGAGCGACTTGAGGTCATCGGGCGTGAACGGGCTATCGACATCGAAGTCGTAGTAAAACCCGTCGCGAACCGGCGGGCCGATGCCCAAGCGCGCGGTCGGGGTGAATTGCTGCACCGCCTGAGCGAGAACGTGCGCGGCGCTGTGCCGCAGCACGTCGAGCCCATCCGGCTCGGCAGCGGTGACCGGCTCCACGATGTCACCGTCACCGAGTACATGAGCCAGGTCGCGCAACTCGCCACCGACTCGCGCGACCAGAACGGCCCGATCGCCGTCGAACAGCGCACCCGCAGTGGTCCCCAGGGGCACCGATCGCTGGCTCCCGGCGATGTTCACGGTGATGTCGACGGACATGCGGTGGCACTCTCCATGGATGACGGTGCCGCACGCCTCGGGCCGCGGCAACTGATGTGGGTGCGCGCCATGGGGCGTGCGGCCACCAGACTAGCGAGACCCGCATCGGCGGCTCGAGCGGGTTTGGGTACTCAGGTCGCGATCGCCGTGACTGATCCGACGAAGGCGCACCAGTTGCGGTCTGGATATTGGCCGCCGCTGGTCTGCGAGGAACCCGTTGCCCCCGGGGGCTGCTCTGGCGCACCAGCGTTTTCGGCCCCGGCGATCAGCGCAGGCCAGAGGCGAACCATGAGGCCGACAGGGGGGCGCGGTGCCCGCCCCCTCTCCCTGGGTCTGCGGGCACCGCGCGCCGGTCCCTGCCACCGGTTAGTACGATCCTATGCCGCCAAACGTCACTCCGGGGATCACCCATGCGGACTAGCCTGCATCCTCCGAACGGCCGATGCGGCCACCCAACTTCGGGTCCGGCGTTCACGTGTTCGGTGCGGTCAGGACCACGATGTCACCGACCGCGACCCGACCCGCGTGGCACACCGAGGCGTACGCCCCGCGGCAGGTGTTTCCGGTGCGCCGAAGCAGGAGAACCACGGTCCCGATGTGGACGACCGCGCCGTCGAGAGCCTCGAGCTCCGTGGTCGGAGCATCGAGCACGATGTTCGCCCGAGTCCCATGTGCGTCGTGGCCCACCAAGGAGACCGGCGCCTTCTTGGGACGGTCACCCTCGAACCCCGCCGTGGTCACCACCGCAGCGTGGTGGTCGACCGGTGGCATCCCCGGCGCCGGGTAGGTACGGAGGGCGACCACGCGGGCGGCGTTCATGCCCCATCGTGACACTCTGCTGGCATGGCGGCAGGTACTGCCGTGGGTGAATGGTGGATGTGAAGGGACTCGAACCCCTGGCCTCTCGCGTGTGAAGCGAACGCTCTAACCAACTGAGCTACACATCCAGGTGCGCTGCGGCGTGCCGACACTACCGGGCTCTCCGGCGCTCCGGAAATCGAGGACCCGCTGGGCACGCTCACAGCGCAAGATTCGCGCGCATCCAGGAGGCCAGGCCGTCGGGAACGACGCCTGGGATGCCGGTGACTTTGAACATCACCCACAGGACACCCGCGACCATCACCGCAGTGGTCAGGGCCAGGACCGCGGTGAGCCACCTCGGCTGGCGTCCGACCCATGTCTGCCACGCCTTCAGGCGGGCCTTGCCGAACTCGAGCAGCCGAGCGGCCGGCTCGAACTCGGATGCCCACACAGCCACCCCGAAGAAGACGATGAGCCACCCTGGGCCAGGAGCCGGGACCAGGACCACCCCGCCGGCCACCAGCACCAAACCAAGCGCGAACACGCCTGCCTGGTAGATCCGTCTGGTGATCGGGTTGGCCCGGATCTGCCGACGCCACGCCCAGTCGTCGGAGTCGTCGGCGTCGCGGAGCAGGTGTGGGCCGTCCTCGGCAGGCAGATCGTCATCGGTGTCCGGAGACTGGCAGGCGCTCATGGGTCGATGCCTCCGGCGACGCGGTGCTGCCACACGTGTGTGGCGCGTGCCGTGAGTGGACCCGGTGCAGCCAGCACGCGGCCGTCGACCGCCGACACGGGATACACGTCGCGGAGTGAGGAGGTGATGAAGACCTCGTCAGCGTCAGCGAGGATGCCCATTGGCAGCGGTTCCGTTGCGACCTCAAGACCATCGGACCGGCACCACTCGAGCACCAAGGCCCGGGTGATGCCCGCGAGGCAGCCACTCGACAGTGGCGGCGTGCGGAGCACTCCATCGGTGACGACAAAGACGTTGCTCGCTGTGCCCTCGCAGAGCTCACCCCGGGTGTTGGCCATCACGGCCTCCTCTGCGCCGCAGGACCTGGCGTGTGCGAGCGCGACGACGTTGTCGGCGTAACTGGTGGTCTTCATCCCGGCAGTCGCTGACCGCTCGTTGCGTACCCAGTCGACGGAGACGACGGTCCCGCTGGGCCCGGGTCGAGGATGTGGCACGGCGGTCACGATGTAGGTCATCGGCGAGTCGCCGCGGTCGGAGCCGAGCGGGCCTACTCCGGCCGTGACGGTGACGCGCACCCGGCCGAAGTCCATCGGACCGATCGCGAGCACCGCGTCGATGCCTTCACGGATCCGCTCGTGGTCCGGCGCGGGCAGACCCAGACCGGCGAGGGTTCGATTGAGGCGATCAAGGTGGCGGGTCATGGCGAACACCTGACCGAACTCGACCTTGGCGGTCTCGAAACCACCGTCACCGACAGTGACCCCATGATCCACTGGGCTGAGCGCCGGAACACCGGCGCCGATCAGGCGCCCGTCCACCCAGGCGCGAATCTCGCTCATGCCCACAGCCTCTCAGACGCTCACCGCCCGATCCCGGCGAGTCCGATCAACCGGGCGGCCTTGAGCTGAGTCTCCTGCCACTCGTGAGCCGCCCGGCTGGCCCAGGTGATCCCGGCACCGGTGCCGAAGCGGAGGACGCGGCGCCCGTCATCCGCCGTGGTGGCCCAGAACGTGCGGATGCCGACCGCGAGCTCAGCCTCGTCGCGGTCGGCATCGACCCAGCCGACCGCGCCGCAATACGGGCCGCGTGGCACCGGTTCGAGGTCCCCGATGGCGAGCAGCGCGGTGTGCTTGGGTGCACCGCTCACCGAGCCCGGGGGGAAGGTCGCAGCCAGGATCTCGCGCCAGGTCGCACCGGGACGCAGCAGGCCACTGACATCTGAGACCAGGTGCACCAGGCCGGGATGCTGTTCGGCGCGACACAGGTGGTCGACCTCGACTGTTCCCGGCCGGCAGACCTGGCCGATGTCGTTGCGGACCAGGTCGACGATCATGACGTTCTCGGCGTAGTCCTTCGCGAGCATGGTGGATGCCGTGGCGGCGGTGCCCTTCACCGGGCGGGAGGTCACCCGGTCGCCGCGGCGGATGAGGAACGCCTCGGGCGAGGCGCAGGCCACCTCGAGCCCGGCGTCGGGCAGGTCAATTATGGCGGCGTATGGCGCGGGGTTGCCGACTGCGAGGCGACGTGCGAGGTCGGGGAGGCGGGCGTCATCCGGCAGATCGTGCTCGAGCACTCGACAGAGGTTGACCTGATACACCGAGCCGCTCGCGATGCGAGACCGCACCTCCTCAACCGCAGCACGGTAGGCCGCCTCGTCGAGACTGCTGCGCCACGGCCCGGGGAGGGCTGGCCATCGGTCCGGCTGGCCCGGCGCAGCGGATGGCGCGATGTCGCGGCCCACCTGGCGCATCCGCACCGCAGTGAATGCACCTTCGAAAGTGAGGACCACGACCCAGAATCCAGCGGTGAGTTCGCCAGGGTCGTGCGTGACCGCGCTGGGACGCTGAGCGACGAGCGAACCGAATTGCGCCTGCGCCACGCCCCGCATCGTAGGCGTTCGGGCCGACGAGGAAGTTCCCCACTCACGAATACCACGATGATCGTCCACGGTGGGCAGCGCCGCTGTTGGCCTTCACTCTGGCCCTCAGTCCGAGACCAACGTCGTGGCGGCCAGCCACGTGAGCGATGGCAAGGTGTGCTGACCTGCCGTCGTGCCTGGTGGGCGATACTGGGTTTGAACCAGTGACCTCTTCCGTGTCAAGGAAGCGCGCTACCACTGCGCCAATCGCCCTGGGTGATGATTCACATCGAGGTGGAGACGGGATTTGAACCCGTGTACGCGGCTTTGCAGGCCGCTGCCTCGCCTCTCGGCCACTCCACCGTTGGGGGCGGCATTCACCGTCCGAGCGGATGACCGGCCTCGAACCGGCGACCTCAACCTTGGCAAGGTTGCGCTCTACCAACTGAGCTACATCCGCACTCCCCGCTCGGTGGACC
>JBOFLG010000215.1:0-1820 GCA_051657745.1 Dermatophilaceae bacterium | reverse complement strand
CCGCCGCCTTCGCGGTCACCTGGGGCATCGGCGCGCTGCTGGTGCTGGCCGGGCCGCAGGTGGAGGCCCTGACCGGTGAGTTCAGCACCCGTCATCCGCTCTACTACCTCGCGGTGGCCGCACCGTCGCTGTCGGCCATTGCGCTGACCGCGGTGCTCGAGGGCCGGTCCGGGCTGCGAGCTCTGGTCGCGCGGGTCCTGCGCTGGCGGGTCCACCCCGGGTGGTATGCGCTGATCCTCCTCGGCTGGCCGGTGGCCGACCTGCTGGCTCGCGCCCTGCAGACCGCGGTGACGGGCGCCCCGTTCTCCGACGTCGTTCTGAACGGCACCCCGCCGACCCCGCTCGACCAGTGGTACCTCGCTCCGATGCTGCTGCTCGCCACGCTCATCCTCGATGCCGGGCCGCTCGGTGAGGAACTCGGCTGGCGTGGCTACGCCCTGCCACGGATGTTGGCCCGTTGGCGTCCGCTGCCGGTGGCCGTCGTGCTCGGCGCGGTCTGGGGGATGTGGCACCTGCCCGCGTTCTTCATCGCCGGCACCGCGCAGAGCGACCAAGGGATGGGGCTGGGCTGGCTGGTGCTCGGCTGCGTGTTCACCAGTGTGCTGATGACCTGGCTGTACCTCCGCACGGCGAGCGTGCTGGTCAGCGGCATCCTGGTACACCTGATGAACAACTCGGTGGCGGCCGGCCTGTGGGCGACCGTGGCCGTCATGACCGTGCCGACGCTGATCGCCGGCATCGCCCTCGCCCGGCGCGGCGTGGGTCGACCAGTGAGCGGGCGAACCGCGGATGGCGCTCCTCCCGGCACGCGACCGAGCGGGACGTGAGGCACAACAGACGCCTTAGCCTCACTTATCGTGTAAGTGAGGCTACGGCTCTCGTCATCCGCCGGCGGCGTGCAAGCGGCGGTGCATCTCGGCACGTTCAGCGGCGCTGGTGGCGAGCTCGGCGGCACGGGCAAAGTGCTGCCGCGCCTCCTCTCGCCGACCTGACCGGTCGAGCAGGTCGGCGCGCACCGCGTGCCAGGAGTGCTGGCGGTCGAGCCCGGTGATGGACTCGATCGCCTCCAGGCCGGCGAGCGGGCCGTCAGCCATCCCGACCGCGACGACCCGGCCCAGCCGGACCACCGGAGACGGGTCCAGCTGCTGCAGTTGGGTGTACGCCGTCACGATCGCCGGCCAGTCGGTCTCGGCGGCATCCCGGGCGTTGGCGTGCAGCCCGGCGATCACGGCCATCAGCTGGTAGCGCTCCGGGCGCTGGGCCGCGAGCGCACCGCGGAGCACATCGTTGGCCCGGCGGATCAGCACCAGATCCCATCGGGTGCGATCCTGCTGCGCGAGCCGGACCATGCCGCCGTGCCGATCGAAGCGGGTCTCGAACCGGGACCGGTGGTACAGCATCAGAGCCAGCAAACCGGATGCCGCCGGGCGGGCGGGCGAGTCGATCGCGGCCAGTTCCTGCGTGGTCACCTCGGCCAGTCGGATCGCCTCGTCGGCGAGGTCCGTGCGGGTCGGGGTGTCTCCGCCGTGGGTCAGGTAGCCCTCGTTGAAGATGAGGTAGAGCACCTCGAGCACGGCACCCACTCGCTCGTCGAGGCGGCGCGGCATTGTCAACGGAATCTTCGCGTCGCGGATCTTGCGCTTGGCCCGCACGATCCGCTGGGTAATGGTGGCCTCGGTGGTCAGATGGGCTGCCGCGATCTCATCGGTGGTGAGGCCACCGACCAGCCGCAGCGTCAGGGCTACCTGGGCCGGCCGGTTGATGGCGGGGTGGCAACAGAGCAGCAGCAGCCGCAGCCGGTCGTCCGGCCCGGCGTCACG
>JBOFLG010000214.1:0-5002 GCA_051657745.1 Dermatophilaceae bacterium | reverse complement strand
GCAACACGACATTGCGCTCACCGGCTTCGACCCGCCGGGCGAGCTCGGCAATCGCAGCAGGCTGGTCGCCTGCTGGCTCGAACTCCGACACCACCGTGATCGGTGCCACCCGTCGCTGCAGATCAGTCGTCGGTCGCATTGGCCCACAGTAGGCCGCTGCTCCGACAGACCCTCCGGTGGCCGACCCGACATCCACCCCTGACCTGGCCTTCCGTGTCTCCGAGCACGCGGTCGACGACACCGAAACGGCCCGGTGGTGTGATCCCCTAGCGCCGTCGTCGTGGCAGCAGCACCACCTACAGGGCCGACAGTGAAAAGTCCGGATGCAGCCAGCCGATCAACCAGAACCCGCTAAAGTCAAAAGGCAGTCACACCCAGTAGGTAGTTGCAACCACTCCCCATTCGCCTTTCAGCACACACCTCTCCCCACTCTCCCCACTCTCCCCACTCTCCCCACTCTCCCCACTCTCCCCACTCTCCCCACTCTCCCCACTCTCCCCACTCTCCCCACTCTCCCCACTCTCCCCTCCCTCTCCCCTCCCCCTCCCTCTCCCCTCCCTCTCCCCTCCCCTCTTCCTGATCCGGTGAGCCCTGGTGATCGAGGCTGACCGTGAGCGAAGGAGCCCCCGTATGCCTCCTGCCGACGACCCGGTGCTCATGCACCCCGATACCGACGACGAGACCCCACCATCGCGGAGCGCACGGCACCACACGCCACGATCCGCCTCCGTTCCGGGTCCAAGACGAGCGCTGGCCAGTGCCGCGACACTGGGGGCGACTGCCGCGCTCGGAGGGTGTTTCTTCCCCGATCGCGAGCCCGGCTCGCGCGTTGGACAACTCGGCGCCACCGGCTCCAGGTCTTTCGACCGGGCTGTCGCCACGCCGCCACCGAAGCGCCCCGTGGTGGCTACCAGCACGAAAGAGAGCGGTGCGGCGCCCCGCCCGAAATCGACGCGCGCGGTCAGGACGCAGCCGGCCGCCGGCAAGCCAGCTGCCGACCGAGACAGCAGCGATACCGCTGCCGCCCGGAAGGGGGCGTCGCGTAGTGGCACGGTGCAGACCCGCGCGAGCCTGGCAGCGAGGTCGCTCAACCCGGCCAGGCTGCTTGTACGGGCAGGCACGATGTCGCCTGCGCTGGCGGCCCGCGGACTCACTAACACCAGGGCTGACCATGAGCACCTCCTCGGTCGAGCCACCTTCGGCGCCCGGCCAGCCGACCGCGAGGCGATCGCCACCCTCGGCATGGATGCCTGGCTCTCCAGGCAACTCACACCCACCACCGTGGGCGATCCACGCGGGGATGCCGTCCGCAGCGCCTTCCCGCTGGCCGGCAAGGACATCGCCGGGGTACGGAGTTCGGTCAAAGAGTTCAGTTGGGACGCGGCGTTCGAGACCGGGCAGCGGACGCTCGGCCTGCAGGTGCACAGCAGCCGACAGCTCTACGAGGTCGTCGTCGACGTGCTCGCCAACCAGCTTCACGTGACGACCCCATCGGACAACGTATGGGACAACGCCGCCGATTACCACAACCGGGTGATCCGCACACACGCCTTCGGTCGGTACGAAGACATGCTCCTGGCCTCGATGCGGCATCCGGCGATGCTCCGCTACCTGAACAACGACGAGTCCGACCGCGAGAGCGTCAACGAGAACCTTGGCCGCGAGCTACTGGAACTCCACACCGTCGGAGTGCTGTCCGGGTACACCGAGACCGACGTCCGGAACAGCGCGTACATCCTGTCCGGACGCACATTCGTCTGGGGGACTGGGCAATTCACGTACAAGGAGGAACGACACTGGAACCAGGGCGCCGTGAAGGTGCTCGGTTTCTCGGACCCCAACACCGGCGACGGTCTCGCTGTCGGGGACGCCTACCTGCGGTACCTTGCACGCCACCGGGCCACTGCTCAGACCGTCGCCCGGAAGATCGCTACCCGTTTTGTCGCGGACCAACCTCCGGCCAGCCTGGTCGACCGTCTCGCCCGGACCTATCTGGACAACGACACCGCGATTGTGCCGATGCTCCGCACGCTCTTCACCAGCACCGAGTTCTGGGCCGCGCCGCAGGCCAAGACCCGGCGCCCGCTCGAGGATGTCGTCGGCGCCGCTCGTGCGGTCGACGTCGCGGTGGATGACAACCTCCGGAAGGGCGTTAAGCACCTGTACTGGAACCTCCAGAACGCCGGGCACGCTCCGCTGGCTTGGGTTCCGCCGAATGGCTACCCCGATGTCATCGGCGCGTGGCAGTCGGCCAACGGAATGGTGCGGCGCTGGAACATCCATCGCGACCTGACCCGAGGCTGGATCCAGGGACTCGAGCCCGCCAAGGAATTGATCCTCGAGCTCCGGCCCGCCCCCGGCACGACCTACGGGGTGTGGATCGACATGATCAGCCACCGGGTGATCGGACGAGCGCTTGACGCGCCGCGTGAGGCGGCCGTGCTCGCCCTCCTCGGAGTGAAAGCCTCCGACGTCGTCCCCACATGGATGACGACCGCGAAGCCCGAGAACAAAGCGTGGCTGGCACCGCAGATCGCCTCCCTGGTGCTTGACGGCCCGCACCACCAGCTTCGGTGAACGACCTAAGGACCCCTGACACCATGGACGCGAACCTCTTCCAGCACCCCGAATGCCCCGACTGGCGACGGATGGGGCCCACGCCCGCCGATGCCGCCCTCCGCACCATGGCCGACACCGTCACCATGGTCGAGGACAACCGGAAAAAGTCCTGGACCACTGGTTTCAGCCGGCGTCGGCTGCTCGTCGGCGGCCTCGGCGTCGGGGTCGCCGCGCTCGCCCAGCAGCACGTCACCACCCGCGTGTCGTTCGCCGCCGAGACCAACGGCACCCTCGTGGTGATATTCCTTCGCGGCGGCCTCGACGGCCTGTCCGTTCTGGTCCCAGGCAACGACTCGGAGTTGCGCACGGCACGGCCTGGTATCTCCGTTCCCGGTGGCGCCCTGATCCCCTGGAAGGACGGTTGGGGCTTGCATCCGGCGCTCACGCCGTTGGTCGACACGCTCACGCTCAGCCGGATCGCCGCGGTACCGGCGATCGCTACCCCCGACCTGTCGCGCAGCCATTTCCAGGCCCAGGACTGCCTGGAGCGAGGCGGATCGATGGGCTCGTCCTCCCAGACCGGGTGGCTGGACCGGCTCCTCCGGGCAAGCGGGCCCGGCACCACATGGCGGGGTCTCGGGGTCAACCACTCGATGGCGCGTTCGCTGGTCGGCCCCGGCAACTCACTGGTGCTGTCGAACCTCAAGGATTTCGACCTGAGGACCGACGACGACATGAAGGAGCGAACCCGCACCGCGCTGAGCATGCTCTACACCGGGCTGGACCACCCCTTCGCCCTGCAGACGAAGCTTGCCCTGGATGCCTCGGCACAGGCAGTGACCCTCGCCGCGAGCGAGAAGGCCCCCCAGGAACGCGGCTACGGCACCGGCGACTTCGGCTCCCAACTCGCCACCTTGGCCACCCTGATCACCTCGGGCGTGGGGGTGCGCGTCGCCACCGTCGACCTCGGCGGCTGGGATATGCACACCGGCCTGGGCACCGTGGGCGACGGCGACATGAAGAGTTCGCTCGGTGACCTCGCCGCCGGTCTGGCCGCGTTCTTCACCGAACTCGGCAGCAAGGCCGAGAGCACCACCGTGGTCCTGATGAGCGAGTTCGGCCGCCGGATCGAGCAGAACGGCAACGCCGGAACCGACCACGGCCACGGCGGCGTCGCCTTCGCCCTCGGCGGCGGCGTCAACGGCGGCGTCCACGGCAAATGGGTCGGCCTCGCACCCGACATCCGCGACCAAGGTGACGTTCCCGGCACCAACGACTACCGCAACTTCCTCGGCGAAGTCGCCATGCGCCGGCTCGGACTGACCCTCGGACAGATCGCCCCCGTCTTCCCCGGCTTCGCCGTCCAACCCCTCGGAACCATGAAATAGGACTGCCGGCGACCACCGCTCTCGCACAGCCCGACCGACGCCAGACCTCTGGGACGCCGCCGAAGCGACTCGGACGTCTGGCGTCGCGGCCGGATCCGGGATTGACCGGGCGGCCCACCGATGGTCCGCGCCCTCGCGCACCACTCCGCCGCCCCGGGGTGGGTCCGCTCGTCACGCCGTCGGTGCTCTCCATCCCACCCGCTGAGCCCAGCCATGACTGCGCTCCCACGCCTGGTCGAACCATGGCTCCTTTGCCTCGGCATAGTGCTCGGTCGAGGACGCGACCGCCGCCAGTGTGGTCTTCGCCGCTGCGTACCGATCGCGCTCGTCGCGGTCGTCCCGCAGCCAGTCACGGAACTGCAGCGCCCACCTCCACCCCGGTGAGCCGACCTCGCGCACGTGGAGATGAGCGACCCGACCAGGGTCGGCGGACCCATGGAACCGTTTCGGCCACGGAGTGCCATCCTTACTCCGGTCGGCCCACTCCCCTTCAGGCCGTGCGAAACCCGCTGCCGCCAGTGCGGAGACGAATGCCGGCTGGTCAGCATCCGTCAGTTGGCGAACCCCGATCTGCAGGTCGATCACGTCCTTGGCGAGCAGGCCGGGCACGGCGGTCGACCCGATGTGATGAAGCGTCACCGCAGCGTCGCCGACCGCGTGCCGGACCCGGGCAAGGAGCCGGGCTGCCTGACCCGGCCACGTCGGGTCGGACGGGCTCAGCACCGGTGCGCTCATCCGTGATCGGATGCCGCCGCGCAGGTTGGCCTCGAACGGCTCGACCCGCTCGTGCCAGAGCCGGGCCACGGACGCCTCCAACTCTTCGGAAGTGCCCTCATTGTCGAGCCACACGTCTGCCGCGTCACGACGCGCGGCATCATCCGCCTGGGCGGCGATACGGGCACGGGCGTCGGCCGCCGTCATCCCCCGGTGCTCAACGAGCCGGCGGAGTCGAGGACCCTCGGCAACCCCGACGACAACGACGAGGTGGTACTCCCCGATCATCTGCTGTTCCACGATGAGCGGCATGTCGTGCACGAGGATCGCGTCCGGTGGAG
>JBOFLG010000213.1:0-2987 GCA_051657745.1 Dermatophilaceae bacterium | reverse complement strand
GTGTCGCGGCCGACGTAGACGTTCTCGTCGGCGCGCGACGGGCTCCACTCGATGCCCGGGGCGAGCAGGGTGCGCAGCACGTCGTTGGTCAGCTGCCCCGACCGTTCGGTGAGCACACCGAGCGGGCTGTCGCCGACGTTGGCGCCGAGCGCCCGCAGGCCGCCGATCAGCACCGTCAACTCAGGCGCGGTGAGGGTGAGGAGGTTGGCGCGGTCGAGCAGCAGGACCTCGGCCGAGACCTTCTCGCCCGGGCGCAGGTAGCTGCGGAACCCGTCGGCACGCGGCTCGAGGTACCGGAACGAGTCGACGTCAGTCTGCTCCTGGGTTGCGTCGGTTCGGCCCGGGTGGAACGGCACGGTCACCGGGTGCCCGGCATCACCGGCCGCCTTCTCGACCGCAGCCGAGCCGCCGAGCACGATCAGGTCGGCGATCGAGACGGTGGCTCCGCCGCGGCCATCGAAGTCGGCCTTGACCTGCTCCAGCGCAGTGACGACCGCGTCGATTTCGGCGGCGTCGTTCGACGCCCAGGAGCGCTGCGGCTCTAGCCGCACCCGTGCACCGTTGGCGCCGCCACGCTTGTCGGTGCCGCGGAAACTCGCCGCCGACGCCCACGCCGTGCGCACCAACTGCGGCCCGGTGAGCCCAGTGGCGAGCACGGCCTCCTTCAGTGCCGCGATGTCGTCATCCGAAACCTGTGGCTCGGTGCGCGCCGGTACCGGGTCCTGCCACGGCTGCACCTCCGGAACCCACGGCCCGAGGAACCGCTCGACCGGACCCAGGTCGCGGTGCAGCAGCTTGTACCAGGCCTTGCCGAACGCGACCCCGAACTCGTCGGGGTGCTCGAGGAACCGGCGCGAAATCTGCTCGTAGGCCGGGTCGAACCGGAGCGCGAGGTCGGTGGTGAGCATGGTTGGCGGGCGGGTGAGCTCGCCGCTCTCCGGGTCGGGCACGGTGTTCGCGCCGGCGCCGTCCTTGGGCTGCCACTGGTGCGCACCAGCCGGGCTCTTCGTCAGCTCCCACTCGAAGCCGAAGAGGTTCTCGAAGTACTTATTGCTCCACTGGGTGGGCACCTGGGTCCAGGTGACCTCCAGCCCGCTGGTGATCGTGTCCCGGCCCTTGCCGGTGCCGTGCAGGCTGGTCCAGCCGATGCCCATCGCGTGCACCGGGCAGCCCTCGGGCTCGGCACCCACGAGATCCGGGTCACCGGCGCCGTGAGCCTTACCGAAGGTGTGGCCACCAGCGATCAGGGCCACCGTCTCCTCGTCGTTCATCGCCATCCGAGCAAAGGTCTCGCGGATGTCGCGCGCCGACTTCAGCGGGTCGGGCTCGCCGTTCGGACCTTCGGGGTTGACGTAGATGAGCCCCATCTGGACCGCGCCGAGCGGGTTCGAGAGCTCGCGGTCGCCGCGGTATCGCTCATCGGCGAGCCAGGTGTCCTCCGGACCCCAGTTGACCTCCTCCGGCTCCCACACATCGGCGCGGCCAAAGGCGAACCCGAAGGTCGGCAGGCCCATGTCCTCGATGGCGACGTTGCCGGCGAGCACCAGCAGGTCGGCCCACGAGATCCGCGCGCCGTACTTCTGCTTGACCGGCCAGAGCAGGCGGCGAGCTTTGTCGAGGTTGCCGTTGTCGGGCCAGCTGTTCAACGGGGCAAAGCGCTGCTGGCCGGTGCCGCCGCCACCGCGGCCGTCTTCGACGCGGTAGGTGCCAGCAGCGTGCCAACTCAACCGGATGAAGAACGGGCCGTAGTGCCCGAAGTCAGCTGGCCACCAGTCCTGCGAGGTGCGCATCACGTCGACCAAGTCCGCCTTGAGCGCCTCGGCGTCGAGACTGGCCACCTGGGCGGCGTAGTCGAAGCCGGCACCCATGGGGTCGCCGGCCGGGTGGTGCGGGTGCAGCACTGACAGGTCGAGCTGGTTCGGCCACCAGTCCTGGTTGGTGCGCGGGCGAGAGGGCGCCGGGGCTGCGGACCCGAGGGCTGGGCCCTCGCTCGCGCTGCCCTGGGCGGTCGCGCCGTGCGGTACATCACTCACGGGTACTTCTCCAATCACGTTGTCTGACAGGGTTTCTGGTGGAACTAATCAGGGGCCGGCAGGACATCTCGGCACGCCGCGCAGGTGCCCCAGTAGACAACCTCGGCTTCATCGATCACGAACCCATGGTCGTCGGATGCCGTCAGGCAGGGCGTGAAACCCGCAGCGCAGTCGACGTCGGCGATGCTCCCGCACCGACGGCAGACCACGTGGTGGTGGTTGTCACCGACCCGCGCCTCGTAGCGAGCCACCGACCCCGCTGGTTGGATTCGCCGCACCAGCCCCGCCGCGTGCAGCACGCGAAGCACGTCATAGACGGCTTGATGCGACACCGCGGGGCGCTCGCGACGCACCGCGGCGATGAGCGCGTCGGTCGCCGCGTGTGGCTCGGCATGCACGGCAGCCAGGACCGCGGTGCGCGGGACGGTCACGCGCAGCCCCGCGCCGCGCACCATCCCCTCGATCTGCGCGTCGGTCACCACCCGGCCATCCTGGTACATATTCCTGAATCTCTCAAGATCAGCCTGGGGTCAGCGGTACAACGTCAAGCGCCTCCGACCCGGGTCACGGGTCGGAGGCGCTTCGCAGGGGTGACGCCTTCGGTCGGGGCAGGGGTTCCTTCCGGCGTCGAGATCATCCTGTCGCAGTCACCAGCGCGTGCAGAGGGAGTTGCGGCGGGGGCCGTCCGAAGGGGTGAGGGACACGGTCTCTTCGGACGAGAGGTAGCTGCTGTATGGCCGACGCCCAGCCGAGGAGCCTGCGCCCCCACCTCATGGGACAACCGCCGCGCGCCCCCAGCTCACCGAACCGCGCGGCACTATCGGCCGACCACACCCCGCTCCACACCTGATCGCCCCCGACCCGCGAGGCGGATCAGGGGCGACCTGTGGGTGGGTCCGGGGGGTGCAGGGGGATCCCTCCGGCGCCGCTCTAGATCGTGCCACCGATACCACT
>JBOFLG010000212.1:0-4305 GCA_051657745.1 Dermatophilaceae bacterium | reverse complement strand
GTGTGTGCGCGTTCGTGCGCGTCTGAGCGGCCCCCGATGCTAGCGCGCGAGCAGGTGCGACTACCGAGCGACCGTGCGGGTCTCGCTGCGGGAACCCGACCGCCGACCGGCTCGGCGCAGCACCACCTGGGCGAGGGCGTCGACCACGTCGGGGTCGTACTCGTAGCCGAGCCCGAGATTGATCCGCTCCATCGCGGCGTCGATGTCCTCCGGGTCGTGGCTGCCGGCGGTGAGATCGTCGAAGGCGTTGGCGGCCTTGATGATCCGCGCGGCCATCGGCACCTCATGGTCGAGTTCGCGCACCAGCCGATACGCGGTGGTTTGCGCCTCGACCAGGGCGGCGACGTCGTCGAGCCCCCCGGCCGCCCGGATGATGCGCGCCCCTTCGTCGGCGATGTCCCGCTGGTCGGCGGGCGCGGCGAGCACCGTGGCGCCACCGGGGATGGGTTCGAGCAGCGAGATCTGGCCGAGGTCGTGCAGCAACGCCGCGTACTCGAGGTCGCGCAGGGTTTCCTCGTCCAGCCCGAGCGACCGTCCCAGCCGCACCGACATGGCGGCGACCCGCCGGGCGTGGTGTTCCGGTGTGTACCCGCCATGTTCGGTGAGGTGCGAGAGCGTACCGATGAGTTGCCGGTTGGTCTCCCGATTGCGGGCGTATTGCCGCACCGCCGAGTAGGCGATCGCCAGCGGCACCAGCGCCGCCGGGAGGGCGAACAACCCGAGCACGGGGGCCATGAAGGCCACCATCGGCCCGGTCGCGATGACGGCGAGGGTGAGTGGGGCGGCCTCGCCCACCTCGTCCCGAAGTGCGGTCCACCAGGGCGACCGTTGCCGTTCGGAGCGCACCGCCGAGGCAAGCACCAGTTCGGTGAGCAGCCCGACCGCGGCCACCAGCGCCATCGCGATGACGACGACCCCCCGGGGCAGTGCGTCACCGGTCTCGGCATCCCAGAGTGTGGGGTCGCCGACTTCACGGGTGAGCACGGCGGCCAGGGCCACCCCGACAACTCGCGCCGCGAGTTCCGGTGCCCGCGTGGTGCGGTGACGCACGCGGCGCACGGCAGCGGTGAGCAGCAGCCCGGCGGTAACCAGCAGCACCACCACTCCGGCGTCGATGTCGAACACCGGCTGTTCGGCAATGGGGCCGAGGAGGACGACAGCCATCGCCGACGCTGACGACAGCGGCGCCGTCTCCCGGCCACTCGGCATCCGGATGCTGGCCAACTCGCCCAGCGCGATGCACGCCACCACCACCAGAACGGTGAGTGCGTGGGCGTGCAGTGCCGCCGGGAGGGCTGCGGCACACTGGGCAACCGCCACGAGGAGAGCGGCCGTACCGAGCCCGACGACCGCGATAGCGGCGCGCCGCTCTGCGCGGCGCAGCAGCACCGGCACCATCCGAGTCCCTTTGGCGACCCGTCGCACCGCCCCCTGCTGCGCATCCGTCACCGACTGATCTCCTCCGCTGCGCCTCGGGCCACCGCATGGTCGAGCGCCTCGACCAGCAACCTGTTGTCGAAAGTCCCGGTGACCACCGACTGGCGCGCACCATGCGGAGTCTGGGTGACGCCATCCGGGGTACCGACGCGGGTGAGTAGATCGTAGCGGTCCGCCATGGCGACGATCCGGGTCGGCAACGTACTGGTGGTCGCCGAGATCGATGGGGCCCGGTGCCCGCGGATCGGGTCGAGAGCGCCGGTGAGGATGGTGAGGTCACCAAGCATCCGGGCGCCGGCCTCGGCGTACTCGGGGCAGGTGTCGTCGGCGGTGAGGTCGAGGCTGCGGGCCGTCCGGGTCGGCAAACTGGTCTGACCGATGTCGTGCAACATGCCCGCCATCCGGGTGTCGGCCACCTGCTGCGGCCCCAGGCTGAGGTGCTCCGCCATATGCCCGCTGAGTTCGGCGACCCGAGCACTGTGCCCGGCCAGATGCGGCACCTTGGCCTCGACGGCCGCGACGAGCACTCCGAGCACCCGCTGTTGGCTCTCTAACTCCTCGGCATGCTGCCGGTAGGTCCACTGCGCCACCAGCAGCGGCGCCAACACGACGAGCGCAGCAACAATACCGAGACCAGCCGGTACCCAGAGCACGACGAGAATCAGCGCGATGACCCCATAGCCGAGATAGCCACCCCCGATGCCGCCAAATAATGCTGCTAGTTGAAGCCGCATGGGCACACCCTGCGCTACCCGCACCATTCCTGCCACGAGGACGAAGTTCACGAGCACCAAAACGACATGAGCGAGCAGCATGGGGAGGGCGAGGTGCGCGATCACGTCGGTGACGTCACTAAGTTCACTTGGCTGCACCGTTCCATTCGATGCGTAAAACGTCAGGCCCGCGAGGCAGGAAAAGAGCGAAATCTGAGCGGAGTTGAATACTCGACCACGCCAACTCGATCCGACGAAGGGACCCACTAGGGCGCCAACTAGCGCAACCGTCGTCGGACCAGCGACAGCTTGGGAAGCAAGCAGGACGATGTTGGCGATTCCAAGATGGACGCGGGCGCCCACCACTACGTGAGGGTAGGCGCCCGCGAGCAGCGCGAGCGCGATGACGGCGATGAGGTCAACAGCTGGAACGATCCCCTGCATTTGAACCGAGGAAACTGCGGCGAACGCTGCAACGACAACGACGACGGCGACATAGAGAGTTGTCACCGCCTTCGTGGTCAGCATTTCATCGAACCTCTTGCCTGCCATCGCGACCGCAGATGCTTCAGCCGCCGTAGTAGAGAGCGTGCTGGGGGGGCTTTGAAGGCTTCGGGGAGCCGGCTTGTGCCGCTGCTGGAGCGAAAACGGCGAGCACGGCCATCAGGGCGATGGCGAGCAGGGTGCGCTTACGGTTCATGAGGATGTCCTTTCAGAGGGGTGTCTGCGGGGCCCGCCCGTCGGCAGCGCCCCGCACACATAGTGTCCCATGGGGGGTCGTGTGCAAGACTCGGAATGTTGAACACTCACCCGAACCGCTACATGGCGCGCCGGGCCCGTCGAAAGGAACCTGAGATGAGCAAGCGTGCCCGCAAGCGTCGTTCGCGCAAGAGCGGCAAGGCCAACCACGGCCGCCGCCCCAACGCCTGACGTCGGCCCGGTCGGCTGAAGGGGCGGCCGCAGCGCCGAAGCCGCAGCGAACGAGCGGCATCGGCTGGCCCGGCCGCCACCCTCAGCAACCGATTCCCGGCAGTTGTCGGCACGGTGACGTTGGGCGTCGATGGCGGGTGTCGGGTGGCTTGATGCCGAGGGCCGACGCGGCTACGGTCTCATCCTCAGTCGGTCGTCGCACGCACCCGGGGGAAGAGGGAACAGATGTCAGTTGCCGAGATCGACCTCCAAGTCGGTCAGCCCGACGAGATGCGGATGTACGTCGGCGCGAGCCCGCTGCTCAACCTGACCACAGGCGTGTACGAGATGCTCGGCGCAGGCCAGTTCATGCCGGGCCACGTCGTCGCGGCAGCCCACCGCCTCGCACGGAGCATCGACCTTCGCCCGCTACGCCCGATGATGGCACCGGCAGTTCGATCAATCGGTTCACCCCAGTTCCTTGTTGAGAACCTCGGGCCCGGATTCGAGACGATGACCAGTGCGCTGGACCGGCTGCGTGACACCCCGACCGACGCCATGCTGGAACAGATCGCGGTCTATCGAAACCATGCGTTTGGCGAGGACGGCTTCGACGGATGGTCGAGGCGGCCACGGCATCACCTGACCGCCTTCGTCGCGGCGCTGTCCGAATTCGACCGTGCCGTGTTCCGCGTCCTGGTCCCGCACGTCGAGCCCCGACTACGCACCCAGGTCGAGAACCTCGCTGTCGCCGTCGGCACCGGCCAAGGCCCAGCAGTGCTCTCCGCCGTGCACCCGTTGCTGACCCGGCAGGGCGACACCCTACGGTTCCCGAAAGTGCCACAGACCGGCCTTCCCTCGATCCGCTCCATGGTGATCTATCCGCTTGCCGCGAGCCCTCGATGCATCCTCGGCAGCGACGACGGCGACATCGACGGCACAAAACCCCAAGAACTCGACCTCGGCATTACCCTGCCCGCGCTCGCCGTACGCGGTGTACCCACGGTCGGGGAACGCCAGGTACGCGACACCCCGCTGGCCGCGCTGCTCGGACCCGCCCGAACCGCCGTCCTCACGGCAGTCTCCAGAACCGAAGACTGCACCACAGCCGCCCTCGGCGCACAGCTCCGCCGCCCACCCACCACCATCACCCGCGACCTCGCCGCACTCCACCGTGCAGGCCTGATCCAGACGAGACGAGCCGGACCCCACGCCCTCCACCGCACCACCATCGCCGGCCGCCGCA
>JBOFLG010000211.1:0-8896 GCA_051657745.1 Dermatophilaceae bacterium | reverse complement strand
CCGGCGCACCCGGCGCACCCGGCGCACCCGGAACCGCACCCAACACCGGAGCCACCGGCGCACCCGGCGCACCCGGCGCACCCGGCGCACCCGGAACCGCACCCAACACCGGCGCACCCGGCGCACCCGGCGCACCCGGAACCGCACCCAACACCGGACCCACCACCGGCGGCGCCAACAACGACGGCACCGCACCCAACACCGGCGCCACCGGCGCACCCGGCGCACCCGGCGCACCCGGCGCACCCGGCGCACCCGGCGCACCCGGAACCGCACCCAACACCGGAGCCACCGGCGCACCCGGCGCACCCGGAACCGCACCCAACACCGGCGGCGCCGGCTCGTTGAGCAGCGGCGGTTCCGGCTGCTCCGGCGGATTAAACTCTGGCGGAACCGGCGCGAAGAGTTCCAGCATTTCCAGCATCTGCAAGTACTTCATTCGCTCGACCGCCACGTCCGATGTCGTGGTGGGAAAAGGCAACGGCTCGCGCTGCCCCGGCGATCGCATGTCTTGCGATTTTTTGGCGATGCTCTCCACAGAAGCGTTATAGCGTGCGACGATACTATTGATCTCAACTATCGCCGGCTCCCAGACCTGGGTTCGGGTCTTGAGTTCATCGGGCTTGACTATGCTATCGACCAAGGCTCCAAAAAAAGTGCCTACAGAGATTATCTCGTTTCCTTCCATGTAGGCCTTGTCCCACTTTGCGTTGGCAGCACTCGCTGCCGAGTTCCATACCAGTTGCACTTCATCTCTGAGGCTCCTGAATGAGCTGGCGAGGTCGCGATAGATCTGCGCTTGAGTCAGATTCTCGCCGGATGATCGGGTCAACATCCCCATCAATGATTCGATTCTGTTACTAAAAGCCTCGGCGGCGCGCCCCGAAAACCCTCCCATAAGAGCTGTGCGGTTGATGTTTATCAACCCGTTCTGATTTTGCAGGTCGAGTCCGATCTTATTGTGCGCGGCTGCGGCGGTGTCGAGATGGCTAAAGTCGGTGTTGTTGAGGCCGTCGACAATCTGTTTGACCTGCACAAAGCCCGGTATATTATTCGTAATATCTGGGATGTCGACGCTTGTGTCGGTGTCGTTTGTTCCATACTGGAATGTCCGCCAGTTCCACGTATCCCCCACGGTCAGTTCACCTCCGCACTGACCGTCGCCTGCACCGGAGGCGACCAGGCGAGTTGCACAAGTTGCTGGCCCACCTGCCGGTTCACCAGCCACCCGCGACCGGGCGGCAGCGGCGAGGACTTGACGGTGCCCACCAGCACACCTTCGTCCTTCGGGGCAGACAGCGCGATCGCCGGAGTGCCGAGCTCGCCCAACTGGCGCAGGAACGGCTCGTACTTCGCCCGGCCGGCCCCACCGCTGCGCCGGGTCACGATGACGTGGAGGCCGGTGTCACGACCTTGCGACAGGTACTCCTGGAGGGGCAGCAGCGGGTTGGCCGTACTGGAGGCGACGAGATCATAGTCATCGACCAGCACGTAGAGCTCCGGCCCGGTCCACCACGACCGGGTGCGTAGCTGTTCGGGGGTGACGTCGTCGCCGGGTAGCCGGTTCCGCATCGCGACGCAGACCTGACGGACCGCGTCGTCGAGAGCCTCCCGGTTGCTGGCGTAGCCGATGAGGTGTTCCTGGGACACCTCTCCGAGCAGGCTGCGGCGGTAGTCGACCAGCAGGATCCGAGCTTGGGCCGGCGTGTTCCGGGCCATCAGTTGGCGGGCTACCGTGCGCAGGAAGGTGGTCTTACCCGACTCCAGGTCGCCGAGCAGCAACAGGTGCGCGTCCGTGCCGAAGTCGGCGACCGCAGTGGAAAGGTCCTTCCCCGACAAGCCGATCGGTACGACGTTGCGCCGGTCGGTCCGCAGTTCGGGCAGGTCGTCCGCCGCCACCATCGCGGGCAGCATCCGGACCGCAGGGGCACGTCGACCGGGCCAGCCGTCGACCACCTGCTGCACCAAATCGGCCACGCCGTCGCTGAGGTCGTCGACCGTGGCCGTGCCGTCGATGCGCGGCAACCCGCCGAGCACGTGGTGCGCACTGGGCACCACTCCGCGGCCAGGGCTGCTCTCGGGCACGCTGATCGCGACCCGACGGTTGACCATCGAGTCGAGCGGGTCGCCAAGGCGCAGTTCGACCTTCGTGCCGAACATGTCGCGCACATTGGGCCGCACGTCGGCGGTGCGCGGTGCCGCCGCGAGCAGGTGGATACCGAACGACAGACCGGTGGTGGCGAGCTCGGCCACCGCCGGTTCGAGGTCGTCGAACTGGGCACGAAGCACCTGCCAGCCGTCAACGACGAGACAGACGTCGCCGTAGGGGTCCTCGTCGAAACGGCCCTCGGCCTTGGCCCGCCGGTAGCCGGCCATGCCGTCGATGCCGTGGCTGGCGAAGAGGTGTTCACGCCAGGCCAGCAATGCCGACAACTCACCGACGGTGCGCCGGACGGCATCCGCCTCCATCCTGGTGGCGCCGCTCCCCACGTGTGGCAGGCCGCGCAGCGACATCAGCGAACCACCGCCGAAGTCGAGGAGGTAAAACTGCATCTCCTCGGGCGTGTGAGTCAGGGCGAACGAGCAGATCAGCGTGCGGAGCATCGTGCTCTTGCCGCTGTGTGGCCCACCGACGACGAGAAAATGCCCGGATGCCGACGCGAGGTCGACCGTGAGCGGTTCCCGCTGCTGCTCCAGCGGCTTGTCGACCACGCCGATCGTGGTGCGCAGCGAACCCGCTCGGGCGCCGGGGGTCGCGGTCAGGCCGCGGATCCGGTCCACCTGCAGGTTCGGCAGCAACTCATCAAGCGTGGGGGGGACGTCGAGGGGTGGAAGCCACACCCGGTGAGCGGGAGTCCCCCGGCCCTCGAGCCGGCCGACCAGGACGTCGAGCAGCGTCTGGGCAAGCGGGTCGTCGGTCGATGCCGCGTCCTCGGCGGCGTCCGTCTCCGGCGAATCGACGGCCTCATTGTCGGCGACATAGGCGGTGGTGAAGTCGACGATCTGTTCCCGGCTGACCTCCTGCTGCACCGGCCGGGAGGTGTCGCGGTAGGTGCCGGAGACGTACGACGTCTTCAGTCGGACCAGCCCGTCGGTACCGGTCTTGAGATACCCGTGCCCGGGAGCCCGCGGCAACTCGTAGGCGTCCGGGACGCCGAGCACTGTGCGGCTCTCGGACGCGGAGAACGTCCGCAGCCCGATGCGGTACGACAGGTGCGTCTCCAGCCCTCGCAGCCGCCCTTCCTCCAGCCGCTGCGAGGCCAGCAGCAGGTGCACCCCCAGCGAGCGGCCGACCCGGCCGATCTGGACGAACATGTCGATGAAGTCGGGCTTGGCGGTGAGCAACTCGGAGAACTCGTCGACCACGACCATCAGGCTCGGCAGCGGGTCGAGCGGGGCACCCGCGGCGCGGGCCTTCTCGTAGTCCCGTTGGGAGACAAAGTTGCCCGCGCGACGCAGGAGTTCCTGTCGGCGCACCAATTCACCGTTGATGGCGTCCGTCATCCGGTCTACCAGGGACAACTCGTCGGCCAGGTTGGTGATCACCGCGCTGGTGTGCGGGAGCCGGTCGAGCTGAGTGAACGTCGCACCCCCCTTGAAGTCGACGAGCACGAGGTTAAGCGTCTCGGGGTCGTGGGTGACGGCAAGGCCGAGCACGAGGGTGCGCAACAGTTCGCTCTTGCCGGAACCCGTTGCGCCGATGAGCAGCCCGTGCGGCCCCATGCCGTCCTGGGCGGACTCCTTGAGGTCGAGGTCGACGGGCTGACCGTCGGGGCCGACCCCGATCGGCACTCGCAGCCGGTCTCGGTTGGGGCGGACCGCCCACCCGACGGCGGTGTCGAGGGCGCGGGGGTCGGTGATCCCCAACAGGTCGGTCAGGCCGAGGGCGACCGTGAGCGACCCTCCGGCCGCGCGCGAGGCGGCGGAGAGCCGCAACGGGGACAACTGCCGCGCCAGTGCCTCGGCACTCTCGGGCCCCAGGGAGTCGGGCCGGCCCATGACCTCCCGACCCACGCTGGTAGTGACGACGAGCTCGACATCGTCCTGCCCCGGGCTACCGCCGGCATCCTGCCCACCGCGGCGTCCCGGACTGCCGGCGGTGGTGGGGCCGCCGACGGGGCCGGTGCGGTCGACGCCGGTGGGGGCGCCCGAGGACACCGGGTCGGACAGGGTCAGCAGCACCGACTCCGGCTCCACCATCCGGGGCTCGGGGCTGGTGAGGTCGACCAGCGTGACACCGGCGATCCCGCCGTCGGTCATCAGGTGGTCCGAGCCGGCGGTGTTTCCGCCATCGAGCACGACGATGACGTGCTGCCCGGTCGGCGGCGGTGTCGCGGTGGAGAACCGAGGCCGGCTCGACAGCACGTCCTCGAGCATTGCCTCGAGACCGGTCACGGTCGCGGCGTGCAGACGCAGCGGGCCGAGCGCGTCGAGTTTGGTCGGATGCTGGTTGTGCGGCAACCACTTGACCCACTCCCAGTCGGCCCGCTGCCGCCGGCCGGCACAGACGGCCACGAGCAGGTCGTCCGGGGAGTGGAAGGTGACAGCCTGAGCGAGCAGCGCCCGCACCAGAGCCCGCCGCCGGTCGGGGTCGCCGCCGAGGTGGAGGCGGCCGAACCCACGCAGCGACAGGGCGATGGGCAGATCCGGCACCACCGAGTAGGTCGAGACGAACTGGCGCAGCGCGAGCGCGCACAGCGGCTCCAGGTCCTCGACCGGCTTGGTCTCGGGCGGCACGATCCGCGTGGCCAACTGCTGGGGCCCCAGGCCGAGGCGGAGCACACCAAAGTCGGGGTCGTCCGAGCGGCGCTCCCACAGCCGGAAACTGGCGGCCGTGGCCCACAGCCGATCCGGCGCCGGATGACGGTACGACGCGGCGCGGCGCTGATCCCGGGCGGTGCTGCGTACCGCCCGGCGTTGCTGCGCCAGCTGACGCATGAATTCCCTTCGGGTGAGCGCCATTTCGAGCTTGCTGGGGCCCCCACCCTGGTTGACGATCTGGACCAGGATCATGCCGAGCATCGAGACGCCGAAGAGGCCGCCGGCGACGTACATCAGCATGCCGCCGCTCCGCCCGGACATCATCAGTGCCATCGCCGCCGCACCGGCGATCATCGGCACGATCATCAGCATCTGCATCCACCGCTGCGAGGACGGCGGCGGGATCTCCGGTGGTGGCTCCAGGGTGACCTCGCCCGCCTTCACCTCGGGCCCGGCGCGACGGGCCACGCGCTTGACGACAACCGTCGACATCACTCGGCTCCTTCCGACTGGGAGTTCCCCCGGTACGCCGGGGCCACTGGTGGCGACACTACGTACGTTGTCGGTGTCGGCCCAACGAATCCTGGGGCGTACCAAGGAAAAGTGCAGCCGCTCGAGGCGCGTCAGGAGAGTGACCGGCATGAGCATTCAGATGGCCGCCCCCGCGGCGCTGTCCCCGGAGGGCGCGTCCCTCGGCGAGGCCCCCAGGCCCGAACTGGCCAGGGTGACCGTGGTCGCCCCGGACCGTCGGCTCGACGTCGCCGTGCCCGCGCACGCTCGCGTGGCCGAGTTGCTGCCCGGGCTGATCGCTCGTGCCGGCGACACCCTCGCCGACGACGGTGAGCAGCATGGCGGCTGGCAGCTGCGCACCGAGACGGGTACCGCGCTGGACTCTGAGGAGAGCCTGGACACCCAGGATGTCCGGGACGGGCAGCGGCTCTATCTCGTGCCCGGCGCGGACGACTGGCCGGAGGTCGACTACGACGACGTGGTCGAGGCGATTGCGCAGAGCGGCAAGGGTCGGCTGCTCAGCTGGAACGCGAACGCCACCAGGGTGGCTGCCCTGACGGTCGCGGCGGTGGCCCTCGCCTGGGGCTTGGTGCTGGAGTTGTCTGCTCCGGTGCCGCATGCCGTGGTGGGGGTCGAGCTGCTGGTCGCCGGCATCGTGCTGGTGGCTGCCGGGTCGGTGCTCGCCCGCGCCCTGGCCGACAGTGGCGGCGGGGCGGTGGTCGCCGCCGCCGGGGTGGCCCATGGTGTCGTCGGCGGCCTGCTGGTGTCGTCGCCGCCGGCGACGCCGCTGCTGCAGGTGGATGTCGTTGATCTGCTCGCCGGCTCCACGGCGTTGCTCGTCGGGTCGCTTGCCGCGTATGCCGGGGTGGCCTGCGGCACCCGGCTCTGGAGCGCCGGCGCCGTGCTCGGCGCGGCCGCGCTGGGGATGGCGGTCCTCGGCATCACCGGCCTGTCCCCGGGTGCGACGGCGGCGGTCGTGGTCGCGGTGCTGACGGGCCTGCTGGCGGTCTTCCCGTTGGTGGCAATGCGCCTGGGGCGGGTGCCGGTGCCGACACTGCCGGAGACCGCTGACGAACTACTTGCTGACCAGGCCCGCCCGGACCCGGCGATGATCCGCTCGGCGGTGGTGCGGGCCGACGAGTTGCTGACCGGGTTCCTCTCGGGGGCCGCGGTCGCCACCGGCGCCTGCGTGGTGCTGCTGTTCCAGCACGGTGGGGTCGCCGCACCGGTGTTGGCACTGGTCGTAGCCGCAACGTACGGGCTGCGCTCGGGGCTGTTCCCCACGGTGCGGCACAAGGCGCCGCTCCTCGCAGTGACGACGGTGGGCGGGCTGGGCCTGCTGACCGCGCTGCCGGTGTGGTCGGCGGGGCTCGGCGGTCTTCTCGTAGGTGTGGTGCTGGTGCTGCTTGTCACGGTCGCGATGCTGCGGGTGGCGGAGCGAGCCGGCAAGGCCAAGCCGTCCCCGTACGTCTCGCGGGGTGCCGAGTTGCTCGAGATGGCCCTCGTCATCAGCGTGCTCCCCCTCGCCGGCAGCGTGGTGGGTCTGTACGCCTTCGCCCGCGGCTTGGCGGGGTAGGCCACGATGGCGCCCCCCAACCGGCGTGACCGCCTGCACTCGTATCAGTTTCTGCTGCAACGCATGGTGTCGGCCTTCGTCACCCGCGACACTGACCCGATTCGCTCTCCGTTCCGCCGGGGTGGAACCACGATGTTCGTCGGCGCAATGGCGTTGATCGTCATCATGGCCGGCGCCGGCGTGTATGGGCTGCTGCGCCCCGGGGGGAGCAAATCCTGGCGGGTCGAGGGAGGAATGGTCGTGGAGAAAGACACCGGAGCGGTGTTCGTCTACCGCGACTCCATTCTGTATCCGATGGCGAATTTCACTTCCGCCCGCCTCGTTGCGGATGCCGGGAAGCCACCCCAGGCCGTCTCGGCCCGCTCGCTCGCCGGCGTGCCACGGGGCCGGATGCTCGGCATCCTCGGGCTTCCTGACTCACTGCCCGCCAAGAAGGACATGGTGCGTGGCTCGTGGAGCCTGTGCTCGACGCCGATGACCGGGGGTGATGTCACCACCGGGACGCGAACGACCCTGCTCGTGGGGCAGGAGCCCGCGAGCGGCACCGGACTCACTGATCGGGGGATGTTGGCGCAGAACGCGGAGACGCGTGCGGTCTATCTGGTCTGGCAGGGGCGCCGGTACGCCCTCGCCGGTGGCGTGCTCGAGGCGCTGGCCCTCACCCAACGTCCGCGACAGGTCGTGGATGACGTCTGGCTGGAGACACTTCCCCGCGGGCCGGACATCGCGGCTCCGTTGATCGATGGCGCTGGCTCTCCGTCGCAGGCCGTGGCTGACGCGCTGGTGGGTCAGGTACTCCGGGTGCGTAGCCAGGCTGGGACCGAAGAGTTCTATCTCGTGCTCCGTCGATCGCTGCGCCCGGTGACCCCGTTGCTGGCGGCCGTGACTGTGGGGTCATCGGGCGCTCGAGCGGCGTACCCCGGCGGCACCCCTGGATTTGTCGATGTCAGCCCCGGCGACGTGGCGAACGCCCCGCGAGAGACCGCGCGAAACGCCTCCGGAGGAAGCCCGGACGGGCTGTCGGTTCCGGCCCGGCTACCCGACCTGGTGGCGCCGCGGAGCGACGCCGGAGTGTGCGCTATCTTCGGTGGCCGCGGCGAGCCGCTGCGGTTTCGCGTCGATGTCGGCGGGTTGCCGACCGGGCGGGCCGGGGGGTCGACCCCGCCGACCGGGTCCCGGTGGGTGGATGACGTCGTGGTCCCGCCCGGCCGGGCGGTTTTGGTGGAGGCGTCCACGTCGGCCGACGCCGACTCGGGGGTGTTGTCCCTGGTCACCGACGATGGCGTGCGCTACGGCATCCCCGGGGTGGACGCCGTGCAGCTGTTGGGTTACGGGAGTAGCGAGTTGGTGACGATGCCGTCCGCCCTCGTCGACCGGGTCCCGTCCGGGCCTGCGCTGGACCCGGCCCGGGCGGCACGGCCGACTCCGCTGCCGTGAACCGGGCTGGCCGCGCCATCGACGCCGATGCGGCCAGGCGCGCTCCAGCACGGCACCGAAAGCCCAAGGAAAACCCCGGTGACAACCTCTTATCATCCTTTCGAAACCCGCTCTAAGGTGAGCATGGATCAGTGGAACTGATCCGAAACGTGGCGCTCTGGGAACCCGTTCCGGAGCCCGACAGAGAAGGAGGGCCAGCCATGGCGGGCGACATTGCCTTTACCCAAGCCGGTTTCGACCAGCGTATCCAGCAGGGCACCGAAGTGGTCACCTCGTTGAACCAGATCAGTACGGCTATCGACGGCTCCGCCGCCGGTGTCGCTGGCGCCATCATCGGCTCCTGGGGTAGCCAGCAGACCGCAGCGCTGATGGAGATCAACGGCGCCGTCAGCAAGATGATGAATGTGGTGCTTGCTCGCAATACGTTCCTTGGTACCTACTCGACCGAAACCTGGGCGAACGACTCCGAGGTGGCCGCCAAGGCCACGACCGACGGTAACGCGGCATCCGATGTGATCGTGAGCCAGCTCGCTGGTGCCGGCGGCACAGCGTAGCCCTGAACTAGGCGACAACGAACTGAAATCACCATATATTTAGAGAGAGAGGAACCAC
>JBOFLG010000210.1:0-9563 GCA_051657745.1 Dermatophilaceae bacterium | reverse complement strand
GGTTGCAGGTCGCGCACGTGCAGTCGGCACAGACACACACCGCACACGAGTCCGAGCAACTGCCGCACTGGCAGGTGGTGCACTCGTCGTAATGCACGCCGTCCTCGGTGCGGTGCTCGCGGTGTACGTGGCCGTCGTGCACGTAGTCGACGTGGTCTGCGTGCAGCACGGCGTCGTGCCCGCAGCCGGGGCCATGGGTGTGCGTGTGTGATTCGGCGGGTGCGTGTTCGATGGTGGTCACGACGGGGTCATCTCCTCGGGTTGGTGGTCCACGAGATGCTGACATGCGCATATCCTTATGTCAAAATCTCAGCCACCCGTCGCTGGTCGAACGCTGGGATGAGCGCGGCTCAGGCGGAGCGTGTGGCGCCCCGCTCGGCATCCGGCTGCTGTTCGGAGTCGAGGAGCAGCTCCGGCCGGGCGTCCTCGGCTGTTGCGGCGTCGATGAGTTCATGGGCGGTGAGCGGGCGTGGCCCGACCGCGACCGGCTCCAGGGCCGGCAGATCCTCGCCGACGAGGTCGAGTTCGCGCATTCGACGAGCTGTGACCAGCACCCGTGACTCCATCGCGCCCACCATTGCGTTGTACGCCTCGACGCTGGACTGCAGGCTTCGTCCTACTTTGGCGGTGTGTGATCCGAGCGTGCCGAGCCGCCGGTACAGCTCGTGCCCGAGTGCGAGCAGTTCGCGGGACGAGTGCGACAGCGACTCCTGCTGCCAGGTGAACGCCACGGTGCGAATCAGGGCGAAGAGCGAACCGGGGCCGACCAACACCACCTTCTGGGTGAGGGAGCGCTCGTGCAGGCCGGGCTGGGCCGCGAGAGCGGCGGCGAGCATGGCGTCACTCGGGACGAAGCACACGACCATTTCGGGCGATTGCCGAAACGCCGACCAGTACTCCCGCGCGGCGAGCGCCGATACGTGGCGGGCCAGATCGGTGGCGTGCTTCCCGAGTAGCGCCGCGCGCTGGTCGTCATCGACATCCTCGGCCTGCGCGTCGAGGAACGCGGCCATCGGCACCTTCGCGTCGATCACGATCACCTTGTCACCGGGGATGCGCACGACGACATCGGGCCGCACCGCGCGACCATGGCTCGCGACGGCGGACACCTGCTCGTCGAAGTCGCAGCGCGCGAGCATCCCGCACGCTTCGAGTACGCGGCGCAACTGCACCTCACCCCAGGCGCCGCGGACTGTGGAGGATCGCAAGGAGCCGGCCAGGGAGGATGTGGCGCGACCGAGATTCTGGGTCTCGCCATCCACCCGGGTGAGGACCGCCCGCAGCGAACCGAACTGCTCGACCCGGTCTCGCTCCAGGACCCCGACGTGGTGTTCGACGCGTACCAGGGCGTCTTTGAGTGGGGCGAGCAGGGCAGCGGTCTCCATGTCCTCGGCGAGTGAGGTCTCGAGGTCGACCACGCGTTCGCGGAGCAGCTCACGCTCCGCGGTGACACTTGCCCCGCGCGCAAGAAAGACGAGCCGAGCCAGCGACCAGCCGATCCCGGCGCCGGAGACCAGGCCGACGACCATCCACATCCATCCGTTCATCGGTCAATCCTGGCAGTGGCGACTGACACCCCCTGGGCCCGAGACCGATCGGCTGACGTCGGGCGCCTCAGCGGAGCCGCGAACGAGCGACGCCACCCGTGGAGTTCGCGGGTCGCGGTGGCGTGCGAATGACGCTCGCGGCGGGGTGTCGCGCCCGGCCGCTACATTCGGCGTCATGGTGAGCGACGCGGAGGCGGCCGATCGCGAGCGGCTACGGCGGATCGCCATCCTCAACGCCCGGCTGCCGAAGAAGCGGTCCATCGCCCAGGGTCTGCTCCGCAACCCGGCCGGCGAGATCCTGCTCTGCGAACTGCGCTACAAATTCGAGTGGGATCTTCCGGGCGGGGTTGTCGACCCCGGTGAGTCGCCCGCGACCTGTGTCGAGCGCGAGGTGGAGGAGGAGCTCAGCATCCAGGTCACCGCCGAGCGCCTCGTCGCGGTCAACTGGTTGCCGCCGTGGCGCGGCTGGGATGACGCGCACCTCTTCGTCTTCGACATTGGCATGGTGCCCGGTGCGCTCGACCCTGCTCGCTTCCTCCGGCGCGAGATTGCTGGCGTGCACTGGGTGTCGTTCGCTGACGCGGCCCGGTACGTCGCGCCCTACACCGCACGCCTGCTCAGCGCCGTCGAATCCGCCTCGCCCGCAACGCTGTACCTCGAAGACGGCAGGCCACGCGGCGGCATCCCGCCAGAACCGGCCGCCGGATGACGACCGCCGGCCACGGCGGCCATCTCGCCCCGCGCCAGGGCGCCGGTGGCGGGGGCGACGACCCGGCCGAGACGACGGCCTGGCTGGCCGGTGCGACATGCGGCCCGCCGCAACCGCTGCGCGGTGCGCGCCAGCCGAGACGGGAACGCCGGTAGGCTGTCGGCCTCGTGGCGCTCACCATCGGAATCGTCGGGCTACCTAACGTCGGCAAGTCGACGATGTTCAACGCCCTGACCAAGAACTCGGTCCTTGCGGCCAACTACCCATTCGCGACGATCGACCCCAATATCGGGGTCGTGCCGCTGCCTGATCCACGGCTCGGACGGCTCGCCGAGATCCACTCCTCCGAGAAGGTCGTGCCGGCGACCGTGTCGTTCGTGGACATCGCCGGCATCGTCCGAGGCGCGAGCGAGGGGGAGGGGCTGGGCAACAAATTCCTCGCGAATATCCGCGAGGCCGATGCGATCTGCCAGGTGGTGCGCGCGTTCGAGGATGGCGACGTCGTGCATGTCGACGGCGCGGTATCGCCGGAGTCTGACATGGAGACCATCCACACTGAGTTGGTCCTCGCCGACCTGCAGACCCTCGAGAAGGCCGTTGCTCGGCTCGAGAAGGAGGCTCGGATCAAGAAAGAGAGCAAGCCGCTGCTCGAGAACGCACTCGCTGCGCAGCAGGTGCTCGAGCAGGGCGCGACGCTCTACGCGGCGGGAGCGTCCGGCGGTGTCGACCTCGAGAGTGCCGCTGGTCTCGGGCTGCTGACGACCAAGCCATTCATCTACGTCTTCAATCTCGACGAGGACCAACTCGCCGACACCTCGCTGCACGAGCGGCTGGCCGCACTTGTCGCCCCCGCGGATGCGGTGTTCCTGAACGCCAAGCTCGAGACGGACCTGCTCGGGATGGAGCCGGAGGATGCACGCGAGATGCTCGAGTCGTTCGGTGCGTCGGAGTCCGGCCTTGACCAGCTTGCTCGGGTCGGCTTCCATACCCTCGGCCTGCAGACCTACCTCACCGCCGGTCCGAAGGAGTCGCGCGCCTGGACCATCCGGCACGGGTGGACCGCGCCGCAGGCCGCGGGCGTCATCCACACGGATTTCCAGCGCGGCTTCATCAAGGCCGAGGTCGTCTCGTTCGGGGACCTCGACGAACTCGGCACCATGGCTGCCGCGCGCGCCGCCGGAAAGGTGCGGATGGAGGGCAAGGACTACGTCATGCAGGACGGCGACGTCGTCGAGTTCCGCTTCAACGTGTAGCCGTCGATCTGGTCGTCTGTTGTCGTTCGGAAGCCGGCCTCGACGAACCGGATGACGTTGATCGTGTCGATCGCGCGCTGTCGGATAAGTTATATTGGAGTCAATCGACCCCCTCCCAAGCCTCTCCACGATGCTCACATGGGAGGGGCCTCATTCTTTCCGGGGATGTCTGTGAAGCCGAGTCTGACCTGGGACGAGCAGGTTGCCCTCCTGCAGGGTCGGGGGCTCGTCGTCGATGACCTACCTGCGTGCGCTGGCTTCCTTGCGGCGAACAACTACTATCGGTTCTCCGGATACGCGCGCTACTTCCAGCGGGCTCCTCATCTCGGTGACAACGACTTCCGGCCGGGTGCCACATTCGGTGAGGTCCGGGCGGTCTATGAGGCCGATGAATCACTGCGAGTCGCGCTTGTCGAGCCGTTGGCGCGCGTCGAGCTCATGCTCCGATCGCACGTAGCCAGTGTCATCGCCCACGAACACGGTTCGTACGGCAGGTTCCTTGAAGAGGGCTTCTACACTGATGTCGGCGGCCGTGAACGGACAGTCGAGTCGTGCCTGCGCGATATCGACCGGAGTAAGGACCGGCACATTCTGCGCTACCGAGATGCTGGCGCCGACTGCCCGGACTACAGCAGACTGCCGGTCTGGTCGGCCGTCGAGGCGTGGTCGTTCGGCACGCTGTCGAAGGCTATCGAGCGCGGCGCGGGTGGTGATCTGACCGATGCCGTTGCGACGAGCATCGGTGTCGCCAAGGCCGGTTTCGCCTACCGGGTGAAGGCGCTGGTCTATCTTCGCAACCGCTGCGCTCATCACAGCCGCTTGTAGCACCACTCGGTCATCGACGCCGGGCCTACCCCGAACAACGTGCGTAGCAAGGCGAAGCGGATGCTGGGCCAGTTCGATCCTCGGTCCGTGATCGACGTCATTGCCTCGCTCGACGACGTCGCGTCCCGCGGTGGGGTCGCCGACCCGCTCCTTCCACGGCTTGCGGCCCAGCACGCCGTTGCCTCCGAGTTCTGGCACGGGCTGGTCAAGCCGCAGAGCCCTCGAGACCACAGCTGTGGCGCGCTATAGCGCACGACTGAAGCAGGAGGTCGACGAACTCCGGCAGGATGGGCGAAGTCTGGTAGTTCCGCTTCGGTGCCTACCCTCCGACCGTAGCACGCAGTGCTACGGTCGTGGAGTGAGTGAGATGATCAGCCAGCGCGAGTTGCGCAATGACAGCGGGCGGATCATGCGCGGCCTGGATGCCGGTCAGAGTTACGTGCTGACCCGACACTCCGAGCCGGTGGGCGAGCTGCGTCCGCTCCGCCGGCGTCGGCTCGTCGACGTGGCGGCCGTCATCGAGGCGTTCCGAAGCGCGCCCCCGATCGACCGGCAGCGGTTCCGCGATGACCTCGACGGCGCGGTCGACCAAGACACCGAGCCTCGTGCCTGACGGGCGTCCGGCTGGCCTGCTCGACACCTCGGTCGTCATTGACCTGGATCGGATCCCGGCTGACCGGCTACCGGCGACCATCGCAATCTCGGCGGTCACGCTCGCCGAGTTGGCAGCGGGCCCTGCCGCCACGGATGATCCCGATGAGCGTGCTCGTCGGCAGGACCGTCTGCAACGCGCCGAGGCAACGTTCGAGGCGGTTCCCTTCGGTGTCGAGGCGGCCCGTGCGTACGGGCGGGTCCACGCGGCGGTACTCAGCGCAGGGAGACGCCCGCGCGGTCGCCTCGCCGACCTCCTCATCGCTGCGGTCGCTGTGGCCGAAGGTCTGCCGCTCCTCACGCGCAATGCGGGCGACTTCGTCGGGCTCGACGGCCTCCTTGACATCGTCGAGGTCTGACGCACGGTGCCGACCTGACCCTGCTGGTCAGCCACGTGCTGCGCTTGGCGCCTGTCAGATGACGGTCAGGCCGTTGCTCAGAACGGCCAGGCCTGCGTCATCCCCGGCGCGCGGCCGGGCTCGATGAAGTGCTCGAATCCAAATGCGGCGGCGAACACCTCCTCGGGCATCGCGAGCATCATTCCCACGTCGCTGGTCTGGCTGGCATGGCTGGCGAGTGCTGCTCGCTTGCGGGCGAGCATGGCGCGGACATCGACCCGCCAGGAGATTTCGGCCTCGGGGGTTCCCATTGGGTTTCCGTCGTCCATCGGCGCATCGGGGTCCCAGTCGCCGCGCTGGTCTGCCGGCGCCTGGGCCAGCAGTTGACGCATCGCATCGCGGTTCATCGTGGATTCGAGCACCCGTGGCCGCCGGGCTGCCACCTCGACCCCTCGATGCAGCACCCGGTGCACCTGAACGTGATCGGGGTGGCCGTACCCGCCGTGCCAGTCGTACCCGACCGCCACATCGGCGACCTCCTCGTCGAGCACGGCTGCGAACCGCGTCGCGGCCTCATCGAGTGGCGCCGCGGCGAACGCGCCCTCGTGCGAGTTCTGCTCCCACCCCGACATCCCCGAGTCGGCGAAGCCGAGCCAGACCGTGCGATGCAACCCAATCGCGGCCGCTGACCCGGCGGCCTCGACGCGTCGCCGCGCCACGACGCTTTCACCCGGAGCCAGGTCGTCGGGGGCCTCGCCGTGGTCGCCGTTGGTCGCGAACACGACCACCACCCGGTGGCCGTCATCGACCAGGCGGGCCATGGTGCCCGAGGTCTGGGACGCCTCGTCGTCGGGATGGGCGTGGAGGAACACGATCGTCGACACGGCGTCATCCTGCCTCGCCGCACCGACAGCCGCCCCGGCGGGCTGGGCACCGACCGCTCGTCGCGTTCGTCGACCGCTCGCCGCATATCGCGTCGTGGTCGTCCCGAACCACCGAGACGTGTTCCTAAGGTGACCGGCGGCACGGCGACCCTGCCGCCGCCAGGGACAAGGAGGTTCCAGATGACCCCACCGGACACCGGGCAGCAGGCCGGCCCACCCCCCGACGACGTCGACCATGACACCGTGCCACCGGCGAGAACCGTGCTGCTAGTGCTCGCCGGTGCGTTGCTCGTCATCCCCGTCGTGGCGTTGGTGTGGGTCGGCAGTTATGCACGTGTCGAGCCCACGTTTGCTGGATGGCCGTTCTTCGTGTGGTACCAGTTCCTCTGGGTCTTTCTCTGTAGCGGGATGACGTATCTCGCCCACCGGATCGTGCTCATCGCGCGGCCACACCGGCCGATGCGAGGACACCGTGGGTCGGCGGGCGCGACTGAGCTGGGTGACCGGCAATGAGCGGGGTCAACGGGGTGGCGCTCACGGTGCTCGTGCTGTTGTTCGCGCTGGTGACCGGTATGGGCTTCTGGGCCACGCGCTGGCGGCGTCCGACCAGCATGGAGTCGCTCGACGAGTGGGGTCTCGGCGGCCGCACGTTCGGCACGTGGGTCACCTGGTTCCTGCTCGGCGGCGACCTCTACACCGCCTACACCTTCGTGGCCGTGCCGGCTGCGATGTTCAGCCTCGGTGCCGTTGCGGGCTTCTTCGCGGTTCCGTACACGATCATCCTCTACCCGATCATTTTCGTGTTCATGGCTCGGCTCTGGTCGGTGAGCCACCGGCACGGCTACATCACGCCCGCCGACTTCGTGCGCGGCCGCTTCGGCTCGCGGGGCCTGTCGCTCGCGGTGGCCGTCACCGGCTTCGTGGCGACGATGCCGTACGTCGCTCTTCAGCTGGTCGGCATCCAAGCGGTGCTCGAGGTCGCTGGCCTCGGCGGCGGCGACAACATGGTGGCCAAGGATGCGCCGCTGTTCATCGCGTTTGCGCTGCTTGCTGCGTACACCTATTCCAGTGGTCTGCGCGCGCCGGCGGTGATCGCTTTTGTCAAGGACACCCTGATCTACCTCGTCATCATTGTCGCGATCATCTATCTGCCCTCCACGGTCGGCGGCTGGGACAACGTCTTCGCAGCGGCTGAGCAGAAGATGGCCACACCGAACCCGGTCGATGGAAACCCCACCGGTGCCTACATCCCGGTGGCCGCCCAGCATTGGGCGTACGCCACACTCGCGCTGGGTTCGGCGCTAGCGCTGTTCATGTATCCGCACTCGATCACGGCGAGCCTATCTGCGAAGAACCGGGACACCATCCGCCGCAACGCCGCCATCCTGCCGGCGTACAGCGTCGTACTCGGGCTCCTCGCGTTGCTCGGCTGGGTCGCGATTGCGGCCGGCACCACCCCGGTCGGTCTTGACGGCGAACCCAACGCTCAACTCGTCATCCCCCAGCTGTTCGAGGACGCCTTCCCCAGTTGGTTCACCGGAGTCGCGTTCGCGGCTATCGCGATCGGCGCGCTCGTGCCCGCCGCCATCATGTCGATCGCCGCAGCCAACACCTTCACGCGCAACATCTACAAGGAGTGGCTCAAGCCCGGCGCCACCCCGAAGGACGAGGCGCGGGTCTCCAAACTGGTCTCGCTCGTCGTCAAGGGTTTCGCCTTGCTGTTCGTGCTCGCTCTCGACAAGCAGAATGCGATCAACTTCCAGCTCCTTGGCGGCATCTGGATCCTGCAGACGTTTCCCGCGATTGTCCTCGGGCTGTACTCCCGCTGGCTGCACCGCTGGGCGCTGCTCGGCGGCTGGGCGGTCGGGATGGCGTACGGCACCTGGCAGGCGTGGAACGTGGCCAACCCGCGATCCGGGGTTGAGCACTTTGGTGGCTCGCTCGCCGAGATCCCGGTCATCGGCTCGCTCGGGTACATCGCGGTAACAGCGTTCGCGCTCAACCTCGTAGTCGCAGTGCTCGGCACGGTGGTGCTGCGTGTGCTCAAGGCACCCGAGGGAACCGATGAGACGATTCGTGGCGACTACTTCGCCGACGCCGGAGACCCGCGGGTCGAGAAACTGTCGACTCCGCTGCACCAGGAGACCCCCAGCCCCTGAGGTCAGACCGACCGGACGGCGACCCGCGGATGTCGGGGGTCGCCGTCCAGGAGGTGCGGTCAGTCAGTCGCCGGGTCATCCCGGCGCCGCCGTGAAGCGCGCACCAGCGCCACGCCGAGGATGACGGCCAGCGCGCCGATGCCACCGGCGAGGGTCACGCTGGCACCCGTTGAGGCGAGCGGACCAGTCGACGGACCGCTGGGCGCGGTGCCCGGAGGGCGTGGTGGCGACCCGGCCGGGCCGCCGATCTCGACGACCGCCTCGGCCGTCGTCGAGCGTCCCTCGACATCCTCGACGTAGTACGTCACGGGCGTGGCGACACCGGTGAAACCGGGTTCTGGGGTGAAGACCAGGGTGCCGTTCTTGAGGTCGACCGTCCACACGCCCTCGCCGGGGACGACCAGGCGGGTCACGAGCTCACCGGTGTCCGGGTCGACGAGTCGCAGGGTGCTGCGATCAAGGGGCACCCCGGGGACGATGGTGTCGTTGTCGAGCACGTCGACCACCACCGGCTGCCCGGGTCGGCCCACCGCTCGGTCGTCCTTGGCGATTCGGCTCGGGTCGACGGTGATGGTGATCGTCGATGTGATCTCGCGGCCCTGGGCGTCTTTCACGACGTAGGTCACCGGAGTGGCGGTGCCGGTGAAACTCGGGTCGGGGATGAAGGTGATCCGGCCGTCGTCCTCGACCACGTAGATTCCTTCGCCCTCGACGACGAGCGTGGTGACCAGTTGGCCGGTCGCCGGGTCGCGCAGCCGCACCGAACTCGGGTCGAGGGGGATCCCGGATGAGGCGGTGTCGTTGGCCAACGGCGTCACCGTGACCGGTAGGCCCTGGTCGGTGCGGCCGGTGTCTGGCCGCGCCGTAGGCAGCGTTGGCGTCACCGTCACGGTGAGGGATGCCGTCGTCGTGCGACCGTCGATGTCGGCGACCTGATACGTGATCGGGGTCGCGGGGCCGGTGAAGGTCGGTGCGGGGTCGAACGTGATGGATCCGTCGGGGTTGGCGGTGTAGGTGCCTTCTCCTGGGATGACGACCGTCGTCTTCAGAGTTCCGTCGGCGGGGTCCCGGAGTCGCACTGTCGTTGGGTCGAACGGGCTGCTTCCGGGGGTGTCGTTGGTCAGGGCCGGGATCGTGACGGGGGTGTCTTGGGGGGTGGTGCCGGTGTCCGGGGCCGCGTTCGGGGTGTCCGGGGTG
>JBOFLG010000209.1:0-5178 GCA_051657745.1 Dermatophilaceae bacterium | reverse complement strand
CTTCGTGGCGGCCAGCGTGGCACTTCCGTTCGTGGGCGAGGCGTCGGTGGCTACCGCCGTGGGGCTGGTGGTGGTGGGTGTGGCTGGCACTGCCGGTGGTGTCCCTGGGGTCTCGCGGACGGTCGGTGCGTGGCTGGTGTTGGTGTGCCTGCTCGTCCTCTCGCGGCACCGGCGCAATATCCGGGGCTGGTGGATCCGGCAGTACCGAGACCCGGGCTGAGCCCGCCATGGTCCGGCGCGCCGGGTGGTCGCGCGCTCGTCCACAGGGCATCGGCGCCGGACCGGTTGTCCACAGCCTGAGGAGATTTGGCATCGGGCCCGCACACCGACCCGGGTGCCGGATCTAGCGTCGCGGTATGCCTCGACGCCACGATCTCGACGCCGTGTCGGTCCGCGCTCTCGCGTATCTCCGGACGGCTCGAGGTGGGTACCCCTCGCCGACAGGCGAGTTCGCTCCAAGGGCAGCCGAGTGTGCCCGGGCCCTCGACGGCCGCCCCGACGTGGAGCGGCCGTCGGCGGTCACGATGGCAGGTCCCTGGCCACCTGGACACGCCCCCGAACACCCCGAGCATGGGCGAGGTTCCGGCCCGGCCGGTGAGGGCGAGTTCGAGGCGGCGGATGACGATACCGGGCGCCATCGGCGGCACCGGCCGTTCGCCGGATTGGTACGTCTGCCCACCGCGCTCGCTGGCGCCCGGTGGCAGCCGGGGCGGTCGGCAGTTCTGGGGGTGGTCCTCGCGGCGGTGGTCGTGATCGTGGTCCTCGGACTCCGGGTCGCCTGGTCGAATGCCCGACCCGAGGAGACGGTGTCCGCTCCCGGTGGCGCACCACGTGCTGGGGCGACGGGCGTGGTGACGGGCGCGGTGCCGGTCGGTGCGCCGCCATCGACGGCGCGGATGCCGCAAACCGCCTCCGCCGGCCCGGGCGGAGCACCTGAGGGGTTGCCGAGCTCGGCCACGGCCAGCGCGGTGGTGGCGGTGGTCCATGTCGTCGGCCAGGTTCGCCGTGCCGGGGTGTACCGGCTTCCTGCCGGATCACGGGTCTCGGACGCGGTCGCCGCAGCCCAGGGCGCTACCACCAAGGCCGACCTGGCCCGCGTCAACCTCGCTCGGGTGGTCGTCGATGGTGAGCAGGTACGGGTACCAGCACCTGGCGAGCCGACCACCGCTCTACCAGGCGCGCCGCCGGGGTCACCGGCGACCGCGGGATCCAGCGCACCAGGCACGACGGCGCGAGCGCTGGTGTCGCTGAACGGTGCTGATCTCGCTGCCCTCGACACCCTCCCTGGAGTCGGGCCGGTACTGGCCCAGCGCATCCTCGACTGGCGCGCCGAGCACGGGCAATTCACCTCGGTCGATGAGCTCGGTGAAGTCAGCGGCATCGGGGAGAAGGTGCTCGGCCACCTACGCCCGCTGGTGACGCTGTGATCGGCAGTCGACGGCCGCCGAGCAGCGGGCGGCCGGTCACGTCTCCCGGTCGGCGACATCCAGCCCGCGGGCGAACCTTCTGGGAGCGTCCGAGAGTTCGGTCGACAGCGCTGGTCGGTCAGGCAGTCCGCACAGAACCCCACGCGGCCGCCGACCTGCGCCTGGTTGGCCCGGCAGTGGTGGCCTGGGCTGGGTCCGCGGCGCTGCTCGGAGTCGCGCCACGAACTCACCTGGTGGTGGCTGGGCTCTGTGCGGTGGCTGCGGTCACGGTCCGACTCGGCAGCGGACGGACGACCCGACAGGTGCCCGCCGGGCTACCCGGGCCAGCCGTTCGGTCGGCCGTTCGGTCGGGCGGTTCCGCAGCGTCCGCGACGGCGTCAGCAGTGGCCGACGGAGTGCGATGGGTGGTGGTCCTCGGGGTGGTCCTCCTTGCCGTGCTCCAGGTGGCGGCGGCCGCGCAGCACCGGTGGAGTGGTCGCACCGAGGTGGCCGCACTGGCTGCGGAGCGAGCCACGGTGACCGCCATCGTGACGGTGACCGGCGACGCTCGGCTGGTCGGCCCGGTCGAGCAGGCTCGCGTGCTCCGGGAAGCCACCCTCATCGAGGTCATCGGGCGGGGTGCGCGCCACCACGGCAGCGTGCCGATTCTGCTCGTCGGCGGTGGGGAGCTGCGCGAACCGTCATGGCGGGCCACGGTGCAGGTGGTCGGCCGACTCGAGCCGGCTGACGCCGCGGATGCGCGCGCGGCATCCCTGCGCGTGACCGGCAGGCCCACCGTGGTCGCGCCGCCGGGCGTGATCGCTGGGGCGGCCGACCAGTTACGGGCCGGGCTTCGGCGGTCCGTCGAGGGGGCGCCACCCGACCCCCGGGGCCTGCTCCCCGGCCTGGTCGTCGGCGACACCACTCGCACGCCTGCCGACCTCACCGAGGCGATGCGGGCCAGCGGGATGACGCACCTCACCGCAGTCTCAGGGTCCAACTGCACGATTGTGACCGCGATGGTGCTCGGGCTAGCGAGCGTGCTCGGTGTGCCGCGGCGTCTCCGGCCGCTCGTCGCCCTGGGTGCTCTCGCCGGCTTCGTCGTGCTGGCCCGGCCCGAGCCGAGCGTGGTCCGAGCTGCCACGATGGGTGCCATCGGGCTGATCGGTCTGAGCCGGTCGCGGCGCTCGGCGGGGTTGCCGGTGCTCGGTGGTGCGGTGGTTGTCGTTCTTGTGGTCGACCCGTGGCTGGCCCGCTCGTTTGGTTTCGCGTTGTCCACGTTGGCCACCCTCGGCATCCTGGTCTTCACCCGGCCGTGGGCCGACGCGGTGGCGGCCCGCCTTCCGCCCCGGCTGGCCGGGTTGGGCCCCGTGCTCGCGTTGCCGGTGGCCGCGCAGGCCGCGACCGCACCGTTGGTGGTGCTGCTCCAGGGGTCGGTGAGCCTGGTCGGGGTGGCCGCGAACGTACTCGCGGCTCCGCTGGTCGCACCCGCGACCATTGCCGGAGTCGCTGCGGCCGCGGCGTCGGTGCTCTCTGATCGCCTGGCGACCATGGCCGGGTGGGTCGGCGTGGTGCCGGCGGCCGGCATCGCCCAGATCGCGCGCCACGCGGTGCGGATCCCGGGCGGGACGGTGCCCTGGCCGGATGGGCCGACTGGCGCGATGCTGCTCGCGGTTCTGAGCGTCGCGGTGCTCGTGACCGGGCGCTTCCTCAGTTCGGTGGTCGCCCGGCGGCCGGTCCTCGTCCTCGTCCTTGCTGGGCTCGCGGTGGGAGTGGCCGTGCCCACCCAGGCCGTGACCTGGCCACCCGACGACTGGCGGGTCGTGGTCTGCGACGTGGGGCAGGGTGACGCGATCGTGCTGCGCAGCGGTCCGTCGGCTGCCGTGCTCGTCGATGCTGGGCCCGACCCGCCACTCGTCGACGGCTGCCTCGACCGGCTCGGTATCGGGACGTTGGACGCAGTAGTTCTGACCCACCTGCACGCCGACCACGTTGACGGGCTGTCCGGTGCGCTCGACGGCCGACGGGTACGACAGGTTCTCGTCGGACCGGAGCGCGACCCGGAACGCGCGAGTAGGGCGGTCGAGCGACTGGCCCGAGGTGCCCACATCCCCGTGGTCACCGTGCGGGCAGGCGACCGGCTCGGCCTTGGCGAGCTCGACGCTGTGGTGTGGAGCCCGGCGCGCACCATCGCTGCGGGGTCCATCCCCAACAACGCCTCGGTGGTGCTCGCAGCGAGCACCGGCGGTGTCGATGCCCTGCTTCTGGGCGACATCGAGCGCGAAGCCTGTCGTGACCTCCTGCTCCGCCTCCGCCGCGAGCCGGGTATGGCCCGGATGGCTGCCGGGTTCGACGTGGTCAAGACACCGCACCACGGCAGCTCCGACATCGATCCCGACCTGTTGGCAGCGGTGCGCTCACCGGTCGCTGTGGTGAGCGTGGGCGCCGACAACGACTATGGACATCCCGCTGGCCGCCACCTCGAGACGCTACGCCGCAACGGTTTTCATACCTACCGAACTGATCGGCACGGCGATGTCGCGATTGTCCGGAGCCGGCACAGCGCCGTGCGGGTGGTTACTCGCACGTAGCGCACGGTGCCGATCCGTCGTCGGCCGGGTTAGATCTGGAATGCCGGCTCTGGCGTCCGGGTCGTCGGCCTCATCGACTGCGACCCGGCGCTCTCGACGAGGGCGTTGAGGGTGGCCGCCACCGCCGGCACCCGGTGCAGGTCGGGTGTGGTGACTGCAGCGATGGTGCGACGCGACGCTGGCGTGATCGGCAAGGCCACCACGTCGGCGTGGTGTACGGTTCGCAGGATGAGGTCGGGAATCAAGGCCACCCCGAGCCCCTCGGACACCAGGCCCAGTACCGCCACATAGTCCTCGGTCTCGTAGGCCACATCGGGCTGGAATCCGGCGGCCGCCGACAACGTGAGCAGATGACCGCGACAGCGCGGGCAGCCCGCGATCCAGGGGTCATCGGCCAGGCTGGCGAGGTCGACGGTGTCCAGGCTGGCGGTCGGGTGGGTCGACGGAACAGCCAGCCGGACTTCATCCTCGAGCAGTGGTGTCGTGATGAACGCGTCGAGGTCTGCTCCTCCGTGCCCGAGGTCGCCGCCTTCGTACGTGAACGCCACCGCCAGGTCGCATTCGCCGGCTCGGAGGGCTGCCAGGCTCTCCGGCGGCTCCGCCTCGGCGAAGGTGATGCTCACGTCGGGAAAGCGCTGCTTGACCAGGGCCAGTGCTCGGGGCACCAGCGTGGCCGAGGATGACGGAAAGGCCATCAGGCGCACTCTGCCGCTGCGCAGGCCGGCGATCGCGGCGACCTCTTCCTCAGCTGCGTCGAGCGCGGCGAGCACCGGTGTGGCGTGACGGGCCAGCACCTGGCCGGCCTCGGTGAGACGAACGGTGCGGCCAACTCGCTCGACGAGCACGGTGCCCATCCGGTGCTCTAGGCGGCGCACCATCTGGGAGATCGCTGGCTGGGTGTACCCGAGCCGGCTCGCGGCGGCTGTGAAACTGCCCTCGTCGGCGATGGCCTTCATCACCCGGAGCCCCGCAGCATCGATCATCCAGCCATGATAACGCCGTGTTATCCCTGAGCCAGGGACCGCAACGTTGTGTCAGGTATTCGCAGCGACCGCCCGGTCGGAACGGCCGGACAACTGGGTGGGCGCTCCGCGACCGCTCGAAACCCCCACGGCTGCGCCCCGCATAATCGAGGTCATGCCGGATGACGTCGCCTCGCCGGTGGCGGACCGCCCGGCCAC
>JBOFLG010000208.1:0-8589 GCA_051657745.1 Dermatophilaceae bacterium | reverse complement strand
TCTCCGTACCAAGACCGGCGAGCTGCGCGACGCGCAACTGGACCGGTCGGGCCACACCGGCCCCCGTAGCTCAGGGGATAGAGCACCGCCCTCCGGAGGCGGGGGCGCAGGTTCGAATCCTGCCGGGGGTACCACGCTCAGAACGGGCTCTGACCAGGTGAAACAGGCCACTCGCCCTCACCTCGCTATGTCCGGCCACATCCGGCAAAACACGATAGAATACGGTTCGCTGTCCCACCGGCGTCCCACGATCACCAGTAGATCGCGACGAACTCAACCTCAAGCAGATGTGCCAGCTCGTCCGCAGCCTCCGGTTCTGCTTTCGTCTGATTAGCAAGGTTCAGTTGGACGGTCAGCCGAGCGACCGTTTGGTGAGTTTCGCGGAGGTGTCGAACAGTCTCACGGTCGACCGGCTCGTCCCCCAGTACCAAGCTGACGACCTCCTCGAAGGCAGCGCGCACGACGCCGATGTCGTTGAGATCTTCGACAGTCACGACCCGTCGAGAGGCTCCTAGGGCGACAGACTCGAGTTCGATCTCATCGACCGAGTGGCCGGTGAACGATCCGAGTTGCCGGCCGAACGGGATGAGCCCTTCGTCCCGAAAGATGTCCGGCACTGACACCACGCCGCGGCCCTCATCCATGATGCCTGTTGGACTGAAGATCCGAGGCAGCGCCCGCAACTCGTCCCCGAGCTCAGTAGAAATGCGATCGAAGACGGTCGCGAGCTTGACTGGCGACCAAGAAGTGGCCAGGCCTGGGTTGGCCAGCCGCACGTAGGCCGAGTACGACGATCCGTCAAAGAGCACTCGCCGTACGTCCTTCCAGTACAACGGAACCTCGGTCACCCCGACTAGACACACATCCTCAGCCTCGGAATCGAGCGTGCTTTGGGGCACGATCATGGTTGCATCGACAAGCCACGGCTCGTCATTGATCACAACGCGGCGATGGCTGGTGACGCGAGCCGTGATGGGTGCCAAGTCGACCAAGAGACGCCGCAGAAGTTCGGAGATCATTTCTGCGTCGGCCAAGGCGGACTCAGCGATTCCAAGTGCCGCTGAACGCCCCTCAATGAGGTCGCGCACGGATGTGACAGCGGCTGTGATCTGATACGAGGGTTCCGCACTGAGATTGATACGGAGCTCGACGACATCCCCCCGGTTAAGGTCGCAGACTCGCAGCGCGCGGCGTTGCTTTGCGAGCTTGATGATGCGGCCCGCTAGTTCAACATCCGTCGCGGCTGGCTTTGGACGTGCGTTTCGTTCCTGGTCCTCGATGGATAGCTTGAGGTCGGTGTCGCCGATGCGTAGTCCCCGGAAGGTGCCTTGCACAACAGCCCGACGTACGACCTCTTGCCCCGACAAGCACCCGGACGGTGTCGACGCGGTAGCGGGGTGAGACATGGGGCCACTTGAAGTCGACGCCCGTAGAGTTGCGCCCGTCTGCTTCTCAAAAGTCCGCCTCCTGCCGCCTCACCGGTGCAGATGGGCGCCCGCTCGAACCCGGAGTTCCCTTGCGTCTGCTGCTGATCCACGCCGACCGGTTCCAGTACTCAGTCACTGGAGAGGCCGTTGTAACTGGCTTCACAGTCAACCCCGACGAGGCGGACGCACACGGCGAGATGCTCGAGGGGCTGGTGGCCTTCTGTGCGGTCGAGAGGCCAGACGAGCCCGGCATTCCCGACGTCGTCGCGCAGGCGGTCGACCTGATCGCCGACATGGCGACGAAGGTGGGCGCCAAAGCCGTGATGGTCTACCCGTACGCTCACCTCTCCAGCGACCTATGCAAGGCACGCACTGCGTCCGACGTGCTCGCCCGCATCGAGGTGGGCCTGGCGACGCACTTCCCGGACCTGGACGTGCAGCGGGCACCGTTCGGCTACTACAAGTCATTCGCCGTCGAGTGCAAGGGGCACCCCCTCTCCGAGCTCGCCCGCACTATTCACCCGAGGCCATCCACCGGGCACGAAGCCGATGCGGCACCAACTGCGGACGAGGAGTCTCAGGCGCTGGCGGCGGAGAAGACACTGCAATCGGACTGGCGGATCTACTCGCCGGACGGCAGTTACGTCCCCGTTGACGAGTTCAGGCTCAAAGGTGCGGCAAACGAAGGCTTGCGCCACCTCGTCGCCTACGAGCGGGAGGGCAACCGTGCCGCAGAGGACGCCCCCCCTCACATTCGACTAATGCGCGACCACGAGCTTGTCGACTACGAGCCCGCGTCCGACACCGGGAACTTGCGCTGGTACCCCAGCGGCATCCTCGTCAAGCGGCTTCTTGAACAGCATGTTACCGCGATGGTCACCGACTACGGCGGCATGGAGGTGGAGACGCCTCTGATGTACGACTACGAGCACCCGGCATTGTCGAAGTACATCCAGCGCTTCCCGGCTCGGCAGTACCGGGTCACGAGCGACGACAAGGAGTTCTTCCTCCGGTTCGCTGCGTGCTTCGGTCAGTACATGATCCTCAGCGACATGGTGGCCTCCTACCGGGACCTGCCGGTAAGGCTCTACGAACTCACCCACCACTCTTTCCGCCGCGAGCAGGGTGGCGAGGTCGCCGGCCTGCGGCGGCTTCGGGCATTCACCATGCCCGATATGCACTCGGTCGTGGCGGACGAGTCGATGGCCAAGGAGGAATTCCTCGAGCAGGTGAAGCTGTGCCTGCGCTGGATCGACGACATCGGTGTGGACTGCGTGCCCGCGATCCGTTTCGTCAAGTCCTTCCTCGACGACCACCCCGAGTTCATCAAGGACCTCATGGCCCTGCTGAGTCGGCCAGCCCTGGTGGAGGTCTGGGACGAACGGTTCTTCTACTTCGTGGCCAAGTTCGAACTGAACTTCATCGACAACGCCAAGAAGGCCGCGTGCCTCTCGACCGTGCAGATCGACGTGGAGAACCCCGAGCGCTTCGGCATCGACTATGTCGACGAGCAGAACGTGAAGGCGCTCCCACTCCTCCTCCACACGTCTGTGTCGGGGTCGGTGGACCGCAATGTCTACGCGCTGCTGGAGCACCAGGCGAAGCTGATGTCCAAGGGCCAGAAGGCCGAGTGGCCCACCTGGCTCGCGCCGACGCAGGTGCGGCTGTTGCCCGTGAACGAACGTCACCTCGACGCCGCCCTGGAGTTGGCCGAGCGGCTACCTTTCCGGGTCGATGTCGACGACCGCGACAACCGGCTGCCCAAGAAGGTGCGAGAGGCCGAGAAGGAGTGGGTCCCCTATACGATTGTGGTGGGTGACCGTGAAGTCGACGAAGGCGGTCCGCTCACCGTCAGACCACGCACCGGCGAGCAGTTCAAGGCGACGGTCGAGGAACTCACCGAACGGCTCGCTGAGGAGATCGCAGACAAGCCCTCGCGGCCCCTCAACGGTCCCCGACAGCTAACGCGGCGCCCCATCTTCGTCGGCTGACCTCGCCGGGAAGTCCTATGCGCCCTTCGGCACGGACCGAACGCGAGTACCGGCAGCGGGCAGAACCAGCGGACGAGCACGAACAGAAGCGCCGCCTCGACCTAGTGAACCGCCTGCCGGACCGCCTCCTCGACGTGCACGTGCACGCCAATGGCCGAGCGGCGGTGGGCGAGATCAGCGCCTTTGGGTGGAGCCAGCCGCGCTCGACCTTCCCTGGATGGTCGGTGGCCGACACCCGCGCGGTCGAGAGGCTTATGTTCGGCGACCGCCACGTCGACCGGCTATGGATTCCCCAGCCCTGGCTCGGAATCGACTTCCGCCAGGCCGCCGCCCACCTGCTTGAGCACCGGCGACCGGGCGAACTCGTAGCTCTCTGTGCCGACCTGGACGACCCCGAGTACACCCTTCGCGAGCTCGACACCGGCCGGTACGCCGCGGTGAAAAGCTACCCATTCATGCGCGAGCCGCCTTACGCCCGAGTAGCGGACTACTTCCCCAACTGGCTGTGCGCCGCCGCGGCGGACGCGGCCGCCCCGCTGGTCCTCCACTTGGCACGGCCGCTCGATCAGTGCTTGCGAGAGGTGGTGTCTCTCCTTGAGGCGCATCCGGCGCTCCACGTCGACCTGGCCCACCTGGGCCGTGTCTCGCCCAACGCGTCCGGCGTCGCAGAGGCGTTCACGGTAGTCGGGGCGTCCGGCCGGGTGTGGGCCGACACCTCGATGGTGACCGCCGATGCGGTCGTGGAGTTGGCCCTGCAGCACCTCAGCCCAAGCCGCGTGATGTACGGCTCGGACGCTCCCTGCAACCTGCTGCGGGTCATGCCGGTGGACGACCCGGAGCTGGGCCGCGTGAACGCGTCGACCCACGACTACCACTGGAGCAGCGCGCCGGGACAGGCCCGCTACGGATCGGCATCGCAGGGTGTGGATATCGTCCACTTCCAGTCGCTCGCGGCCGTGCTCGCCGCAGTCGACCGGCTCGCCGGGCCGGCGCCCACCTCGGTGCTCGACGCCGTCTTCGACGCAAACGCCCGGGCCTTCCTGGGACTGGCCGATTCTGACTCGTCGTGACGACCCCGCGCGCCGCCGACGTCGTCGTCGTGGGTTCCGGCCTAGTCGGTGCCGTGGTTGCGGCGACAGTGAGCCGACTGCGACCGTCCAGCTCGGTCCTGGTCCTCGAGCGTGGCCGTCCCGACGGCGGCTCAAGCCTACGCCGGCTTTCCCCGGCCGAGCGGCATGAGCGGGACCTTGCGATGCGGGATCCGCTCGCCATCGCGATCGAGCGGGCGAGCAGCCCAACGACTGGGCTTGAGAACGTCGGCGTACGCTCCGGCTACGGCGGAACCGGCGGCATCTGGAGCGGCGCCGCGCCGTTGCCCCTTGCCTGGGAGCGTCCGGACTTCCTCCGTCGCGAAGAGCTTGAGCGGCGGCTCGCGCACGGCCAGCGAGCGCTCGGTGTCGTCAGCCCCGCCTCAACGGTGGACGACCGGTCGGTCCTCGCGACCCGGACCGCGGTAGCGGAGGCCTGCCGAGCTCGACGTCAGCCGCCGGCGGCCATGCCGCTAGCCGTCTCGTGGCCGCGGCCCGTGACCCCGATCGGCACCCACGAGCTGCTCACTCGGGCCCCCGGACCGGTGCTCGCCCGCCGGGGCAACCAGGTCCAGCGGGTACTGTTCGGCAGCGGCGGACGCACTCGGGCGGTGAATGTCCTGAACCTGGCCAGCGGAACGACGTCCACGGTCCACGCCGACGTGGTCGTCGTGGCCGCCAACGCCTTCCGTACGCCGCAACTCCTGTTCTCGAGCGGCGTCGAGAACGACGTCATCGGGCGTCACCTGCACGAGCACCCGCTCGTGACTGCGGCGGGGGTCAGGCCTGGCCCAACCGGTCCTGCCCTCGGCGCGGACACCGAACCGCACGCGCTGCTGCGGGGTACCACCTGGCTGCCGGCAGAGGCCGGCGGCGACCTGGCGCATGGCCAGGTGCTGCATATGCCCGGCCCCGCCGGCGCGCCGCTGTCCCCCGAGGCGCAGCGCGGTGCAGACGTGGTGGTGTTCGGGTGGTATTGCCACCAAGACGTCAACCCGGAGAACCGGCTCGACTTCAGCGACGGATGCTGCGACGACGACGGCATGCCGGTGCCGCAGGTGGTGCACCGGCGCTCCTCGGCCGACTCGGCGCGCGTCCAGGACTCGGTGGGTGAGCTCGAGCACCTGGAGGACGCAGGCGTCGTCGCCTACCTCCCGCACCACAGGCCGCGCCCGGCGCCGTCCGGGATGTCCGCTCATTACCTCGGAACCGTCCGCATGGGCGTCGACCCTGCGGAGTCGGTGTGCTCGGAGTCGGGCGAGGTGTGGGGTCACCCTGGGCTGCTGGTCGCCGGTACCGGAGTGATCGGTTGGCCGACGGCGGGCAACCCGACACTAACCGCCGTGGCCCACGCACGCCGCGCGGCTGAACGCGTCGTGGAACTCCTGGGATGACTCGGACGCGACTCCTGGTCTTGGGCGGGGGATCATTCGTCGGCTGGGCCGTTGCCGAGGAAGGCGTGCGGCGCGGCTGGCAGGTGACCTGCGCCACCCGGGGTGGTGCAGCGCTGCCCACGGGGACGCACTGGACCAGCCTTGACCGCATGGCGCCTATGGCCGGGGACCACGTCGCCCGGTTGGTTCCCGAGGTCGACGCTGTGGTCGACACCTGGAGCGGCGCTGCGGAAGTCGTTGAGGCGGCAGCGGGCAAGCTAGCCGGGAGCGATGCCCGTGTCTGCTACATCTCGTCCCGGAGCGTGTACCGGCCCCCATTCCCTCCAGACCGCCCGTACGGGAGAACCTCGGCCGTTCGTCGTGGTGGTATGACGCCCTGAGCGCCAATCGCCCGATCCTGGCCGGACCGCCGGACCTCGCAGTACAGGTGATCGACGTCCGCGACCTCGCCGCGTTCGCCCTCGACCGCTTGACCGTCGGCGACTCGGGCGCCTACGACGTAGCAGCTCCACCAACGACGCTGGGCCATCTCGCCGCGGCGTTCGAGGCCATCACGCCCAGGTCGGCAGCGCCGCGGTGGCTCAACGCGAACGAGTCCGCGGCCGGGGGCTGGAGCCCTGGCGCGACAACCCACTCTGGGTGCCCGCAGACCACCCCACCGCAGGCTTCTTCGGGGCCCGGTGCGAGCGGGCTCAAGCAGCCGGGCTGCGCACCCGGCCACTCACCGAGACGGTCGCTGACTGGATCGCCGAACTGATCGCTCGGGCCGAAGGCCACCCACGATGATAGTGCGGCCCGCGGGAGCGGCGCGACGGTCAACTACCCTTTGGTGGTGTCGCCTTCGAGGCCCCCTCACCTATCGGGCAACCTGGCTGTCGCTTCAATGAGCAAAATGCCGTGACCAGCAGGAACGGGCGATTCCTAGTCCTGGATACCCCGCAGGGGGTACCACACTCAAGACGGCCTCTGACCGGCTCCAGGCGGTGTCCTTCGGATGTTTCTTGCAGAGTTGCATGCGGAAAGCTGGGCGGTGGCGGCAAGACAGCGACCGGGGACTCTCGGCCGCGCCCGTCCGAGGCGTGCGCCCGATCCTCAAGGACGCCTTCGACAGGGCAGATCCTGGGCAGATCCCAACCTCGTCCTCGCCACGTGTTGCCGGACTTGCTGGGAGGCCCTGCCTCCCCCGTGCGGCGAAGCCGGGTTTCGCCGTGGCACTGCGGTCAGGAGACGATGTTGCGGTGAATGTGGTGTCGGTCCTAGCTATGCGGGACTTGAACGTTGCGCTTCGCGAGGCGATCGAGAGTGACGTGCCGACAATTGTGCGCCTGCTGGCCGCCGACCAACTCGGTGCGGCCCGTGATGGTGTCACCGGAGGCGACGACCTACAGCGGTACCTGGGAGCGTTCCATGCAATCGACACCGATCCCGCCCACCTACTGATGGTGGTGGAAGCCGACGGCGAACTCGTGGCGACCATGCAGCTGAGTTTTCTGCCCGGCCTCGCTCGGCGCGGCGCGCTGCGCGCCCAGATCGAGGCGGTGCGGGTCAGAAGGGACTATCGCAGCCGGGGCTTGGGCGCTGCCATTCTCAGCTGGGCGATCACCGAGTCCAGACGGCGCGAATGCGCTCTGGTGCAGCTGACCACCGACAAGGCGCGAGCGGATGCACACCGCTTCTACGAGCAACTCGGGTTCGTCGCCTCCCATGAAGGCCTCAAACTCCGTCTCTGATCCCGCGGCCCAGCGGATCGACGCGCGGGACAGTGTGTGCCTGGGGTACGGGTATGCTGGCATACATGAAACGCACCACCGTGAAAATCCCCGACGCGCTCGACGCCAAGCTTCGCCACGAAGCACGGCGGCGGGGCACCACCATCGCCGACATCAGTCGCGAGGCGCTGGAGGCCTATCTCGGCGACGGGTCGACTCGGCGACGGCTCGGTGCGGCTGGTGCGGGGCGTAGCGGACGAAGTGACGTCTCCGAGCGGATCGAGGAGATCCTCGCCGCCGAGGTCGCGCGATAGCCGCGCTGGTTGTCGACGCTGGACCGCTCTACGCCTACGTCGATGCTGACGACGCTCATCACGACGCGGCCCTCGAGCTTCTGGAGAGTCATCCTGGTCCGCTGATCGTTCCCACGCTGGTCATCACCGAGGTCGTCTACCTGCTGGCGACACGCCTCGGCGCGGAGCCAGAAGTCCGCTTCCTCGGCGACCTCGCAGCCGGCGCCTTCACCGTGGAACCGGCGGCCACCTCCGATTGGATCCGCATCGCCGAGTTGGTCGCCCGCTATCGCGACCTTTCCCTGGGAACGGTCGACGCATCCGTCGTCGCGATGGCAGAGCGCCTGGGGTTGTCCGAGATCGCCACCGTCGATAGGCGCCACTTCACGGTGGTGCGTCCACGCCACATCAACGCGTTCACCTTGCTCCCTTGAAGGACAGCATCATTGCCTCACGTTCCGGTGGGTCGTGTGATGGTCCGGGTGGCGTCCTGGGCAAGGCCGAGTACGCCGGCGACGTTGGCGGCGAGTACGGCGTAGGCCAGCCAATCCTCGGCCTGGACGATCTCCGGGAGTTCGCCGGTGAACACCACCGGAGGACTCAACTCGACCCGGCCGTCGGGTCGCACGAGCAGCGATTGCACGACCTGATCGGCGAACCCCGGACTCGGCTGCCGCACCCAGTCGA
>JBOFLG010000207.1:0-4617 GCA_051657745.1 Dermatophilaceae bacterium | reverse complement strand
TCGGTGGCGTGGGCGATGTCGGCTGGTTGGCCGCCGGCGGCGTGCAGCATCCGTTCGAGTTCGGTGAGGTCGTCGGGGGTGAGTTGTTTGGCGCGGCGGAGGCGTTGCAGGGCGAGGTTGTCGAGGTGTTCGCGGAGGTAGGCCTCGGCTTTGGCGCGGAAGCGTTCGATGTTGGTGCCGGGGGTGGCGCCGGCCAGGGTGATGGTGGTGCTCTCGGCGAGGGTGTCTTCGAAGTCGCTGTAGACGGGGTTGCGCGGTGTTCGTTCGATGAATCGGGCGAGTCCGCGGATGCGGCGTCGGGCGACCTCGAGCATGGGGAGGGTGACGTCGACCCACCACTCGTCGCCGGCGAGCGATTCCAGCAGCGCGGCCTGAGCGGCGACGTGGGGGATTGTGGTCTTTCCGAGGAGCGCGGCGGCGATCTGTTGGATGGTGTCCCGTAGCCGGTTGGCCAGGGCGGTGTCGCCGTCGAGGTGGGCGAGTTGGCAGCGCAGGATGAGCAGGTCGACACGCTTGGCGTCTTCGTCGTCATCCCGCACCGACGACGGCAGGCCGGCGAGCGGATGGAGCGCGTCGGCATCCGCGGGGGTCAGGGTCTGCCAGGCGCCGGCGGTGGCGTAGGTCTCGACGGCCCGCCGGTGTGGCCGGACGATGACGTTGTCGAGGTTCATGCCGGCGACGATCTCGTGAAGGGTGGCGGCAGTGGCGGCGCGCAACTCGGGCTCGTTCGCGCCAAGGGCCGTGACCAGGCCGAGCCGGGCTTCGAACAGGTTCTGGGAGAGGGACTTCCGGGTCCGGCTGGGTGAGCCGGGGAGGTGCTGGCCGAAGTACTCAAGGTTGCCGCAGAAGTCGAACACCCGGAAGTCCTGCTTGTGCTCGCCGGGCGCGAACAGGTCCGGGCAGAGCCGGGTGCCGCGGCCGATCATCTGCCAGAACTTCGACGTTGAGCGCACCGTCTTGACGAACACCAGGTTGACGACTTCGGGGATGTCGATGCCGGTGTCGAGCATGTCGACGCTGATCGCGACGTGCGGCGCTGTGTCCTTGATGGAGAAGTCGTCGATCAGCGACTGGGTGTGGGTGGTGGCGTGGGTGATGACCCGGGCGAAGTGGCCGCCGAGCTCGGGGTACTCGACATCGAACCGGGCCTTGATGAACTCGGCATGGCGCTGGCTGGCGGCGAAGATGATGGTCTTGCCGAGCCGGTCACCGCCGGCGACGTGGTGCCCCTGCGTCATCAGCGTGCCGAGGACCTTGTCGATGGTGTCCTCGTTGAACAGGAACCGGCCCAGTTCCTCGGCGCCGACCTCGTCGGGCGGCCCGCCCTCGCCCCAGTCCAGGGCATCCCACTGGTCCTTCTCCTCCTCGGTGAGGTCGACATACCGGATGCCGCGGGTGGTGAACGCGGTGCCGACGCTGACGCCTTTCGGTGGTACGAGGCGGCCTTCGTCGACGGCTTTGTCGAGCGGGTAGTTGTCGGTGGGTACGCCGGCTTCGAGGTGGAACAGCCGGTAGGTGTTGTGGTCGACCTCGTCCTTCGGGGTCGCGGTGAGGCCGAGGAGCAGCGAGTCGAAGTAGTCGAAGATCGCGCCGTACTTGGCATAGACGGAGCGGTGCGCCTCGTCGATGACGATGAGGTCGAAGTAGCCCGGGCCGAAGCGCCGGATGCCGCCGTCGACCTCGTTGATGAGGTTCATCATCGTCGGGTACGTCGAGACGTAGACCCGCGCCTCGACATCCTTCTCGGTGGTGAGGTTGGCCGTGGTCGAGCCGGGCAGGTGCGCTGTGAACGCGTTCACGGCCTGGTTGACCAGCGCGGTGCGGTCGGCGAGGAAGAGCACCCGCTTGGCCCAGTTCGCCTGCTGCAGTAGTTCGACGAGCGCGATGGTGGTGCGGGTCTTGCCCGCCCCGGTGGCCATCACCAGCAGGGCGTGGCGTTGATTGCGGTCGAACGCGTCCGCAACGGCTGCGATGGCCTGTACCTGGTGGGGCCAGCCGGCAATGCCGGTGTTGACCGGGGCGGTCGACAGGGGGACCTTCGTCTGGCGGCGTTGGATCAGCAGTTCGAGTTCGCCCTGGGTGTAGAAGCCCTGGATCTCGCGCTGTGGGTAGCCGGCGGCGGCGTCATCCCAGATGCGGTGCTCGTACCCGTTGCTGCAGAAAATGACTGGGCGCCGGGCGAATTGCCGCTCCAGGCAGTCGGCGTAGAGCTTCGCCTGCTGCAGCCCGACCTCGGGCGACACCCCGGTGCGCTTGGCCTCGACCACCGCGAGCGGGATGCCGTCGGCGCCCCACAGTACGTAGTCGATGACGCCCTTGCCGGATGCCGTGGGCATGCCGGTGACGGGGTACTCGCGGTCGCGCGGCTGATCCAGCGGCCAGCCCGCCTCGTGCAGCAGGACGTCGATGAACAGGTCGCGAGAGGTGGCTTCGTCGTAGTCGCGGGTGTCCGGGGCCGCGGCTGCTTGGGCGGCGGCGATCTTTGTCTTGAGTTCGGCGATTGTGGCCTCGTGGGCGGCGAGCCGTTCGTCCTTCGCGGCGAGCGCGCGGGCGTGGGCCTCGTCCTGTTCGTGGAACTTCGCGGCGAGCCGGGTGACCTCCTCGCGGGTGAGCGGTGCTGCTTTCGCGGCGAGGGCGGGGTCGAAGGTGGCGCGCAACGGCACCACGCTGGGCTGGGGGGAGTGGTGGTACGAGGCCCACACCACGACGTGGAACAGTTCGCGCAGCACCGCCAGCGACACATCGGGACGGATCTGGCGGGTCTCGTGCACTGCGGTGTTGGCGATGCGGCGGATGGCGGTGAACTTTTGGGTGATTCCCTGCGGGACCTTCGCGGTGAATGCAGCGTCGCTGATCTTGGCGGCCAGGTCGTCGCGGTAGGGGGTCGGCAGCGACAGGATGTCGTAGAGGTATCCGACGAGATTTTCGACCACGCGGCGGCTGTAGAAGCACGCCGAGCGCGGGTCGGAGGCCAGGTACGACTCGGCTCGGGCGCAGTCGTCGTGAATCGACGGCAGCGTCTGGCGGACGAAGTCGAAGTTGGCCATGGCTACTCGAACGGGTTGATGACGTGCAGGCCCATGGCCTGGAAGGGTGTGCCGTCGCGGGTCGCGATCGCGAACTGGTGAGCCGAGGTCGTGGCTGCGATGAGGGCGTCCGCGTCGCTGACGGTGGTGCCGACCGCACGGGCCGCGGCCCGCAGGGTGGCGTACTCCGTGGCGGCTGCCTCGTCGAACGCCAGCACCCGGTCGGCGAGGAGAGGCCGGATGCCGTTCTCGAACGCTTGGTGCAGCGTGGATCGCCGCCGTCCGCGCGGCAGCGCCGCGATCCCGAAGCGGATCTCGGCGAGGGTGAGGGTGGTGACGAAGAGTGTCGACCGAGCCTGATGGTCCACCCAGGCGACGACTCCAGGGTGCGGGGACGCCCGCATCAGCTCGGAGAGGATGGTGGTGTCGAGGACGATCACTCGACGTCGAGGGGTTGCGAGGCGCTCGTGTTCCGCTCCAGGTCGAGGTCGAACCCGCCGATGTCGGCGGCAACCCGGACCATCGCGGTGCCCAGGCCCAGGGCGGTCTCCGGGGTGACGGCATCGTTGAGGATCGCGCGTACTTCGGCCTCCGTGCTGCGCCCGTGCGCGGCCGCCTGCGCCTTGAGGGCGCGGTGGGTCTCTGCGGAGAGGTTCCGAACGGTGATGGCGGGCATGGGCACCTCCGGGTGATAGCACAATCGGGATGATGATATCAGTCAGAGCTCGCCCCGGAAGGCGCGCGACTGGAGCGAGGCGAGCAGTTCGTCCCTCGGCTCGGGCGCAGTCGTCGTGAATCGATGGCAGCATCCGCCGGACGAAGTCGAAGTTGGCCATGGCTACTCGAAGTAGTCTTCGTCGATATCGACGATCTGGATCGTCTGCTTCACCTGGACACCGACGCCGTAGCGGATCATCAGCCGGGCGAGCCGGTACCCGTCGATGAGAACGACCCTCGTCGAGACCCCTTCGGCGAAGGTCGCCGCGTCCGAGGTGAACGTGCTCGTAGTGATGAACACGCCTTGGTTGGCTTGTTTGCCGGTGAGCGCGCCGACGAACTCCTGGATCGCGGGGCGTCCGACGCTGTTGTGTGCCGCGTAGCGCTTCGCCTGGACGTAGATGCGGCTCAGCCCGAGCGCGTCCTGGTCGACGACCCCGTCGATGCCACCATCGTTCGACAATCGGGTGCGGGTCGCGCGGCCCTCCGTCCCGCCATAGCCCATGGCGATGAGCAGGTCGAGGACTGCCTGCTCGAAGAACACCGGCTCCTGGGCCATGATTCGGTTCAGGAGTTCGGCGGAGACATCATCGTTGATCCGCGCCACGCCGGAGGCGATCTGCTCCTCAGGATCGAGCGCCGACTCCTCGTCGGTGGGGACGTGCCCCGGTTGCATCATCGGGGGCGAGCCTGACATCGCTGTTTGGTGAGTGGTCGGGTCACCGCCGACCGCGTTCAGGTGCCCTTCGGTGATCCCGTCGGGGTGGCTGGCGAGCAGCCTTCGGCCGATGTCGGTGATCCGGTAGTGGCCCCGAACCGGCCGCTCCACGGCGCGCGCGCGAGCAAGGTGGAACAGTGCCCATCCTCCGCGCTT
>JBOFLG010000206.1:0-5888 GCA_051657745.1 Dermatophilaceae bacterium | reverse complement strand
CCCCGATGGTCAGCGGCCGGTCTGAGCGGGGGTGGTCGGGACCAGGGTCAGTTCATCGTCCAGCGCTGGTTTGCGCCGGGGCCTCGGCCGTCGCAGTCCCAGATCTGGAGGCGGGTGCCGGTGTCGGCGCCGCCGGCGTTGAGGCACTTGCCGGAGTGGGGGTTGATGAGCGCTCCGTTGCGGGATTCCCATTGTTGGGCGTCGCCGCCGTGGCAGGGCCACAGGTGGACGCGGGCTCCGTTGGCGGTGCTGGCGCCTTGGACGTCGAGGCAGAGGCCGGAGCCGGTGTTGACCAGGGTCTGGCCGTCGCGGGTCCATCCTTGGCGGGGGTTGCCGTTGCCGCAGTCCCAGAGTTGCGTCGGCGCGCCGCGGTCCGTTCCGGCGGCATCGACGCACCGTGAACTCTGCTCACCGACGATCGGGGTCATCGAGGCATTGCGGTCGCCGGTCTTTCGGTTCGTGACGTCAGCGGTGGCGGGGGTGTCACCGGGCGCGGCTGCGGGTCCGGCCGGTGGCACGGCAGCCTGGCCGGCCAGTCTCGGGATGGTGGGGGCGGCCGGTGCCGGGTCGGCCGGTGCCGGGGCAGCGGGTGCCGGGGCGCTCGGGGCGGTGCCGTTGGTCGTGAAGGCGAAGTCACGCACGGCGAGGCCAGTGCCACCGACCCACGGTTCGAAGCCGGCCTGCACGTTGGTCAGGTACCAGGAGCGCTGAATCTGGCCGCGGGCGACAGCGTCGTTGACGAAGGCGGTGACGCTGAAGTTCGCCATCGAGTTGGTCGGCTGCTGGCGCACGTAAGAGATGACGTTCCAGCCGATGTTGCCGATCCACACGTCCCAGGCTGCGCCCTCGAGGGTGACCGTGGCGGTGCGGGTGCCGATCGGCTGAGGTCCGCCGCGGTGGTTGGCCCAGATCATCAACTCGGCGCCGGTGTTCTGCCCGGTGGTGCGCTTGGTGGGGTCGAACCACAGGTCGAGGGCCGCATTCCAGGCGCCGCTGTCCGGGGTGTCGATGGCGTAGGTGGAGCGGACGTCGCCGAACTCGTCTACCTGGAGCGGCAACCCGCTGTTGGTGGTGCATTCGCCGTAGTCGCATCCGACGTAGATCGACGGGTAGGCGGCCGGCGCCCCGTTGGTGGGCTTGTTGTGGGCCGCGTTCATGACGGTAAAACCGTTGTCCCGTGGGGCGATGCACTGTGCGGTGGGCGCGCCCCACCGGTTGTTCTGAACGATGAACTTTCCACCGGACATGTGCGCGCTGGAGTTGACATCGCACAACTCCGGCCCGCCGGGAGCGGCTCCGGTAGCCCCGGACACGGTGGCCGCGGAACTCGGCCCGGCCGCCGCGCCGACCGACCACAACACCGAAGCGACAAGCGCCCCGGTGAGAACTCGCCAACGACATCGCTGCTGCATATCCATGTCTCCCTGCGGGTGGGTTGTCTGCGGGTAATTCGTAAGCCAGCTGAGCGTACGGGAGAAATAGCGCGCCAGGTGGGTTGGCTGCAGGGCTGTTAACGGACCCGCGCAGGGCGCCCTAGGCTGTCACTCGCCCGTCCGGCACGGGGACTGGCGGTGATCAAGGAGGACGGCAATGAGCGCACCCCCGGGGTGGCACCCGCAGCCCGATGGCCGCGAGCGGTACTGGGACGGATCACAGTGGACTGAGCAGTTCAGAACGCCGGCTCCCACCGACGTCACCGCGCCGCCGCCCCCCTCATGGGCGTCGCCGGAGCCCACGCAGGCGATCGACGTGAACCGGACCCAGGCCATCGCTGCGCCCGACCCGTCGGGTGCGCCGCCGTCATCCGGGCCGGTCACTGGTACGGATGGCGCGCCGGGCTCAGTGCCGCAGTGGCAGCCGCCCGGTGACGGCCCCGCCGGCGGTTATCCAGTGGGGGCGGTGCCGCAGCCCACTGGCCCGGTGCCACCCGCCACCGGCTACGGCACCCCGGGTACCCCGTGGCAGCCACCCCCGTCGAAGGGCCGGTCGCGAGGATGTCTGATCGGCGCCATCGTCGCCCTGGTTGCCGTCATCGTCGTGGTTGGGCTGGTGATCTGGGGGGTGCTTGGCGTGGGTCGTGCCGTCGTCGATGCCGTCGAGTCGGCCGTGCCGACCGCTCTGCCCACGAACTTCCCGAGTGACTTTCCCACGAGCCTGCCCACCGAGTTGCCCACGGACCTGCCAACGGATCTGCCCACGGCGGCGGCATTCGACATCAAGGTCGGCGAGAGGTTCACCTTGCCGCGGGCCACCGTGGCCGACGGCTGGGCGCTGTCCGAGACGGGCAATCTCGGCGCCCGGGTGGAGGGCATGCGCGCCACCTTCACGGACGCCACTCAGGTGCCGACCATTTTCACGCTTTCCTTCGCCGCCGGCGGTGAGACCTTCGAAACCGTCTGTACGAGCCAGGGCGCCGACAATGCAGGCGTCGAGGTCGAGGTGAACTGCGTCCCGATCCTCGGAGACCTCTCGGGCGTCGAGTCGGTTCGAGTCACGCCGGGCTTCTGACTCTCGGCCGGCCGCACACCGGGGCATGCGCTCCGCTGGCCGCACACCGCGTGACCACTCGGCTGGCCGACGCCGGATGCGGTGGCCGCTTGGCCGCTCAGCGACGCGAGTGGTCGAGTTGCGTTCCGAGAGTGGTCGCCACGGCCTCGAACTCGGCCAGGGCTGCGGTGAGGTCCTCGACGATCTCGCGGGCGATGACATCCGGCGCGGGAAGGTTGTCGAGGTCCTCGAGCGAGTCGTCTTTCAGCCAGGTGATGTCGAGGTTGGCTTTGTCGCGGGCGACGACCTCGTCGTAGCCGAACGCGCGGAACCGCTCGGACTCCTCGCGGTGGGCGCGCGGCATCCCGGCTGCGAAGCAGGCGACGAACTCGTCGAGGTGGGTGCGGCGCAGCGGGTTCTGCTTGAGCGTGAAGCGTTGGTTGGTGCGCAGGTCGTAGACCCACAATCGCTCGGTCCAGGGCTGGCCGGGGCGGGCGACCAACTTGTCGAAGAACAGCACGTTGGCCTTGACGCCCTGGGCGTAGAAGATGCCGGTGGGTAGCCGCAGCATGGTGTGCAGGTTGAAGTCGGTGAGCAGCCGGCGCCGGATTGTCTCGCCGGCGCCGCCCTCGAAGAGCACGTTGTCGGGCAGCACCACGGCGGCGCGGCCATTCGTGTCGAGGATCGTCATGATGTGCTGCACGAAGTTGAGCTGCTTGTTGCTGGTGGTGGCGGCGAAGTCCTGCCGCTCGATCTCCAGGTCCTCACGCGCCTCGCGGCCGTCAGCGCCGACCATGGTGAGTGAGGACTTCCGCCCGAACGGCGGGTTCGACAGCACCACGCTCCAGCGCTCGCCGGGGTCGGCGGTTAGCGAGTCGTTGACGTCGATGAGCGAGTCGCCGTCGGCGTCGCCCATCCCGTGCAGCAGCAGGTTCATCGCGGCGAGTCGCGCGGTGCCATCGACCAACTCGGTGCCCCGGACCAGGCCGGTCTTGAGGTGCTCACGCTGCGGCGGCGTCATCCGGCCGGCGGTGCGCGCGACGTGCTCGTGGGCGACGAGGAGGAACCCGCCGGTGCCGCAGGCCGGGTCGACCACGGTGTCGTCAACGGTCGGCTGGATGACGTCCACGATCGCCTCGATGAGCGCCCGCGGGGTGAAGTACTGGCCGGCGCCGGAGCCCTTGTCGCTCGCGCCCTTGGAGAGTAGCTCCTCGTAGGCGTCGCCCTTGATGTCGGCGCCGGTTCCGGACCAGTCCTCCTTGTCGATGAGGTCGACGATGAGGCGGCGCAACTTGGCCGGGTCCTGAATTCGGTTCTGCGACTTGCGGAATACCGTGCCGATGACGCCGGGCTGGCGGGCGAGGCCGAGCAGCATCTGGGTGTAGACGACCTCGAGCTCGATGCCGGTGGCGTCGAGCAGCCGCTGCCAGGAGAACTCCTCGGGCACGATCACCTCGCGGCCGAACCCCTCGGGCCGGATGGCGCGTTCGTGCGCCATCTTGAGGAAGAGCAGGTAGGTGAGCTGCTCGGTGTACTCGACCACCCCGACGCCGTCGTCGCGCAGCACGTCGCAGTACGACCACAACTTGTCGACCAACCGTCTCGTGTCGCTCATGACGATGACCCTTTCACGCTGGTATGCCGCCCTTGCGCCGGAGTTCGGCAGCGAACCTCGGAACTCCGCATCGCTCCAGCGAGGCGATGAGCGCCGACGTGGTGAGTGACGGTCTCGCCGATGTACGCGACTGGTCCGAGAGGGCGTCCAGCACGATGCGTGGGTAGAGGTCGAGTTGGTCGAGAAGGAATCCGTCGGGGTGCACGACCACCGACGCTGGCGACCCTGGCGAGGTTGCGCCGGAGCTCGTCGAGGATGTCGGCGGACCAGTGCGGCCGGTACGCGCCGCCCTCAGCGATCCGCAGCAGCGTGTCAGTGAGGGTCCGGGGATAGAGGACGCAGGTGTCGAGGAGGACCGGGAAACTCATGTGCCTCAGCGCATCGGCGGCGGTGGCGCGTCCGTGGCCTCGTAGAGGCCCGCGGCTTCGGCATCCCGAGCCAACGCGTCCAACGCATCCGAACGCTCGTCCCGCAGGCGCTCCTGATAAGCAATCAGGTCGCTGAGCCGGACGTAGCGGTGCCGGTTTGGGCGCTCCATGGGGAGGTCGCCTCGGTCGAGGATGCGGACCAGGGTGGGCCGGGAGACGCCGAGGAAGTCGGCGGCCTCCTGCGTCGTCATCATGGCGTTCAATGGCGCCACCGTGACCGCAAGCCCGTGACTCAGCGACTCGGCGACCTGTCGGAGAACATCGACCATGGCCGCAGGGATGGTCGTGCGCCGACCGTCCGCGTCGACGAGTGCCGGTGTGCTCGTGGGTGCCTGACCCCCAGCGCGCTCGAGCGCCTTGGCGAAGTCGATGATCTGCGCCTCTGCGGCGGCCTCCGGAAGGTACGTTCGCGAGCCAACTGATGCGGTGCGAGTCATCTGCGCCTACTTTCGTCGTCGCCCCCACCTTATTCGAAAAACGAAAGAAACGAACATGGTACCTATTGCGGCGCGATTTTCCCGGGCCGGCGCCGCCGTCATCCGACGTCTTGCTGGCTCACAGACTGCGAGCCACCTGCGGGTTCGTCGCTCACGTGTCGCCCATCGTGGACATCACCGCTCGCACGTGCTCATCGAACGCGGGGAGTTCGATGTCGAGGATGGCGCGGATCCAGTTGTCGATCTTGATACGAAGCACCTCGGTTTCTACCGGGTGGATGTCGCGCACGAACACCTCGAGGCGCAGTTCTGGGCTTGCCGAGGTGGTGGCGACGAAGTCGGCACCCGCTGTGTCGCGGGCCGCGGACCAGATGGCGACGCTGCCGTGGCGCTTGAACTCGAGTGAATTGGCCGCGCCGGCGAGCGGAATCCACATCCCGAGGCTGTGCCCTCTGATGGTCGCCCCCACAGGGTGCTGCCCGTCCGGTGGGCGTAACTCTGGGGGCTGCACTTCGTGGCCGAAGCGGACGGAGTCGCCGAGATCCAACTCCGCAAAAAGTGTCGGGAACCGCTCACGGACGATGCTCATGATGCGGGCATGGAGTTTGTTGTGGTCCTGCCGGGTGAGGTCGTCGCGGACCGTGAGGTCGGCCAGGGCTCGGGCCGCGGTCGCTGCCGCACCAGTGATGCCCAGGCTCGATCGCACGAGCTCGATGGTGTCGAGGCATCGTTCTCCGACGAAGTTGACGAAGGCTTCGGGGCGGCCACTGTCGGCCGCCTCGAGCGCATCGAGGTAGATGTCCTTCTGGTCGGCGAAGACGACCAGTGGCACGCCCGGTCGGCGATAGGTGAACACGGAGGCCAGTGCTCGGGCCACCCGTCCGTTGCCGTCGGCGAAGGGATGGATACGCACGAATGCGT
>JBOFLG010000205.1:0-4172 GCA_051657745.1 Dermatophilaceae bacterium | reverse complement strand
CACCTCATCTGGCACCAACCGCCCCCAGTCACCGCCGTCCTGGACTGGTCACACTGGCGACGCCGACACCAAGCCCGCGCCCGACGATGCCACTACACAGCCCGAGACGCCACACCATAAGTACGGCTGTAGTACTAGGGCTTGAGGGCCTGTTGAGCGAGGCCCGCTTTGCGCGTTACCTCAACCGCTACAACGGCAACCGCGCCCTTGCTTTGCGGCTCTACACGTGGAACCTCGCGGCTTCCTCCGCTCTGTGGGGCCCGGTCAATGTGGTCGAGGTCAGCGTTCGCAACGCGATCCACAACCGACTGGTAGACCGGGCCGGGCGAGGCGACTGGTGGAACGACTCCCACGTCCAGCTGTGCCACACCGAGCGAGACGCGGTCAGCTCAGCCACCACCACGCTCATCAACCGCGGCACACCGAGGCCAACGAGTGACCAGGTGGTAGCGGCGACGTCGTTCGGGCTTTGGGTCGGTCTCACCGGTGCCGGCGTTCCGCGCGACCGTGTGTTGAGCTATGAGACCACGTTGTGGCAGCCGCGACTCCAACACGCCTTTCCGTATCGGGGCGATCGCCGACGTAAGTACATCCATGCGAAGCTCAACCAGATCCGCATTCTCCGCAACCGGATCGCCCACCACGAACCCATCTACCGATCACCACTTCTGACGATTTACCAAGACCTCCTTGAGATAGCCGCGATGATCCACCCGGACGCATGCGAGTACATCGAGACCTACAGCCGAGCAGCCGAGGTGATCGACGGGTTCCAAGAACCCCTGACCACCGGCGACATCCGCTTCTAGAGGTTTCGGGAGAGTACGGATCGGCTGACGCCGATGGTGCGTGCGACGGGGTCGGTGGTGTCGATCCCGCCATGCAGCGCCCGGACTCCGATGTCCCGTCCGGCGAGGTCGTTGAGGAGCTCGAGGAGCGAGCGGCCGACTCGGCCGAGCCGATCGAGGGCGGTGACGATCAGGACGTCGCCGGCATTGAGCTGGTCGACCAGATCGTCGAGCACGGGCCGGCTCCGGCGGTGGTCTCGGTATGGACCTGGTCGACGCCGGCGCCGCGGAGCTGGGTGACTTGGCCAGCGACGTCTTAGGTGCGGGTGCTGACTCGGGCGTATCCATAGGCGTCGTAGAAACCAGTGAACCCGAGACCGCCCGCGGTGTGGGAGGCCCCGAGCGTTCTGTACGGGGGGTAGGGCGGGTTGCGGCCGCGCGTGTCGTGGGTGTGCGGAAACAGCCGTTCGCGAGCGGCCAAGACGTTACGCAGGGGCCGCCCGGATCCGCAGCACAGTCACAGGGTCCCGCTGATTCAGCTCACCTCCCGGGGCCGTCGGGCTACTTGTTGTGTGCATTCGAAGCCAGAAACCGGCGCCGAACCTCCCTGGGGTTCGGCGCCGGTTTGCGTGGCGGAGTGGCCGACCTGGCGCCGAACCCCGGTGCTGTCAGAAGAGCGCCGTGACGATCTTCTCGCCCTCGTCGGTGGTGGCGACCAAGGTGGCCTTGTCGAATTCGTCGTCGGTGAACGGCTCAGTTGACCCCAGCGCGACCATCCGGTCCTCCAGCGCGGCCGGGACTATCTGCCCGCCGATATGGGCTTCCACTGAAACGACATCCGGATCCGCAAAACCGAAGCCAGTCAGATAAGTCCCTCCAGAATCAGCCGCGCCGCCTTCGACCTCAGCAGGGGCGAATTTGAACCTCGTCAGAAACACTCGCTCGCCGTAGGTCTCAAAACTCCACTGCAAGGTCTGGACTGTGACATCCGCCCCTTCAATAACTTCGCAGAGGTACATCTCGGCGCCGGAGCGGTAGACAACCGTCGTCAACTCTCCTGCGTCGATCGCAGCCACTGGAGCATCCGCACGAGCGATCGGGGATTCCTCCGAAACGCACTTCGCGGTCACGGCGTCGAGAGCCGGCTGCGATAGGTTCACCAGTTTGAGAGTGCCGCCTTGCGACGGCGCAGGGTCGGCCAGCGGCAGCTCCTGATTGTTGTTTGCGTTGAGCCCAGCCGTCGCTGCTACTCCGGCAAGCGCGACAGCAGTTGCCGCCAGGCTCAGTCGCTTTCCCCGGCGCCGCCGCAGCTGATCGCCGCGGTCCATGACCTCACCGGCTGTCCTGTCGAGTCGATGGGATGCACCGAGTTCGCGTAGCTGTTGATCTAGATCGATGTTCATTTCTGTAACTCCTTCTCGGGGGTTAACTTGACGCGCAGTTCGTTGCGCGCGGCATGGAGGTAGGCCTTCACAGTGCCCGTAGCGAGGCCCAGATAGCGTGCGGTCGAGGCGACGTCCAGGTCGAGCAGGTAGTGCAGGACGATGACCTCACGTTGACGCACAGGGAGCGAACGAATCGCGGTCACGAGGTCGACACCGTCTTCGTCGCGCCATAGCCCGACAGTGTCCGGTGGGTCAGCCAAGACCTCACGCCGCCGCCGACGCCACCGACTGATATCGGCATTGATCGCGGTACGCACCACCCACGCCGCAGGCGCTTTGCAGCGGCGTACCTTGCCCCAGGATGCCCACGCTTTGGCGTATGCCTCGGCGACGGCGTCCTCGGCTCGGTCCGGTTGCATTCCGTGAGCGACCGCGGCCCGCAGGCATCGGTCCCGGGATTGTTCGTAGAATTCCGCGAACTCGCTGGCTCTCATGTCCTGATGACGCCTGGGCGGCGGGAAAGGTTAGGTCGGAAAGCCACGACCTCACTTTGACGTACTCAAGGACACTGTGTCTCGCGTCGCCACCCATGCCCGTGTCGGGCCGGTACTTGTGGCCGATCACCACCGCCGGCGACACCCAGAACCTCGCCGCCTCGGCAGGCGAGCAATGATCAGAACTTGGTGTGCCACGAACGTTGGAGGCGCGATGGGTAGGTAGTCGTTGCTGAGGACGGTGCTGTGCAGCTGATGAAGGAGGGCTCTTCGGAGTCGCCCTGTGGGGGAGGCTTCATCTTTGCGAGACCCGTGTCGGGGACTCTGACACGAAATCATCGGGTCCTACCCAGAATTGGCCGATTCTGGGCAACGGCCTGGGGTGAGTGGGGAGAAGTCGCCGGGCAGCCGCACACCTTATGGGTATGAGCGATGACAAGCGAGAACCCACCGGATCAGAGCCACCACCGGATCGCGGGCCGGAACGGCAGCGGCGGCTGGATCGGATAGCTCTCGGTGTCGACACGGCACGTGTGGTCGTCGACATCATCAAGATCTGGGGTTGGCCCGGTGGTGGGTGATTCAGCTGAATCACCGGTCATCTGGCCGAGGCCGTGGAGCTACGTCCGGTGGCTGAGTCCCCGGCATCGCGTGCGTTCACGTGGCTTTGCTGAGCGAGGTCACGATGCTTGTGCGTGTTGGGCGAGTTTCTGGGTGAGTTCGGCCCAGCGTTCGTAGTCGGCGAGGAGTTCTGCGGTCATGCGGACGCCGGCCGGGAAGAGTTGATCGAACAGTTCGGTCGCCGAGGCATGTGCAGCTCTCGTCGGCATCGGCAGAGCCGGGGATGCGGCTGGCGTAGACGGCTTCGTGGGTGTGGTCGAGTGCGGATCGCACACCTTCGGACCACTGGTAGACGCCGGACCTGATCCGGTCGAGGTCGCCTTCGCGGCATAGTTGTGCGCTGACGCTGCGCACCTGATCGCGGGTCACCCGCGCGCCGGCCAGCTCGACGACCTGGTCGAAGCCGAGTGGCCGATCGGTCTTGGCGTGGATGCTGAGCACCAATGAGGTGACGCGGTCGCGACCAGTGGTTCGCTGGCAGGCTTTGGCGATCGGCGAGATCGTCGACTGGCTGCGTTGACAGGGGCCCGCTCCTTGGCAACGGATGTTCCTGCGCCCGAGATTTCGTCGATGCCTGCAAGGCCATCCTCATGCCGGACAGCGAGCACGATGACAGACGCGCGGAGTAGGCCGGTGATTCGCGTCGGCGGATAGCGGTCAGGCGCCACCGCCGGGACGCCTCTGATGTTTGGCGCGCCGGTACTCGTCGATCGCCTTTCTGCTGATCCGCCACACGCCGTCGGGACCTTGGAGGGCGTCCAGCCGGCCACGCTGCGCGGCCTGCCGGAGAGCGGCCATGGAGAACTCCGTGTCGACCAGTGCGGCCAGTGGCACGGGGCGAGCCGGCCCGGCCAAGGAGGGCACGATGAAGCGGTTGAGGTTGT
>JBOFLG010000204.1:0-3165 GCA_051657745.1 Dermatophilaceae bacterium | reverse complement strand
GCGACGGCACCTGGCTGCGGGTGACGGACTTCCGCGACGGCACCACCGAGAGCATCGACACGAGCGTCGGCCCCGAGGACTCCACGCCCGGTGGCCACGGCGGCGGGGACGTGGGCCTGGTCCGGGCCTTCGTGGCCGCAGTCGCTGCCGGCGACCCGTCACTGGTCCCCTCCGACGAAGAGACCAGCCTCGCCACCCACCGCATCGTGTGGGCCGCGGAACGTGCCCGGCATGCTGGTACGGTCGAAGACGTCACTGTGAGAAGGGGAATGGGGCATGGAACCTGATACTGACCCAAGTCGGCATTGGCTGACCTTGCGCGACTACGCACAGGATGCCGAGCATCGATCGGTGTCGTCGCCGCGCCTCATCACCGACGAGATCGCCCAGACCAGGGCCGAACTCGAGGTTGAGGACGCTCCTCTATCGGAGGAGGGCGAGCCTCCCGTCATCAGCGAGTTGCGAGCAGCAACGCTGGGTGCGGTCCTCGAGGAATGCGCCGCACGCTTGCGGCTGGCTGCGGAGTCTGGGCATCCTGCGGGCTCGGTCGACCTCGCGGACCTCGCTGCCGAGCTCGGCCTTGATATGTACCGGCGCACGTTCCTCCGGGAGTGAGCGTGGGCCGGTACATCGAGGGACGTGACGGCCCGATCCTGTGGCTCGAATCGTCGTGGGGAGGAGGCGGTGGCGGGCAGGTTCTCAGCAGGCAGATGGCCGAGTGGATAGCGCGCTCCGGCTACCCCGTGGTCGCCCGCGTTTCAGAGGAGGGGCCGCACCCGCACGACGTCCCGAACCTCACAGTCAGCGGGATGAAGGCTTACCCCGGAATGCCTCTCGCCGACAGATCCAGCCTTACCCGAACTGAGGGCCTCCCGGAGTCCGCGTCGTGCCTGGTCGGTCACACCCGCTTCACCGGTGGAGCGGCGACGTACCTCCAGGAGACCAGGTACCCCAACGCGATCCGCGCGCATGTCGTACACACTCTCGTCGGCAGCCTGGACGTGTCGCGCACCCAGTTCTTGAGTCCCGCCGAACGCACAGCAGGCCGTGCCGAGTCCGCGCGACACGAGGCCACGGAACTCTCCCTCGTCGAGGGCTGCGATCTGGTCATCGGTGTCGGCCCCGTCCTCGCCCGTTATGCGAGAGAACTCGTCGCCCGCGCTGGCAGCCGCGCACGGGTGCACGAGTTCGTCCCGGGGGTGGACGTGCACCCCCAGCCGGATCGCGACCCTGGCGCTGGCGGGCACCGGGTGCTGCTGTTCGGGCGGGCCGATGACCCCATCAAAAGCACGGAGGTGGCCGCTCTCGCCGTCCGGGACCTGCGCCAGCGGGGCCTCGACGTAAGCCTGGTCGTGCGCGGCGCGCGCCCGGACACGGTTCGGCGCGCCACGGACAGGCTGTCCGCGGTGGCCGGGCGCGGGGTCGAGGTCAAGGCGTTCACGACCGACCCGGGCGAGGTGCAGGCCGACATCCGCGCCGCCGACGTCGTGCTCATGCCCTCACGCAACGAAGGCTACGGCCTCGTGGCGGCCGAGGCCGCGGGCCACGGCATCCCGGTGTTGGTCTCCGGGTGCAGTGGCATCGGCGAGCTCCTCGCCGATGCATCCCGAGTCCCCGCGCACCTCGGCGCGCCCTCGGTGGTGCCGATGACCGGCCAGGAACGAGACCTCACCCTGGCCTCGCTGTGGGCCGACCACATCCACAAACTCACCCAGAACATGCCGGCCAACTGGGAACGCGCCGGAGCCCTGCAACAGCACCTGGGCCGCACGTTCACCTGGCAGGGCGCAGCCGAACGCCTGACCACCGCCCTGGACGAGGCGAGCCTGGCGGCGCACCAGCGCGCCGCGGGGGCGGAAGCACAACGCACCGCAGGTGTGGCGTTCCCGCACCCGTCGCCGGTCCTCTCCGCTGCATCGACAACCGGCACCGCCGGCGCACCGAGAACCCGAGAATGCCTCGCGGCCCGCGGCGCGAGCGCGGGGCACGAGACCGGCCGTTGACCTTCGCTGCCTGCCCTGCAGCGATATCCCACCCGCCGAGCTCGAGGCCGCCTACTACGCTCAACAAGAGACCCCGACATCCGCCGAGGTCTCGCACCAACGGGTATCCAGACACTCCGGGGCGGCTCAACCTGCTGGGAGTGACCACGAAAAGGGGGTGTAGCAGTGGGTTCGTCATCATCTGATTCCTGCACACAAGATCGGTGGCAGCTGGCTCGTGCTTCGCGACGAGCTGCGCGACGCGATCACGTCGGGTGTGGACCTGACCCATCCCCCGGCGGCGGTACACGTCGACGCAGAATCCGATCAGGCCGCGGAGGACGCGCACTGGTTGCGCGTCTCGGGGGGCTCGTTGCGGTAACCGTCTGTGCGGCAGTGCTGTTGGGTGGGTGCGGCGATACGCCGGCGGCGGCACCGTTGGGCGGCGGGTCATCGGCCAGCCCGGTGGAGGTTCCGACCGGACTGACTCCGGCACCGACCGGGGTGCCGGAGCAGTACGACGACGGTTCGACCGGCGCCCCGGTTCCGGGGTCGAGGCTGACTCTCGACGAGGCCGCGCGATCGGATGCGCTTGATCGTGGCCAGCAGGTGATGGGGCTGTTCGCTCGGCGGACGGTCTCGGCCGAGCGGTGGCGGGCTGACCTGGTGCCGTACCTGACCACCAAGGCGGCGCTGGGGTACCAGTACGTCGACCCGCGGAACGTGCCGCCGACGAAGGTCACCGGCCCGGCGGCGCTGACCCCGGCATCCTCGCCGTTGGTGGCACGGGTGGCGGTGCCCACGGATGCCGGGGTGTATCTGGTGATCATGTCGCGCACCGACCAGAGCCCGACGTGGTTCGCTGACCGGATCCTGCCGCCCGAGGGGTCGTGATGGGTGGTGGCGGCCAGGGTTCGGGGGTGGGCAAGTCCGGCCTTGCGCTATTGCTCGTTCCGGTGTTCTTCGTGGTGCTCCTGTTCGGAGTCGTGTTCGTCTCGGACTCGACCTCACAGGCCGCCGGGTGCGGCCCGACCGGGGCCGCTCTTGCCGTCGACCCGGCGAGCGTCCCGCAGGGGCCGGTCGCGGGCTACGGCCGTGAGCAGCTGGTCAACGCCGCGCAGGTCATGCTCGCCGCGCAGCGGCTCGGACTCAGTGCGCGCGACCAGCAGATCGGGGTGATGAC